>NZ_MRCP01000021.1:0-89537 GCF_002303975.1 Pseudomonas sp. ACN5 | reverse complement strand
CTCCTACAGATGGCATTGGCCGCCGGCGAAAACACAAACCCTGTAGGAGCGAGCTCGCTCGCGATGGTCGTCAACGATAACGCGGGTTGGCAGGTACCCCGCGGCGCTCTCGGGTTTATCGCGAGCAAGCTCGCTCCTACAGATGGCATTGGCCGCCGGCGAAAACACAAACCCTGTAGGAGCGAGCTTGCTCGCGATGGTCGTCAACGATAACGCGGGTTGGCAGGTGCCCCGCGGCGCTCTCGGGTTTATCGCGAGCAAGCTCGCTCCTACAGATGGCATTGGCCGCCGGCGAAAACACAAACCCTGTAGGAGCGAGCTCGCTCGCGATGGTCGTCAACGATAACGCGGGTTGCCGGGTACCCCGCGGTGCTCTCGGGTTTATCGCGAGCAAGCTCGCTCCTACAGATGGCATTGGCCGCCGGCGAAAACACAAACCCTGTAGGAGCGAGCTCGCTCGCGATGGTCGTCAACGATAATGCGGGTTGCCGGGTACCCCGCGGTGCTCTCGGGTTTATCGCGAGCAGGCTCGCTCCTACAGATGGCATTGGCCGCCGGCGAAAACACAAACCCTGTAGGAGCGAGCTCGCTCGCGATGGTCGTCAACGATAACGCGGGTTGGCAGGTACCCCGCGGCGCTCTCGGGTTTATCGCGAGCAAGCTCGCTCCTACAGATGGCATTGGCCGCCGGTGAAAACACAAACCCTGTAGGAGCGAGCTCGCTCGCGATGGTCGTCAACGATAACGCGGGTTGCCGGGTACCCCGCGGTGCTCTCGGGTTTATCGCGAGCAAGCTCGCTCCTACAGAAATAGGGCCGCGGATATCCCCACACATGGGTTATTACACCCACCTGACCGGGCCTTTTTCACCAAATTTGCGTCTCGCCTGGCACACCGTCAAACAGCTTGTTCATTAATTCGGACTTTTTCTTGGCCCCGTAGTGATGGCTCATTCGTTGCTTAACCCCTTGGTACCCGCAACAGTTTTCGTCCCATGACGCGAGGGGTGAAAAAATGAAGCCAGCGACGCCAGCATGCAACGCCATCGCCTTACTGCTCAGGTCAAGCCCGCCCTGCACGATGCTCCTTCCCGGAACACGTCACGGGCTAACAACGCGCTTGCACCCAACGTGCAGTCATCTTTCAGATCGCCACCGACGGCCAGCCCGGCCAATTGTTCGCGAGAGCTATTACATGTGCGGCGGGAAAGGGAGAATTGGTGATGGCTTCCACGACTAAATCCATTGCTCTGATCACGAAACGATCGACACACCTTTATAAGCAGCTCGCTCAGTTGAGTCTGATGTTTGTTGCGTTGCTGATGATGCTGGCGTTGTCCGGCGTACTGGCGATGGCGTTGACCCTTTGAGCGCGTTGACCTGCCGGCGCCGATGATGGGTCAGGTCGAATGCAAAGGGTGGGCAAGCCTGTGAATTACCCGGCCTATGGAACTGCACACCATTCGGGCGATCGAATCCTTTACGGGTGAGACGCGCATCGTAATGGTTACGCATTCGCATTGAACGCCCCGTATGGCTGTAAAGCCGGGAGGGCTGCATGGGCAACAGCGCGATGTTCAAGTTCTTTGCGGGCTACCTGTTCGTGTGCGCACTGCTGGCATGGGCGGTGACCCAGGCCTCTCCCTGGATTGCCTCGCAGCTGCTGCTCCACTGGATTCTCTAGCGCCGTACCCCCTCAATGCCACGCCCGATACTTCAAGCACCGCGATCCGCAGCCTGCTCGATCAGTCGTTGCAACTGTGCGACCAGGCCGGTTCGCTGAGCCGGCAACTGACCCAATTCAAGGATTGAGCCCGTTGCCGACGCTGGCGGGTTAGTGGAACGGAAAGATGTAGTTCATCCAGGCAGCCATGCGCAGGAGGATCTTGCGCATCATCGCGATGTGATGGAAATGCTGGCTGTACAACGCCGCCTGGCCGTAGGCACCGCCGGGCATCAGGTCGGCGTACTGGGCATAGTCGGGATCGGTGATTTCAATGATCACCGGTACCCGGCCGGCCGGTGGCGAACCGGTGAAACCGATCAGCGTGCCCGACGGTTGGATCTGGCCTTCGGCGATGACCGACACCACGGTTTTGACCTTGCCTTCGAACACCCTCCCGGGAATGCCGTCAAATGCGACTTCGGCCTCATCACCCTCGGTCAGGCGCAACAGGCTGTTCTGTCGCATCCACGCCGAGAGGTAATGCCCCTCGGCGGGAATGAACACCATCGAAGGGCGCAGCGGCAATTTGGTCGCCATCATGCCCGGACGCAGCGAAACATGGGTGACGAAGCCTTTGCTGGGCGCACGCACCGTGGTGTTGTCGAGTTCGTACTGCGCGTTGTCCAGTTGTGCCTTCAGGTCGTCGGTCCGGGCAACCACCATATCCAGTTCCCGTTGAGTGCTGAAATTACGCTTGATCAACTCGGTGATCCGCACACGATCGGCCTGGGCGGCAATCAGCTGTGCCTTGAGGGATTTGACCCGGTACTCGAAAGGCGCCGGGTCGATACGAAACAGCACATCGCCTTTTTCCAGAGGCTGGTTGGTCTTGACCGGCACGTCGATCACCTGGCCACTGACCACGGGAATCACCGGAACCGATACGAAATAGGAACGCGCCACCTCGGAGTAGGGGTGGTTGTAGTTCATGGTGAAAATCAGCGCGCCGATAATCACGATCCCGCCCAGCACCGCCGTGGGCACCGTCCATTTGTTCAGGGGGATGCGGAAGATCTTGAAGATGGCAACGCAGAGTGCCGCATACGTCAGTATGAGTAAGAGATCCATGGCTCAAATGCCCTCGCCGAGATTGTCCGTTGGCCGCCTGCTCTGTGGCGTGCCCGTCGCCGCCTCAAGGCGCTCGATCCGGCCTTGCAGTTCGGCGACCTGTTGTTCGAGGTGAACCACATGGCTCTTGGGTGAGTGTCCGTCACTGAAACCCCAGCCCCGGTCCTCTCGATAGGCCATCGCCCAGATCCACAGGAACGGCCAGAGCGCGTGCAGGGTGAACAGGCTGACCCAGCCGGTGGCGTGGATTGCATCCTGGTGAGGGTGGTTGCGGTGGACGGCAATTTCATAGGGGATGTCGTGGAGCAGGATGATCCCGTAGAACAAGACGAGCCCGACAAAAATCAGCAGGCCCAACGCGAAGTAATCAAGCATGAACCACTCCTCTTGAAGCAGATAACGTGTGCGCATGAGTGTAGCCGTTCAATCTACACTTGACGGGGATGCGGATATCCAGCCCGGGCAACCGGTGCCTGGCCGAAGCGTCGACCGGTACCGTGCAGGCAGCCCAGGGGGAGGTGAATTCATGCCAGGCAATGATCAATTCGAGAGGGCGCCTGTACTTGACCCTGTCGAGCGCATTACCGAGGTGATCTTCGGCCTGCTGATGGCCATGACGTTCACCGGCACCATCAGCGTGGCCACGGCAGACCAGGCCGCCGAACGCACGATGATGCTGGCCGCGCTCGGTTGCAATCTCGCCTGGGGACTGGCCGATGCGGTCATGTACCTGTTGCGCGCACTGGTCGAGCGCACGCGCAGGATCAAGCTGTACCTGGCCCTGCGCAATGGCGCGGACGCCGCGGCCGGTCAGGCGTTGATTGCGCAGGTGTTGCCATTGCAATTCGCGACGGCTGCCGGCAGCGAGGGTCTGGAACTGTTGCGCCGACGGCTGCTCGAACAGCCGCCCTTGCCGATCAGGGCCGGCCTCGGCTGGAACGACTTCAGGGGCGCGTTCGGTGTTTTCCTGCTGGTGGTGGGCTCGACCTTTCCGCTGGTGGTGCCGTTCATACTGCTCGACCAGACGGCGCTCGCCATCCGTTTGTCCAACCTGATCGGGCTCGTGGTGCTGTTCATCGCAGGCTGGATGCTCGCCAGATACGCTGGCGCCACGCAGTGGCAGGGAGGGGTGATCATGGCCGCTACGGGAGGTGTATTGATCCTTGCGATCATTGCGCTGGGCGGCTGATAACGGGACATAATTCAGCACACTAAAGACTCATTCTCATTTACAATTGCCCTTCCATTTACGTCGGGCAGTCCGGTATGGATGTTCTTGCCGCAATCCATCTTTATTTATCCCAGTGGGTCATCGAGCCGGTCACCCGGCAGTTCCTGGGCATTTTCGACTTCAACGGCAGACTCGGTCTATCCTTTCTCTGCATGTCTTACAGCGTCGCTTATTGCCTGTTCCGGTACCGCAAATCCCGGGGTTTGACCGACGCGCGCTCCTTCGTTCAGTTCATCGGTGGCAGCCGGGTTTACCTGCACCGCTCGGCGCTGCTCGACTACCGCTATTACTTCGTACTGGCCATCCTCAAGGTTGCCCTGGTGCTGCCCATCGTCGGTCTGGTCGATCCGTACGTGCTGCGCTCGGCGGACTACATCGCCTTCTTCACCGGGCTGTGGGGCGCGCGCACGCAAGTGGAGGAGCACCTGGCGCTGACCCTGCTCTATGGGCTGGGCGTTTTTCTGGTCAAGGATTTCAGCCATTACTGGGGCCATCGCGCGTTTCATTCGCGGTATCTGTGGGCCTTCCACAAAGTCCATCATTCGGCGCCCGTGCTGGTGCCGGCGACGGCCAGTCGCGTGCACTTCCTGGAAGAAGTGGTCGAAAAGCTCACGGACATCATCTGTATCGGCGCCTTTGCCGGTTTCTTCTGGTACGCCTGCGGGGGAGAGATCAGCCGCTACACATTGTTTGGCGTGACCTACATGGTGTTCATCTTCAATTGCCTCGCGGCCAACCTGCGTCACAGCCACGTCTGGTTGTCCTTCGGGCCGGTGCTTGAGCGGGTGCTGAGCAGCCCGGCTCAACACCAGATCCATCACAGTGATGCGCCACGACACTTCAACAAGAACTTCGGCATCAACCTGTCGCTGTGGGACTGGATGTTCGGCACGCTGTACGTCACCCGGTCCACACCCGAGGTCATCGCCTTCGGCACCGGGGAGCAGGATCACGAACGTTACCTGACGATGAAGGGTTTGATCGTCACGCCTTTTGTGGACATCGGCCGCAAACTCCTCTGTGCAAAACGCCCTGAAGCACAGCCTGAAAACGCATCTGATCCGTATTTTTCAGTGCAATCTGCCTCTGTAACGGATACAGCCACCAGCCCACAATAAATCTCCGGTACGGCAGCACTGGGCGCTCGCTGTACCGCCAATTCATAGTGTGGGAGGCCGCATGGCCAAGATGACGATTTTTCTCGGCGGTTTTCTGTTGTTGACCATCCTGATCGGTATGCTGGCGACGATTCCTCCGGCGTGATTACACCCGTTGCTGCTCGACGACGGCCACGCGCGGAACTTCTCAAGCACTCATTCCGGGCGCTCGCCCTTGATGAAAAATTCTCGATGCCGCGAGCTTTTGCTGTCCATGACTTGATATTCAATAGTGCGGCGTTAGCCCCGGGAATCTTCATAGGTCATGCGCGCCGGGACCGGTCCCATTCGTTGGCGATGTCCGATACTTCGATGACGCGTTTGATATCAAGCCTGGTGCCGTACGTGGAGGTTTCAACCGGAAGTTGGCAGGTGGTGGCAGTCGCGTGACTGTCGTCTGCCAAGGCCTGGGTGCCGGCGCTGGCCAGCGCAAGCAAGAGTGCGATGTTCAACAGTTTCATGATCTTCACCTCGTGGTTAAAGCGTTAGGCGTTTGGCGGGGGCGCAAAAATCGGTCGGCGGGATAGACACTGTTGCCGGATTGCACGGGAATCCGCATTGCATTGCTCGTTATTGGTTGTGAACCCTCCACGGTTTGGACCGGTTCAACAAGAGATGAACAATAATTTTCGCTCTCGGGAATTTACTGTTTTTACTTTTGCACGGCGCCGCACCTGTAGCGACCTCATACTATTATATTTGAAAGTTTTAGTGGCTTGTTGTGTGGTCCTGTAAGGGTGGCCGTTTCATCGTTAGCTTTGTAGGTAATTAACTCGGATTTGCAGAAGTAAAAAATGCGAACATTCTTTTCTTGAGGTAGTAGATGCCATCTTCTCTTTCTGAATAATCGATGGCGAGCATTGCGCTCTTCAGTTTGTCTGGGTTTATATCAGTATGGGTTGTTAGCTCAGAAAGCGATTCGTCATGATAGAATAGCTTGGTGGTCATGACTAAATAGCCTGTTGTTGCGCATGTAGCGCTGTCCAGGCTTGCTTCTATTAGACTTGTTTTTTTTCATGACAATAAGAACTAAACCTATCGCTATGTAAGCGAGTACGGTTTTTTCAAATAATGAAAAGATTTTAAAAGGGTCTACTGATAGTTGGTCTCTTAGCTTAAGTCTTTTCAAGGTATCCCTGCTCATGCTCTTCCTCTCACTATCGTATCTTGTTATGGTTTTATTCTGTCGGGCGTGTTCGTGGCGAGCCAGCTATGGCTCCCAATCCTGTTGTATATGAGGAATGAGTCGTCAAGGTTGATAGCCTAGAAAAATCGTCAATTTTGGAGCGGAGTAAATTATAATGGAGATTATAATTGGATTGATGAATGCATGAAGATGTTCGCTTCGAATGTTGCCGCCGAATTTCGATTTTATAAGTAATGCGAAACCCTTTACTGGGAGGCACAAGAATAAAGTCATTGCTAGCGAAATGATTATTAACACGATATCACCTCTGTCCAGTAAGCCAATCTACTTGCAAGTGACGGCTTTGTGTGTCGCCTATACAGGTCAGGCGCTGTACGAAAGAATTTTAAAGTGCATAGATTGTTTGTTAAGTCAGCTTCGTCCTATGCGTGAGGTAAACTTTCTTTTTCTCAAGAGAGATATTTCCTACAGAATTCTTTCTCGATTTAACTTTCCAGGTTGAGCGAACTCCATATTCCCGATTATTTAATCTTTTTTTGACCGTAGCCTGGAAAACTGGAGTTGGTGGTTTTTCAGATTCTCACATGCAAAAAAAACCGCTCACGTGTATCCCAGAAAACCATGCCGGCAGTAGTTTTGGTAGAAACCGGAGACATCCTTTACAGGTATGAAATACGGTCAAGAGGAGCCTGACCATGCCCTGTTCACTCACAACCTGAGTGGCCATGCCTTTAACGCGGTCTACCAGCAAGTCTGCGGCGACAGCGCGTTCCCGTTCATCAACCAGGGTGATGGCGCCACTGTGTACCCGATCACCGACCGTAGGTGCGTGTTCATCGCTGTACGCTCCTGGTGAAAGGTCGTGAATTAGACTAAACCCGGGTATCGAATGGTGGGAGTGACAAGCGTGGCGGGATTTCGATGGACTCGATGATCACGGCCGCCGCCCAGGCGCTGGCGGCGGGCAATCCGCTGGGGGCACTGGACCGCGTGGCCTTGCGCGACGATGCACCGGCGCTGGCCCTGCGCGGTATCGCCATGGCGCAACTGGGCGATCTGGTGCGCGCCCGGGCGCTGGTCAAGCGTGCGCAACGGGCCTTTTCGCCCAGGGAGGTGCTGGCCCGTGCCCGATGCGTGGTGGCCGAGGCCGAAATCGCCCTGGCGTCGCGGGATCTCGGCTGGCCGGTCAAGGCGCTCGAAACGGCGCGGGTCACCCTTGAACAGCACGGTGACCGGGTCAATGCCGCTCATGCGCGGTATCTGCACATCCGCCGTTTGCTGTTGATCGGACAGCTCGATGAGGCGCAGCAGTTGCTGGCCAGTCTCGACCCCGGCCCTTTGCCGCCGGCCTTGCGCACCACCCATGAACTGGTGCTGGCGGGGATCGCCATTCGCCGCCTGCAATCGCACGCGGCACGGGAGGCGTTGACGCGAGCCGGGCAGGCTGCCGGTCAGTCGGGGATTGCTGCGCTGATCGCTGAAGTCGAACAGGTTGCGCGCTTGCTCGACGCACCCGCGGCACGCCTGATTGCCCGGGGTGAGGAGCGAGCGCTGCTGCTCGATGAAGTCGAAGCCTTGCTCGGTTCAACGGCGTTGGTGGTGGACGCCTGCCGGTACGTTGTGCGGGGTTGCGGCATGTCGGTGTCGCTCGCGACGCGGCCGATCCTGTTCGTGCTCGCCCGCACCCTGGCCGAAACCTGGCCCGCCGATGTTGCGCGGGAAACGTTGATCGCCCGGGCGTTCCGTCTGAAGCTCTCGGATGAGTCCCATCGTGCCCGGCTTCGCGTGGAAATCGGCCGGCTGCGTAAAGCGCTCAAGCCGTTGGCCGGCGTCATCGCGACGCCCCGGGGTTTTGCCCTGCAAACGTCCGTGTGCACGGAGGTGGTGACACTGGCGCATCCGGTCGAGGAAAAATTTGCCGCGGTATTTGCCTGCCTCGCCGATGGCGAGTCGTGGTCGAGTTCCGCCCTGGCCCTGGCGCTGGGTATCAGCCAGCGCACGGTGCAGCGTGCGCTCGATACGCTGGCGGAGCAGGGCAAGGTGCAGTGGTTTGGTCGAGGCCGCGCGCGGCGCTGGATGACGCCGCCCGTGCCGGGATTCGCGACGACCTTGTTACTCCCGGCGCCGCTGCCCGGTGGCTAGGATGAACGCCACCAACCCCCGTTGAGGATTGCCAGATGAAACACGCAACTGCTGAAGTCATTCGTGAATATGGCCCGTTTGCCGAGGTCGATCATGTGTGCGGCGTCACTTGGGACGGCGAAAAGGTCTGGTTCGCCAGCAACAGCAAAATCAACGCCCTGGACCCGGAAAGCGGCAAGGTGCTGGGCTCGATCGATGTCGCTGCCCATGCCGGCACCGCGTTCGATGGCGAGCATCTGTTCCAGATCGCCGACGATCGCATCCACAAGATCGACCCTCGCACCGGCCGCATCCTCTCGACGATTCCGGCCCCCGGCGCCGGTGCTGATTCGGGGCTGACCTGGGCCGAAGGGACGTTGTGGGTGGGCCAGTACCGCGAACGCAAGATCCACCAGATCGACCCCCAGACCGGCAAGATCCTGCGCACCCTCGAATCCAACCGTTTCGTTACCGGTGTGACCTGGGTGCAAGGTTCGCTGTGGCATGGCACCTGGGAGGGCGACGAGAGTGAGTTGCGGCGCATCGACTCGCAAACCGGTGAAGTACTCGAGAGCCTCAGGCTGCCCGAAGGCGTCGGCGTATCGGGACTGGAGTCCGATGGCGGCGAGCGGTTGTTCTGCGGTGGCGGCGAAAGCGGCAAGGTGAGGGTGGTGCGTCGGCCTTCGTGATGCACGGATCTGTGTACACCCATTTACCCCTGTGGGAGCGGGCTTGCTCGCGAAGGCGGTGTATCAGGTAGCATCAATGTCGTCTGACACGCCGCTTTCGCGAGCAAGCCCGCTCCCACCACTCAGTCCGTTTGTGGA
Source organism: Pseudomonas sp. ACN5 (assembly GCF_002303975.1). NCBI lineage: Bacteria > Pseudomonadati > Pseudomonadota > Gammaproteobacteria > Pseudomonadales > Pseudomonadaceae > Pseudomonas > Pseudomonas sp. ACN5. The sequence continues at coordinate 80,261 of NZ_MRCP01000021.1, read as the reverse complement.
TGCTGATCGCTGATCTCGTACCAATCCGCTTTCGAGCCGACGCAAACATGTTTTTGCTTGCGCGTCCGTAGCGGCGTATCCAGCGAGCCGAGGGCAATCGAAACCCACTCGGAAAACGCGCCTGTCGAGTCAGTCCAGAACAGCGAAGATCCGCAACGGGAACAGAACTGCCGCGTGACACCTTTTGACGATTGATACGCCATCAGCGAATCAGTGCCGCTCATGATCGACAGCGACGAGGCGGGCGCGCTCGCGTAGGTCGCAAACGCCGCCCCATGGCTCTTTCGGCATTGGCTGCAATGGCAATGGGTGAGAGCTTTCAGCTCGCTCGACACGCCATATTTGACCGCGCCGCAAAGGCAGCTGCCCTGGTGAAACTCATCCATGTAAAGTCATTCCTGTATCAATAGTTTTTTTCCGTCCTGCCATGTTTTCTGCTGGTCGAAATCGGTCTAAAAGCCCGGTTGGCAATCGTCCCTGTTTTGCTATCCTCAACCTTGTAGGTGAAGACGCAGACTGATGCGCAAAAGGATAGCAAGGAGACGTGGGGCGCGTTCCGAAGGGTACACGGTTAGAAAGATCCCCGCGCTGGGATCCAGCCCTTATGCCGTGTGAAGCAGAAGAGTTCCATTACGGTTTCACGACTCTTTTGTGGGAGGCCTGATAAACCTTGTAAGCCGGAGACCAGCACCGGCCACCTACTTGTACTCACCCATGAAGCCCGCCCAGTGCGGGCTTTTTAATGCCTTGGTTTTTTCACGATGTAGGAGCCAGCTTGCTGGCGATGGTCGTCAACGATAACGCGGGTGATCTGGATAAACGCGGCGCACTGGAGTCCATCGCCAGCAAGCTGGCTCCTACAGTTTCAGCGTGGGCATGGCCCCTTGTGGGAGCTGGCTTGCCAGCGATGGTCGTTAACGATTACGCGGGTGAACCGGATAAACGCGGCGCACTGGAGTCCATCGCCAGCAAGCTGGCTCCTACAGTTTCCCGTCGAGAACCTTTTCTATGCCCGCAAAGTGAGTCTGGCCGGCGGATCAAGGCGCGCCAAACAGCATCGTCCAGTAAACACCGTTGTCGCTGCGGGCGTTGGCGGCGTACGCGGCACCGACCTGGGTGAACATCGGGTTCATCAGGTTGGCGCAGTGTCCGGGACTGGCGAGCCAACCGGCCATGGCCTTGCTCGGCGAACCTTGCCCGGCGGCGATGTTTTCACCGATCTGGCGGCCACGGTAGCCGGCAGCCCTGGCGCGGTCGGCGGGCATGTCACCGTCGCGGTCCTGGTGGGCGAAATAGTTGCCGTAGGCCATGTCCTTGCTGTGATTTTGTGCTGCGGAACCCAAGGCCGCACTCCAGGACAGCGGCCGCGCGGCGGCGAATCGCTGGCGACCACACAGGCGCGGCTTGGCCCGGGCAGCGTTGACCTGCGCCAGCAACGCCTGGGCGGCGCTGCGGGGATCGGCGGTTTGCCGGTCGAGCACCGGCCGCGCCAGCACCACTTGCCACTCGCTCCCGGCGCGGCTGACGCCGATATCGGCGTATTGGTTGTCCAGCAGTGCGGCGCAGTGCTCGTCCTGGAACATTTCGAAGGCTTCTTCGGCATCCCGTGCACCCACCACGCGCATAGAACGCACCATGGTCGCCTGATAGCCGGAAGCCTTTAACCGGTCCCGCAACCCACCGCCATAGCCAACGGGCAAGGCCAGGTTCGATTTGAGCGTCAGGGGTGACAAGCGTTGCGTGGGGCGCCGATCGCAACGTTGCGGATGGGCGCGATAGTCGTTGATGGCGTCGACCAGTTGCCGTTGCCCATCGGCGTGGGCGGGGCTGGCAAAAACGGGGAGCAGGGAAAACAGGCACAGCGAAGAAAAGCGCAAGGCAACGACGGTTTGGCGCATGAACGGACAACTCGGATGAGATGACGACGAAAGGAGTGGGGGAAAACGCAGGGTATGACTGGTGTCTCGACACAAGGTTCACGGCGCGAGCGAACCTGTTTGTGGCCGGAACCGAATGTCCGACGAAGGGTATTGAAAACCGGCCGGCAACGCGGACCTCTGTAGGAGCGAGCTAGCTCGCGATAGACCCAAACGCAACGCGTTGAATCAGGAAGCCCGCGTTATCGTTAGCTCCCATCGCGAGCAAGCTCGCTCCTACAGAAGATCGGGCCGGATCAATCCACGCAGGCGTACACCACCAGTTCCACCAGCATTTCTTCCCGGGCCAGGCCCGCTACGACCATGGCGGCGCGGTTTGGGTAGGGCGCCTGGAAGTACTCGGCGTAAACCGCATTCACGGTTGCCAGGTAGCTGCGGTCGGTCACGTAGATCAGCACCTGGGTGACCGCGTCCAGTGAGCTGCCGGCGGCTTGCAGGGTGTGGCGCAGGTTGTCCAGGGTCTGCCGGGTCTGCGCTTCGATGCCGCCGTTCACCACCTGGCCCTGGCGGTCGATGGGTATTTGCGCGGTGTACAGCGTGCCGTTGCCGACAACCGCCCATTCCAGTGGCGCGCGCGAGGCAAAGAGGTCGGTCTTGATCGCCTGTTTCATTGATGCTTCCTGATGCGGATTTGAGGGGGGTTACCGGGCGTCGCTGCCTTCGCCGGCTCCACGGCGACGGGATTCTTCGGTGCTTTCCACCAGCACCCGTTCACCCAGTTTCTTCAACTGGGCCCAGACTTCATCATCGACCTGCAGCCCGCCCGCCGGTGTTGGCTGACGGTGTTCAAACGTCGGGGCCGCGTCTTCGGCACTCAGGCGTGGCAGCAGCGCGAAGTGCCGGGAAATCAGCACGTTGATGCTTTGCTCATCACCCTGCGCCGGTTGCGGCAGGTCATACACGTGCAAGGACGGGCCGGTGCTCCCGGCACTGAAAGTGGCCACCAGTTCCTGCCGGGCATCGCGCCAGTACACACAAAAATTCAGGCCTTCTCCGGCACAGCGCGCCAGGTAGCCCAGCAGCAGAACGCGGTTGTGGCAATGGCGGACGCGGATCAACGCACTGCCGCCGCGCAAGGCCTTGGCCACCCCCAGTTCGATGGCCTGGGCGGCGCAGCGCAATACGCTCTGGCCATGGGCATCGAGGGTCAGTTGCGTGGCGTCTTCGTAGCAGGTTTCGATGGGGCGATCGACTTCATCGTGAAGAAAGTCCAGCGCCTTTTTCAGCGCACCGACACCGTCGAGGCCTTGCTGTTGCAGCCTGGCAATCATCTCGGCGGCGTCGTCGCAATCACCGGGTGCAAAACCGATGCCTTCGAAGGCCTTGCGGCAAATCACCTGGATTTCATTGAGCGATACACGCATTTCAGAGTGCTCCGGCAGCGTTGGTCAGTTCAGGCATGACGGCAAAATTCCAGTCGTCGGGGAACGGTTGGCCAATCTCGCTGACCAGCGGTGCCCCCTGAAACAAGGTGATGCGCACCCAGCGGCTGGACTTGGGGTCGAACTTGCCGGCGCCGAAGAACGCCAGCTTGCAGCGCAGCAAGTGGATTGGCAGCATGCTGCGGTCCATCAGGTTGGCGCGGATCTCCCCGAAGGCGCAGCGGGCCATGCCTTGCAGGCGGCAGACGGTGCCTTTGAACTGCGGCAGCGCCAGCAGAAAGTGCGCGGTCAATTGCCGTGGGTGTTGCTCGCGGTAGGCAAGCAGGGCCCGATGACAACGTTGAATGTTGTGCGCGATCCCCAACTGCATTTCTTTCTCGGCGCCAGGCTCCATGGCCCGTTCACCCAGGCGTGGTTCTTCCTTTTCCGCCGAGCGATACCAGAAAAAGTGGTTGGCCTCGGCGCCGCTCAAGTCGTAATCGAGCGCCCAGCGGTACTGGGTCTCGATGAGATCGCACAGCGCATCCAAGGGCATCTCGGCGTTCAGGCGGAACCCCTCGTTGACCGACATCTGCTCGGCCAGCGGATCAACCTGTTCGGGGTACAACTCCAGCAGCAGGCTGACCAGCAGTTCCTGGCAAGCGACGCCGACGCTCACTTCGGCCCAGGCTTGCAGGCACGACCACAAACCCGCGTTGACCGACTGCCCTGCGAACCACTCGGCCAGTTGTTCGAGATCGGCCAGCGTCTGCTGGTCGATGGCGCTTTGCCGTTGGTCCTCGGTGCTGGTTTGCTGCAAGTGCCGGCGGGCCCGTAGCAGCAACGCCTGAAAGCGCTGGGCATGAGGCAGGTCAGCCGCTTGCGCCACAACCTGTGCCAGTGCGGTTTCCCTGGCCCACACCCATTGGTTGACCAGTTGCGGGTGATTGATCAGGAACGGGGCCATGCCCAGCCCCGTGGAATTGCCGACCCCAAGGTAACGCTGCAGGGCAGGGTCCAGACCCACCGCCCGCTGCGGGTTGCGCGCCCGGGCCATGTGTTCGATCTGCTCGATGCTGAAATGCCGCAACAGGTACACGGTAAACATCTGGGCGCTGAAGGGTTGCGTGAAGTCCACAGTGCCTTGCAGGCAACTGAAGTCGGCGATGCCGAACTTGCCGTTGCCGTACACCGCGGTGGTGCGATACAGGTAGCCGACCTCGGCCAGTTGCCGTGGGTCTGGCTGACAGCCTTCGGCCAGCGCCTCGAGGAAACGCTCGAAGTTGCGCAGGCTACGGTTGGCCCGCGACAGCACCAGCACTCGCGAATCAAAACGCCCGGCTTCCTGCAACGGCACATTGCGTCGCAGGTCAGTCAATTGCTGCTCATCGACATCGCCAGCGAGCAGGACAAAACTGACATCCCACTGATCGGCGATGACCCGGTCGCTGCGTTTTTCCGGCGGCAGGTACATGGAGAAAATCACGCAGTGATAGTGGGCACTGGCGGTGTCGATGCGGTAGATCGCCGTACCGAAGCCCTCGGCATCCAGGTCGAAGCAGGTGCGCTGGATGCGCCACTGCTCGTTCATCATCCGCCGCATGCTGCTGCGCACGAAACTCAAGCGGCTTTGAAAGTGGCTGCCCAGCCGATCCAGGTCCATGACCCGGGCGGCGGGTCGCAAGGCCGAAGCGGTGTCTGTGTCGGTGTGCGACATCATTGCGATTCCTGAACTGTTCATCATCAGACTGCCTGTTCGCGAGCCATCTGCCGGGCGATGCGCAGTGCATCCCAGAGCGACGGCAGGATCAGCAGTGAAACCGGTACGGCAGTAATCACGATAAAGGATTGCAGCGCCGTGACCCCGCCCGAACCAATGGTGATCAACACCACGGCGGCCAGGCCCATGCCGATCGCCCAGAAGGCCCTCAGCCATGGTTTCGGCTTGTCATTGCTGGACATCGCCATGGCCACGGTGAACGCCATCGCATCGCCGTTGGTGGCCACCGAGATGAAGCTCAGGAACAGGAACAGCGCCGAGATCAGTCCACCCAGAGGCAAGTTCTGGGTGACGCCCAGCAGCAAGTCTTCGGGCTGCGCGCCGTGGGCGGTGACGATACCCGGCGTCTGCAACTCCATGCCGATGCCAGCGCCGCCGACCACGGTGAACCAGAACATGGTCACCAGCGGGGCGATGATCGACAGGGTCATGATCACTTCGCGGATGGTCCGGCCACGGGAAATCTTCGCCACATACAGGGCGACCATCGGCGCGTAGCCAATGAACCAGCCCCAGTAGAACACCGTCCACCAGTCGAGCCATTTCGGATCGGCGCGGAACAGGGTCATCGGAATGAACTGTTCCAGGTGCAAGGCGAACGCCGTGGGAAAACCGCCGAGAATGAAAGCGGTGGGTCCCAGCAGCACCATGAACACCGCCAGGCCGATCATCAGCCAGACGTTGATTTCACTGACGAAACGGATGCCCTTGAGCCCGACCAGGCAGGACGTGGTGTACATCACCGTGACCAGCACGATGGTGATGGACTGCACCACCAGGTCATTGGGAATGCCCCAGACCGAGTGCAATGCACTGCTGATTTGCAGGCCGAGGAAACCGATCGGGCCAATGGTGCCGGCAACGACGGCGATGATCGAGGTGGCGTCCGCCAGCGTGCCGATCGGTCCTTTGAGCGCACGCTCACCGAACAACGGATAGAGCAGGGTGCGCGGTGCCAGTGGCAAGCCTTTGTCGTAGTGCAAATGCATCAGCACGATGGCCAGCAGACTGCCCAGCACGGCCCAGGCCAGGAAGCCCCAGTGCACGAACGATTGCGCGAGCGCTGCGTGTGCGGCGGCATCGCTGTGCGGTTGCACCCCGGCGAACAACGGCGGTGGGCTGGCGAAGTGCATCATCGGTTCCGCTGCCGCCCAGAATGCACCGCCCCCGGCGAGCAGGGCGCACATGATCACGGCGATCCAGTTGAAGGTGCTGGAGTCGGGTCGCTGATCGACGCCGCCCAGCCTGACGCGCCCGCACTTGCTGAAGCAGATGATCAGGCTCATGGCAAAGGTCGCCAGCATCAGGATCTGCCAGTACAACCCGAAGAACTTCGTCGACCAGGCAAAGAGCGTGTTCACCAGCAGCGACACACCATCGATGTCGATCAGTGCCGCGATCAGGAAGGCGCCGAGGAAGCCGCCGCTGATCAAGAACAGCGGCCAGTCGATGTCTTTTTTCGGCGGTGCAAGGTCCAGTGGCTGGACGTCGGCTTGCAGGGAGTCGGATGTTTTCATGATGCCTCCAAAATACGCGCCTGGGGCTGTGCATCGCCGGTCGGGGAGATGAACGGGAGGCTATTGTTGTTATTTTTCATGCTGTCCTCACGGTGTCGATCAAGAGTCAGTTTTGCGCCGTCGTAGCGTTTTCCAGCAGGCGCAACCAGTTGAGTCCCATGATGTTGCGTACCTCATCCTCGGCGAATCCCCGGTCACGCAGGCCCTGGGCGATGACCGGGAAATCCCGGCTGTCGCGGAACCATTGCAACGGTGCCGGCCAGTTGGCGTTGTCCTTTGATCCTTCGCCGTAATCCTTGTCTTTGCTCCAGCGGCCGTTGCGCATCCATTCGAGCACTTGCAGGGGTTGTTGCTGGCACAGGTCGGTGCCGATGCCGATGTGTTCGACGCCCATCAGCTCTGCCGTGCTGGCGACCATGTCGCAGAACGATTCCAGGGTGCAGCCCGACGCACCCTTGAGGTGGAAGGGGTACGTGCTGAAACCCAGCAGGCCGCCGGACTCGGCGATACCGCGCAATACCGCGTTGGACTTGTTGCGTTTGGCCGCGTGGAAACTCGACGGGTTGGCGTGGGAGACGATCACCGGCCGGCTCGACAGCTCGATGGCTTCCAGGGTGCTGCGCTCGGCGCTGTGGGACATGTCGATCAGCATGCCGACGCGGTTCATCTCGCGGATCACCTGGCGGCCGAAACGGCTGATGCCATTGTCTTCGGCCTCGTAGCAACCGCTGGCCAGCAGGCTCTGGTTGTTGTAGGTGAGCTGCATGATCAGCACACCGAGCTGGCGGAAAACCTCCACCAGGCTGATGTCGTCTTCAATCGGTGAGCAGTTCTGGAAACCGAAGAAAATCCCGACGCGGCCTTCCTGATGCGCCAGGCGAATGTCCGAAGCCTCGCGTACCGGACGAATCAGCTCGGGCCAGGTTTCGAAGCGGCGGTTCCACTCGCCGATTCTCGACAGGGTTTCCCGGGCGTTCTCGTGGTAGGCGATGGTGGCGTGCACCGCGCTCAGGCCACCTTCCTGCATCTGGCGAAAGATCGCTTCGTTCCAGTGGGAATATTGCAGGCCATCGATCATCAATAAGTCGTGCATGCTGATCTCCCGTTCAAGGTCGCACGTAGGTGGTCTTGACCACGGTGTAAAACTCGCGGGCGTATTGCCCTTGCTCGCGTGGCCCGAAGCTGGAGGCTTTGCGGCCGCCGAACGGCACGTGGTAGTCGGTGCCGGCGGTGGGCAGGTTGACCATGACGCAACCGGTGCGGGCCCGGCGCTTGAAGTCGCTGGCATAACGCAGTGACTGGGTGATGATCCCGGCGGTGAGGCCGTATTCGGTGTCGTTCAACACGGCGAGGGCTTCTTCGTAATCGCTGACCCGGATCACACAGGCAATCGGTCCGAAGACTTCCTCGCGGTTGATGCGCATGTTGTTGTGACTGTTGATGAACAGAGCGGGGCGCATGTAGTGCCCGGCCGGTTGCAGGTTGAGCAATTGGCCGCCCTCGACCAGGGTCGCGCCTTCGTCTTCGGCCAGTTGCAGGTAATGGAGGTTCTGTTCCAGTTGTCGGGCTTCAGCCACCGGGCCGATCTGCGTGCCTTGTTGCAGGGCATGACCGACCTTCAGTTGACGCATGCGCGCCACCAGCGCTTCGACGAAACGGTCATGGATGCCGTCGCAGACGATCAATCGCGAAGAGGCCGTGCACTTTTGCCCGGTGCCGAAGAAGGCGCCGTTCAACGCGCATTCCACGGCGATGTCGAGGTCGGCGTCATCGAGCACCACCAAGGCGTTCTTGCTGCCCATTTCCAGTTGGCAACGCACCAGATTACTGGCGGTGGCGACCGCGACGCGGCGACCGGTCTGCAGGGAACCGGTGAAGGTCAACGCGTCGATGTCGGCGGACTGGATCAGGCTTTCGCCGACCACGGCGCCACTGCCCATGACCAGGTTGAAGGTGCCGGCGGGCAAGGCCTGGCGGCTGATGATTTCAGTCAGGGCCCAGGCGCTGGCCGGCACCAGGTTGGCCGGTTTGAACACCACGGCGTTGCCGAAGGCCAGGGCCGGGGCAATCTTCCATGCGGCGGTGGCCATGGGGAAATTCCACGGCGTGATGATGCCGACCACGCCCACCGGTTCACGCTGGACTTCGATCTCGATGCCGGGGCGTACCGAAGCGGCTGTCTCACCCATCTGGCGCAGCACTTCAGCGGCGTAGTAATGGAAGAACTGCGCGGAGCGATTGACCTCGCCGATGCCCTCGGCCAGCGGCTTGCCTTCTTCCCGGGAGAGCAGTTCGCCGAGTTCTTCCTTGCGCGCCATCAACTCGTTGCCGATGGCCATCAACACCTGCTGGCGCTGTTCCAGGCCGCTGGCAGCCCATTGCGGCTGGGCGTCGCGCGCAGCGGCGATGGCATCCAGCGTCTGTTCGCTGCTGGCCTGATGGTAATGGCCAATGAGGTCTTGAACATCCGAAGGGCTGTGGTTGGCGATGACGCCTTGGCCTTCGCACCAGTTACCGCCGATGTAGTTTTTGCAGGGTTGCAGTGCCATGGGAACCTCCGATTGCGTTGGCCCCATCTTGAGAGTATTACTCTGCAAATAAAAATTAATAATAAATATGAAGCGATAAGGAAAACTAACCGTGTTGCCTGAGCTGAAGATCACCCAACTGCGCTATTTCGTCCTGGTTGCCCAGCTGAAAAGCTTTCACGGCGCGGCAAGGCAGGCCTATCGCACGCAACCGGCGTTGTCCCTGGCCGTACGCGAGTTGGAGCAGAAGCTCGGCCAGCCATTATTCGAAAAGGGCGGTAAAACCGAACTGACGCCATTCGGCGAGCACTGCTTGCCGCTGTTCCAGGATTTGCTGGCGCATCACGACCGCATCGCCCGCGAAGTCAGCTTGCTGGCGCGGCATGAAATCGGTCAGGTGAGCATCGCGACGGTGCCGTCGGTGGCCAGTCGATTGCTGCCGCATCTGCTCGCACGGTTTGTCAGCGAGCACCCGAAAATGCAGATCAGCATGCAGGATGGCAATGCCGACAGCGTGCAGCAGTTGTTGGTCCAGGGGCAGGTGGATTTTGCGATCAGCAGCGTGTGGACGGCGGACGAAAACATTGAGTTCGTGCCGATCCTGAGTGATCGGGTGGGCGTGGTCTGCCGCCACGATCATCCATTGGTGGCGAACGGCGAGGCTTTGCATTGGTCGAGCCTGCAAGCCTATCCCCTGGTGCGCAATGGCACCTCGCGCTTGCTCGCAGGCACGGACGCGGCGGGGTTGCTGGACAGCAGTCTGCTGTTTGTCTCCAACATGATTTCGCTGATCGCGATGCTGGAAGAGGGCATCGGCATCACGACGCTGCCGTCCCTGGCGTTCCCGCAGGGCAACGAGAAACTGGTGTTCCTGCCACTGTCCGAACCACGGGTGGAACGCCAGATCGGCATCCTGTGCCGCAAGGGGCACAGCCTGTCGCCGGCGGCAGCCGAGTTGATGGGGTTTCTCAAAGCGAACATGCAGATGATCGATCTGTAAGGTCAGTCTCCGAGTGGCGGCTCCGGGCTCTCTGTCGGTCGCAGCCTGAAGCGACAGACATGCCCGCCACGCACCATGCACTCGCTGTGCTCGACTTCACCGCCGCCCAGCGCGCCGATCAAGGCCAGGTCCAGTTCGCAGACCACCGGGTGCTCGGCGGCCAGGCGATGGAACACGCAGTTATGCGCGACGATTTCCGGCGTGTCGCCTGAGCGAAAAAACACCTCGGCTTCGTAGCCCGCCTGGTTCATGTGCTGGACGATCCTGGTTTCGTCCACGACCTGTTGTTCACGGTCCAGCGCCAGTTTGCGCCCCATGCTGCGCATCAGCGAGGCCAGGGCTTCGGGGCCAATGATGGTGGCGACTTCATCGATCAGGACGCTGGCCAGTAGCTGATAGTGGCGAGGGAATTGCTCCCGTGCGTGGTCGGTGAGCCGGTACAGCTGCTCCGGACGACGCCCCGTCGGGCGGGTGTCGCCGCGCAGCACCAGGCCGTCACGCTCCAGCGCCGCCAGGTGTTGGCGGATCGCCGTGCGCGTAACGGCCAAGTGTTCAGCCAACTCGTCAATGCTCATGCCGCCGGCATGGTGCAGCAGCGCATTGAGCAGGTCTTGCTGTGTTCGGCCCAGTCCTTCCAGCATGGGATACCCTCGCGCGATATCAGAATCAGAACTTGTCCGGGAATTGCTTGACCAGCGCACCGGTCAACGCATCGGCCAGGGCCAGGATGTGCGTGCGCATCATCGCCCAGGTACGGGCTTCGCCGGCGTAATCGTGCGCGGCAAACTCATCGATCTGGGCAATGTGGTGACCGCCATGGGCGGACAACATCGTCACCAGTGTCGCCTCAGGCAGGTTGGGGTTCGCCGTGGCCAGGAACGCCGCAATCGCCTTGGCATTGCTGGTCAGTTCGGTGACGGCGGCCTGTTTGCCCTTGGTGTCCTTGGCCACCGTGGCATCGCTGTAGTGTTTCACCGCGCCCCAATGGCCGGCAAGCAGCTTGAGCAATTGATCCGCCGCCGGTTGGCCGTAGAGCGGGGCGATGCTGTTGGCGATTTTCGTGGCGTTGTCGACCACCTGATCGGCCGCGACTTTGGCTTGTTTCTGGTCGGCGGATTGATTGGCCAGTGCGTAGTTTCTGATCCAGAAAATGTGCTCGACCCAAAGGTCACGCTCGGCCAGGCGCGTGGTCAGCGCGGGGCTGTCGGCAGCGGCGGGTGAGGCAGCAGGCGTCTGGCTCCAGACCGGTTGCGCACAGAAAGCCAGCAGGAGCAAAGCCAGGGTTTTGATATTCATGACGGCACCCTCTGTGAGTGGGAACGTTCGACAATATCAATATAGGCATAAAAATATGTTTTTATTGGCCGAAGGCAAAATCTCGGACCAATGGTCACGACTGAAGGGCTTTCTGTGGTGAGGGGGCTTGCCCCCGCTGGCCTGCGCAGCAGGCCCTGCTTTTCAGATGAAGAGCTGGGGTCGCTTCGCAACCCAGCGGGAGCAAGCTCCCTCGCCACAGATCACAGATCACAGGTATGTTCCACCTTGCTTGCTACAACCCATCCCCCAGCGCCTTCAAGTATTCAGGGCTTTCGCTGATCGAGTTATGCCCCGTCCCCGGTATCACCTGCAGTGACGCCACGCCTTTGGCGAAGTGCGTGTACAACTGCTCGGTGCTCGAACGCGGAATCACTTCATCATGCTCGGCCGCTATCAAGACCGTCGGCACCGTGATGCGGGCGGCGTACTGCCAGGACGGGTATTTGTCCTTCAGCAACCAGCGCACCGGAAACCAGCGGAACTGACGAGCGGCCAGCCCCTCGAGGCTGTTGTAGGGCGTGATCAGCACCAGGCGCGCCGCCGGGCGCTGGCTGGCAAGGCGCACGGCGACACCCGAGCCCAGGCTGCGTCCGACCACCGCCACATGCGAGTGGCTGGCATACACCTGGTCGAACAAGGTCAAGGCGTCGCGGGCGATGGCCTCTTCGGAAGGCGAGCCGGAACTGCCGCCAAAGCCTCGGTAATGCAGCAGATACAGCGCGTAATCAGGGAACGCCTGAGTGAACCCGGGTAAGTTGCGCGAGACGTCTTCGGCGTTGCCGCCAAAGTAGATCAGCGCATTCGGGCCTTCGTGAGGCCGGATGGACACCAGCACCCGTGCGTCGGCGACCGGCAGGGTGAGCAGCGTCCCGGCAGCGCCGATGGCGCGCGGTTGCGGGTAATAGATCAGCGATCGCTGAAACACGAACAACGCCAAGCACAGCGTCAGGTACAACGCAGCGACGATGACAACGAGTAACACCAGGGTGCGCGACATTCGACTAACGTTAGTGGGCGGCATTGATGGCTCGGGGTTGGAAAGTGGCTGACGCCGCAGGGCCTTGTGAGTGTAGTCAATCGACCCTGGGCGCGGGTTATCCGCCGTGTTGGTGCAACAGGCCGAACCCGAACGACTGGTGAGAAACGTTTTATGAGCCATCCTGAGGGTTACACCCGTAGAGCAATACTCACGCTGGCTGCCGGCGCTTCGGCGGTCTTCACGTTCGGTCCGGCGAGTGCGCAACCCGCGCCGTCGACGGGAACAGGAGGCAAGACCATGCAGACTCGCGCCATTCCTTCCAGCAACGAGTCCTTGCCGATCGTAGGCTTGGGCACTTATCGCGGATTCGACGTCGAGCCTTCGCAACCGGCCTACAAGGACTTGCCCGCGGTACTGGATGCGTTGTTCGACAAGGGTGGCAAGCTGATCGACAGCTCGCCGATGTACGGTCGCGCCGAACAGACCACCGGCGAATTGCTGTCGATCCATGAGCCGCGCTCGCCGGCGTTCCTGGCCACCAAGGTGTGGACCCGCGGGCGCGAGGAAGGCATCGCGCAGATGGAGCAATCCTTCGCCCTGTTGCAGACCGACCGGATCGACCTGATGCAGATCCACAACCTGCTGGACTGGCAGACGCACTTGCCGACCCTGCGCCACTGGAAAGAACAGGGGCGCATCCGCTACATCGGCATCACCCATTACACGGCGTCGGCCTACGACGAAGTGGAAGCGGTACTCAAGGCCGAGCCTGTGGATTTCCTGCAGATCAACTACGCCCTGGATGATCGCGGCGCCGAGAAACGCTTGCTGCCGTTGTGCCGTGAACGGGGCGTGGCGGTGATCTGCAATCGGCCGTTCGGCGGTGGCGGCCTGCTGGCCAGACTGAAAGACAAACCGCTGCCAGGCTGGGCGGCGCAAGTCGGGGTCAAGAGCTGGCCGCAACTGGCACTGAAGTTCCTGTTGTCGCATTCGGCGGTGACCTGCGTGATTCCGGGCACCGGCAACCCGCGCTATATGGCGGAAAATACCCGGGCCGGATTCGGCCCGATGCTGACCGATGCCCAGCGTCAGCAGCTGATTGCGTTGGTGGACTAGCGCAGCCGGCGAGTTGCGCAACCTCTCCTATACTGTCCGCGTCCATGCCGTTGAAAGCGCATTCGTTGCCCTGACGGCGTCCCTGTCCATCATTGCAAGGAGATCGAACATGGCTATCCGCATTGGCGACGAAGCACCGGATTTCACCGCCGAAACCACCGAAGGCACACTCAACTTTCACCAATGGATCGGCGACGGGTGGGCCATCCTGTTTTCCCACCCCAAGGATTTCACCCCGGTGTGCACCACTGAACTGGGCTACCTGGCCAAACTCAAGCCCGAATTCGACAAGCGCAACACCAAGGTCATCGGCCTCAGCGTCGACCCGGTCAGCGACCACAACCGTTGGGTCGGCGACATCGCCGAGACTCAGGGCTGCGCCGTCAACTACCCGCTGATCGGCGATGAAAACCTGGTGGTGGCCAAGCTTTACGACATGATCCACCCCAATGCCAGCGGCGGCGCGCGCACGGCGGTGGACAACGCCACGGTGCGCTCGGTGTTCATCGTCGGCCCGGACAAGAAGGTCAAGGCCATGCTGATCTACCCGATGAGCGCCGGGCGCAATTTCGATGAAGTGCTGCGTTTGCTCGACTCTCTGCAACTGAATGCCAAGCACACCGTTGCCACGCCGGTGAACTGGCGGCCGGGCGAGGATGTGATCATCCCGACTTCGGTGTCTGATGACGATGCGAAGAAGAAATACCCGGATGGCTTCAAGACACTGAAGCCGTATCTGCGGACGGTGGCTCAGCCGAAATAATCTCGGCAGCCCTGAAACCGCCTTCGCGAGCAAGCCCGCTCCCACAGGTTCCTGAGTCGTTCACCGATATGTGCTTCGACTCGGACCCTGTGGGAGCGGGCTTGCCCGCGAAGAGGCCGGTACTGCTGGCCGAGTACTTCAAACCAGATACTTTCTAAACCACCCCAACGTCCGCTCCCACGCCAGCTTGGCCGCCGCCTCGTCATAACGCGGCGTCGAGTCGTTGTGGAAGCCATGATTGCAGCCCGGATAAATGTAGGCCTCATAGGTCTTGCCCCCGGCCTTCAACGCTTTCTCATAGGCCGGCCAGCCTTCGTTGATCCGCGTATCCAGTTCGCCGTAGTGCAGCATCACCGGTGCCTTGATCCGGGGCACTTCCTCGGCCGTTGGCTGACGACCATAAAACGACACGGCGGCGCCCAGTTCCGGATAGGCCACGGCGGCGGCGTTGGTCACGCCACCGCCGTAGCAGAACCCGGTGATGCCGACTTTTCCAGTGGCGGCAGGGTGTTTCATCATCCACTCGACGGCGGCGAAAAAGTCGTTCATCAGCTTTTGCGGGTCGACCGTGGCCTGAAGCTCGCGGCCCTTGTCGTCATTGCCGGGATAACCGCCGACCGAGGTCAGGCCGTCCGGGGCCAGGGCGATGAAACCGGCCTTGGCCACACGCCGGGCCACGTCTTCGATGTAGGGGTTGAGCCCGCGGTTTTCATGCACGACCACCACCGCCGGCACCTTGCCGGTGGCCTTGGCCGGACGCACCAGATAA
Source organism: Pseudomonas sp. ACN5 (assembly GCF_002303975.1). Taxonomy (NCBI): domain Bacteria; kingdom Pseudomonadati; phylum Pseudomonadota; class Gammaproteobacteria; order Pseudomonadales; family Pseudomonadaceae; genus Pseudomonas; species Pseudomonas sp. ACN5. Next base: position 65,194 of record NZ_MRCP01000021.1, on the reverse strand, counting down.
GCCCGTACCTGGCCGTTACCCTTGGGCGAAGGGTAGGTGACGTACTCGGCAATGATGTCCGGGTCGGTGAACTCGACTTGCTCGGCCAGCGCGTAGTTGGGGCTTAGTGCAGCGAGCAGGGCACCGGCGGTCATGCTGCCGAAGGTGAACAACGCCGCGCGGTCGAGAAACTCCCGGCGGTTGATCTGGCCGTGGGCGTAGTAGTCGTAGAGTTCCAGCAGTTCCGGGGAAAAGTCTTTGGCTGTCAGACGGCTCATCGGTGCAACTCCTCACAGAAGGTTGAACACGGCCCCTGTGGGAGCGGGCTTGCTCGCGAAAGCGGTGTGTCAGATACATGGATGTTGGATGTACCACCGCATTCGCGAGCAAGCCCGCTCCCACAGGGATCCAGGGTGATGCCAAAATCTCATTTCACGCATTGCGCCCCAGCCTTCGCTATTTGCGCATCTTGCTCAGGCTTGACGCCCGACACCCCGACGGCCCCAATCACCTGGCCATCGAAAACAATCGGCACGCCACCCTCGAGCGAAGTCAGCAGTGGTGCTGACAGAAAAGCGTAGCGCCCACCATTGACCATGTCCTCATAGCTTTTCGATTCCCGCCGCCCGAGGGCTGAGGTGCGGGCCTTTTCGGTGGCGATATAGGCACTGCTTGGTGCGCAACCGTCGAGGCGTTCGAGGGCCAGCGGGTGACCGCCGTCATCGACCACCACTATGGTCACCGCCCATTGATTGGCCTGTGCTTCGGCACGGGCGGCGGCAAGGATCTGCTGGACTTCGGTCTGGCTCAGCACGGCTTTGCGGTTCATGGGCATCTCCGGGATTCGGTTAAGGCAGGGCGGCTTCGACCAGTTCGATCCAGTGCCGCACCGGGGTCCGGCCCGCGCCGTCGAGGTGCGACTGGCAGCCGATGTTGGCCGTGACGATGACCTCGGGATGGCCGCTTTCCAGGGCATTGAGCTTGTTGTCGCGCAGTTGTCGCGACAGCTCGGGCTGGGTCAGTGAATAGGTGCCCGCCGAACCGCAACACAGGTGTCCGTCGGGCACGGACGTTAGATTGAAACCGAGTCCGCTCAGCAGCGCTTCCACGGCACCGCCGAGTTTCTGCCCGTGCTGCAAGGTGCAGGGGCAATGGAAGGCCAGGCGCTGCGAGGCGTGGATCCCGAGTTTTTCCAACGGCTCGTCGCGCAACACCTCCACCAGGTCCCGGGCCAGTTCGCTGACCTTTTTCGCCTTGTCGGCATAGGCCGGGTCGCTGGCGAGCAGATGGCCGTAGTCCTTGATGAAGGCGCCGCAACCGCTGGCGGTCTGCACAATTGCCTCGGCGCCTTTTTCGATGCCCGGCCACCACGCGTCGATGTTGCGCCGGGCGCGATCGAGACCGGCGGCCTGGGCGTCCAGGTGGTAGTCCACGGCACCGCAGCACCCGGCTTCGCGGGTCGCGATGACGCTGATTCCCAACCGGTCCAGCACCCGCGCCGCCGCGGCATTGGTGTTGGGTGACAGGGCGGGTTGCACGCAGCCTTCGAGCATCAGCACCTGACGTTCGCGCAGGGTCATGGGGCGCGGCTTGGCCGGCGGCGCATGGCGCGGCAATTTGCTTTGCAGGGTATCGGGCAGCAGTGCGCGGAACACCTGGCCGCCACTGACCAGGCTCTTGAACAGGTCCGGATGCGGCACGGTCTGGCGCAACCCCTCGCGCAACAGGCGCTGCCCGAGCGGGCGCGGCACCGCCGCATCGACCACGGCGCGACCGATGTCCAGCAGATTGTGGTAATCGACGCCCGACGGGCAGGTGGTTTCACAGTTGCGGCACGACAGGCAGCGATCCAGGTGTTGCTGGGTCTTTTGCGTGACGTCGTTGCCTTCCAGCACTTGCTTGATCAGGTAGATGCGGCCCCGCGGTCCGTCCAGTTCATCGCCGAGCAATTGATAGGTCGGGCAGGTGGCATTGCAGAAGCCGCAGTGCACGCAGGTGCGCAGGATGCTTTCGGCTTCTGCGGCGCGGGGCAGATGGCGGGCGCTTTCACTCAGGGTCGTCTGCATGGTTCAAAGCTCCGCGTACAGGCGTCCGGGGTTGAAGATGCCCCGTGGATCGAGTTGTTGTTTCAGGTTGCGGTGATAGCGCATCAGGGCCGGGGGCAGCGGCTGGAAAGGGGTGTCGGTCAGGCCGTGGCTGAAGCAGGTGACGTGGCCGCCGACTTCGTCGACGACCTGGCGGATGAACGCCGCCTCGGCATCGGATTTCAACCAGCGCTGGGCGCCACCCCAGTCGATCAACTGGCGCCCCGGCAGCGACAGGCGCGGTGTGTTGTGCGGCAGTGACAGGCGCCAGAGCGGCTGGTCTTCATCGAAGAAGCTCAAGCGCTGTTCGTTGAGATCTTCCCAGTACGAAGCGTCCAGCCGTTCGCCACCGAGGCGCTCGTGGGCCGCCGCCACCGAGCCTTCACCGCCCTCGAGCCGCAGGTGCAGGCGTGTACCGTCGTGACAGGCTGCGCTGATCGGCAACGGTTGCTGGCCCCACTCCGCCAGGCGCAGCAAGGCGCGTTCAGGGTCCATTTCCAGGCTGATGCTCAGGACTGTCCGGGGTTTTGGCAGCACTTTGAGCGAGACTTCGGTGATCAGCCCGAGGCAGCCGTAACTGCCGGTCATCAGGCGTGACAGGTCGTAGCCGGCGACGTTTTTCATCACCTCGCCACCGAAGCGCAACAGTTTGCCTTGCCCGGTGATGACCCGCGTGCCGAGGACGAAATCGCGCACCGAGCCGGACCACGGGCGCCGCGGGCCGGACAGTCCGCAGGCGATCATGCCGCCGACCGTGGCGCCGTCGCCAAAGGACGGCGGCTCGCAAGGCAGCATCTGTTGCGCGGCGTCCAGCGCCTGCGCCAGCGCCGACAGCGGCGTGCCGCAACGGGCGGTGACCACCAGTTCGGTCGGGTCGTAACTGACGATGCCCCGGTGCGCACGGGTATCGAGAATTTCCCCGGCCGTGGTGCGGCCAAGAAAACCTTTGCTGTTGGAACCCTGGATGCGCAACGGCGTAGCGTTTTCCAGCGCCTGATTGACCTGTTCCAGGAGCAGTTGGCTGTCATCGAAGTCTGCAGGGCCGCGCATCAGAAACGCTCCAGCTCGGGGAAGGGCAATTGACCGCGATGTATGTGCATGGCACCGAATTCGGCGCAGCGGTGCAGGGTCGGAATGTTCTTGCCGGGGTTGAGCAGGCCGCTGGGGTCGAAGGCGGCTTTGATGGCATGGAACAGGGTCAGCTCATCGCTGTTGAACTGCGCGCACATCTGGTTGATCTTCTCGCGGCCCACACCGTGCTCACCGGTGATGCTGCCGCCGACCTTCACGCACAGCTCCAGAATCTTGCCGCCCAGGTTTTCCGCGCGCTCCAGTTCACCGGGTTGATTGGCGTCGAACAGGATCAACGGATGCATGTTGCCGTCACCGGCGTGGAATACGTTGGCCACCCGCAGGCCGTATTCGTTCGAGAGTTCGGCGATGGCGTGCAGCACACCGGGCAGTTCGCGACGGGGGATGGTGCCGTCCATGCAGTAGTAATCCGGCGAGAGGCGGCCCACTGCCGGGAAGGCGTTCTTGCGCCCGGCCCAGAAACGTACGCGCTCGGCTTCGTCCTTCGCCTGGCGCACCTCGGTCGCACCGGCCTGTTGCAGGACCTGGCGCACCCGGTCGCAGTCATCCGAGACATCGGCTTCAACACCATCGAGCTCGCACAGCAGAATGGCCTGGGCCTCCACCGGGTAACCGGCGTGGATGAAGTCCTCGGCAGCGCGGATGGCCAGGTTGTCCATCATTTCCAGGCCGCCGGGGATGATGCCGGCGGCAATGATGTCGCCGACGGCGCGCCCGGCTTTTTCCACGGAGTCGAACGCCGCCAGCAATACCTTGGCGGTCTGCGGTTTGGGCAGCAGCTTGACCGTGACCTCGGTGATCACCCCGAGCAGGCCTTCGGAGCCGGTGAACAGTGCCAGCAGATCGAAACCGGGGGCGTCGAGGGCGTTGGAGCCCAGGCTCAAATGCTCGCCGTCGACCGTGAGAATGTCGACCTTGAGCACGTTGTGCACGGTCAGGCCGTACTTCAGGCAATGCACGCCACCGGCATTTTCCGCGACGTTGCCGCCGATGGAACAGGCAATTTGCGAGGACGGATCCGGCGCGTAATACAGGCCGAACGGTGCCGCCGCCTGGGAAATCGCCAGATTGCGCACGCCCGGCTGAACCCGCGCGGTACGGGCGGCGGGGTCGATGCCCAGGATGTTGTTGAAGCGCGCCATCACCAGCAACACGCCTTTCTCAAGGGGCAGCGCACCGCCGGACAAACCGGTGCCGGCGCCACGGGCGACGACGGGGACGTGCAGCTCATGACAGACGCGCAGTATCCCTTGCACTTCGTCGATGTGCCGGGGCAGCACCACCAGCATCGGCGTGGTGCGATAGGCCGACAGTCCGTCGCATTCGTAGGGCCTGAGTTCCTCCTGCTGATGCAGGATTTCCAGGCCCGGCAAGCGGCTCTGCAGGGCCTGCAACAGTGCCTGTCTGTCGACGTCGGGCAAGGCGCCGTCAACGCGTTCATCGTAGAGAATGTTCATGGGATCACGATTCTCGCTGGAGACCTGCGACCTTTATCATTGGCCTGATACGGCCGGCTGTCCATGGGATGTTTGTCCGCACGACGGACCATTCATTCAATAAAAAACCCTTGCCCATGTGGGAGCGGGCTTGCTCGCGAAGAGGGAGTGTCAGTCGATGACATTGCCGTCTGACACACCGCCTTCGCGAGCAAGCCCGCTCCCACAGTTCGATTCAATGCCCGCCCACCACCATATGGCTGAACGGCGCGACGTAGGCCTGCAACGTCACCAGCCCGCCGACCAGAATCGCCAGCACAATCGAGTGGAAGAACACGTAGCGCAGGATTTCCCCTTCATGGCCGTACCAGCGGGTGGCGGTGGAGGCGACCACGATCGACTGGGCGTCGACCATCTTGCCCATGACCCCACCGGAACTGTTGGCGGCGGCCATCAACACCGGGCTGATGCCCAGTTGCTCGGACGTCACCCGTTGCAGGCCGCCGAACAGCACGTTGGACGCGGTGTCCGAGCCGGTCAACGCCACGCCGAGCCAGCCGAGCAGGGTGCCGAACATCGGGTAGAAAATGCCCGTCGCGGCGAAGGCCAGGCCCATGGTCGCATCCAGGCCCGAGTAGCGCGTGAGAAAGCCCAGGGCGAGCATCGCCACAATGGTGATCAGCGAGTAACGCACTACCCACAAAGTGCGCAGGTACTGGTGAATCAGTTGCGGGATCGAGTACCCCATCAGCAAGCCGCCGACAATCGCCGCCAGCAGAATGCCGCTGCCAGTGGCGGTGAACCAGGTGAACTTGTACACCGCCTCCTCGGTTTTCGGCGCGGCTACCACGGGCGGGACTTTCTCGATCTGCAAGTGCAGGGTGGTGAAGGTCACGACCGGCGCAAACAGCGGGTTGGCCTCGCGCATCGGCTTGCCTTGCGGATCGAGCTTGGCGGCACTGGTTTGCGGATCGATGGCAGGGCGGGTGTCGAAGGTGCTCTTGAAGCCTTGGGTGCCCCAGATGAACACGAAGACCGTGAGGATGATCCACGGCATCCAGGCCCGCATCACCGCCGGTTTCGCCTCGTTGGCGAAGGTTGCGCTCGGTACGGGCTTTTCGTCGTGCTCGGCGTCGATCTTCGAGTTGTCGACCCGGCCGGACAGGGCGGCGGAGGTGTGCACGGTGGCCGGTTTCCAGACCTTGAGGAAACCGGTCAGGCAGGCCATGGAAATCAGCGCGGCGATCACATCCACCAGCATGGGCCCGTGATAGTTCGACACGAGGAACTGCGGAATGGCAAAACTGACCCCGGCCACCAGGATCGCCGGCCAGATCTCCAGCATCTTGCGCCAGCCGGCGAAGGCCCAGATCAGCCAGAACGGCACCAGCACCGAGAAGAAGGGCAACTGCCGCCCGACCATCATCGACAGCTCCATCTCATCCAGCCCCGTGACCTTGGCCAGGGTGATGATCGGCGTGCCGAGGGCGCCGAATGCCACCGGCGCGGTGTTGGCGATCAGCGCCAGTCCCGAGGCGGCAAGCGGCGAAAAGCCGAGTCCGATGAGAATCGCCCCGGTCACTGCCACCGGCGTACCGAAACCGGCCGCGCCTTCGAAAAACGCACCGAAGCAGAAAGCGATCAGGAGCAATTGCAGGCGCCGGTCATCGGTGATGCGCGCCAGGGAGTCTTGCAGCACCTTGAACGAACCGTTCTCGGTGGTCAGGCGGTGCAGGAAGATGATGTTCAACACGATCCAGCCAATCGGCAGCAAACCGTTGGCTGCACCGAACAGCGCCGCGGAACCGGCCATGTCCGCCGGCATGCCGAAGGCGAAGATCGAGATCAGCAAGGCCGAGACCAGGGCGAGCAGCGCCGCCAGGTGCGCCTTGATATGGAAAAACGCGAGGGAGGCCAGCATCACCACCACCGGCACAGCCGCCATGAGCGTTGAAAGCACCGGGTTACCGAACGGATCGTAGACTTGCTGCCAGACCATGTTCCACCTCTGCTTTTTATTGTTGGACGTGCAGATCCCCTGGAGGGGAGGTGGCCTTCAGTATAGGAGGCATTGCGCCGCTGTCAGGGCCGGCCTTCGGTCCTGCCAATCGGCGAACTCCAGAGGGCTGAGCTAGCATGGCCAGTAGGGTTTGAATCCAGTCAGGGGAGCAATGCAGTCATGACCGAGCGCCATATAGAGCACAAGGAGACGTTATCGAACGGATGCAAAATCAAAGTCACAGCCGAGATATTGAAAGACGGTTCGTTGGGCATGTTTATCGGTGTCTACAAGCCGGACGGCTCGGTCATCGACGAAAATCACGACCCACGGCCGCACATGCTGGACATGGAGGCGGCGATGGATTGGGGAATCGATATTGCGAGGGGGACTGGCAATAGCCAGCGAACGTTGTGAGCGGTTTGCATCCGTGCCCGGGTGACCCGCGGTCGCCGTCAGAACCCGAACGAACGGACCGAGGCTTTTGCCAGCTCGACATCCAGCAGATGCTCGGCCAGCACGTCATTCAAAAAGCGGAACTGATCATTGAGACCGACCACTTCGTTACTGAAGTGATGATCGGCTGAAGGGATCAACAGCGCTTCGAACTTCTCGTCGAACAGCAGAGTCAACTCTTTACGTGATTCGAATTTCTGCGCGTAGAAATTGTTGCCGAACAGCGGAAAACGCACGGCGAGGGAGACGGTGTGCATCATGATGTTTGCTCCTCGCTCAGGACGTACCAGGCAAACACACTCAATGTGAACGCCGTCAGGGCCAGGCAGGTCAGCAGATGGATCAGCATGAGGTTTCCCTCCGATTCGGGATTTCGTGTTGGCTTGGGATCGATCCTACGCTGACGGCGTTCAAGCGGAAGGCAATTGCGGCGATGGTGAATATCGACGCCAGTGATGGTGGTTTTTGTGCTGTCTGCTCTGGCCCCTTCGCGGGCAAGCCCGCTCCCACAATGTTTTGTGCTTGCCACATGATCCGGGCACGACACGCAACCTGTGGGAGCGGGCTTGCCCGCGAAGAGGCCCTCAAAAGTGCCGCCGGTTGTCGGCCATGCACATGCCGCGACCTATACTTGAATCATGGTTTTCGAGTGCTGGACATCCCGCCCGGTGCACACTTCAGGAAGCCGCCATCTTGAACCTGCGTTCGCTGATCATTGCCGTGCTGGTGGTGTTGGCAGGGTGCGCCACGCCGCCGCGTGCGCCGGTGGAAGTGGCGCCGGTCATCGTTCCCGCCAGCACCTGGCAACAGGTGGACCGGGAGATCGTCGCCGCGTCGCAGTCGGCCACCGAGCAGACCCGAATCTACGCCCGTGGCGCCATGGAATACTGGCGTACGCGGGTCTATGAACTGACCGAAGAAAAATTCATTCCGTGGTTCAGCAGCTACTGGACCCAGGAATGGATGTCGATGAAGGTCAGCTGGTACACCATCAGCGCCAAGGGTGAGCAGGATGCCTCGGCCAAGCGCCTGGCGGCGTACCTGCTCGAGGCCTACCAGGAGAAGGTTCTGGCCCCGGTGTCGGCGGAAATCGATCCCGATGCGATTCTTGGCCTGGCAGCGGCATTCTACGTCGACATCCTCAAGGAAGAACTGCAGAAAATCTCCACCCGCCACGGCGTGCCGATGGCCCAGCTCAACGGGCGCATCCAGAAAATCCCGGCCATTGCCCTCGGGCCACCGCCGGCGCGGGACGCCTCGTTGTACCAGATCGTGCACACCGAATCGTTGAACTCATTGCCGGCTTACGCTGCGTTGCTCGACAAAATCCATAAGGCCGGCGGTGACAAGGGCGTGGGTTCGACCGACACCGCGATGGCGCCGGTGGCCAAGCGCGCCAGCCAGCGCATGGAAGCCGAGATGGCCCCGCGCGGGGCCGCCAGTGCCGTGGCCGCCGCTGCCGGGAGACTCGCCGGCGGCTTGATTACCGTCGGTGTGGCGGCCATTCGCGCGATGATTCAGGCCAATGACAGGCCCGACAGCGAAGCGCTGATCCGCAGCAGTCTGGGCAATACCTTCGACAAGGCCTGGATCAAGCTGGTGCAGAACCCGACCACCGGCGTCATGGCTGGCACGCTTTACATGGCGGGGCAGATCGAAGGGAGTCTGGGCGGCGGTGCACAACCGCCGGTCGGTTTGAGTGCCGGCACTGTCGATTGGACGCCGGCGCAAACGACTACCCGGCAGAACACCCCATGACCCAAGGAGAAACACTCATGTCTTATGTCGATGGTTTTATCGCAGCCGTACCCACCGCCAACCGTGGGCAATACCTCAAGCACGCCGAAATCGCCGCCTCGGTCTTCAAGGAAAACGGAGCCTTGAGTGTGGTCGAATGCTGGGGCGAGGACGTGCCGGAGGGCAAGGTCACCTCGTTCCCGATGTCGGTGAAGCTCAAGGAGGGCGAAACCGTTGCCTTCGGCTGGATCATCTGGCCGGACAAGGCCACCCGCAATGCCGGGATGGACAAGATGATGCAGGACCCGCGCATGAAGCCGGAGGTCAATCCGATGCCCTTCGATGGCCAGCGCATGGTGTACGGCGGGTTTGAAGTACTTCTCACGGCGTGATGCCGGACGCGGGATCACTCCGGCGTCGGGGTGATCCTGCAACTCTTGCGCTGGCGGATCTCGTCATCCGTCGGCCGTTCGCGGATGAACTCGAAGCGCGGCTCACCTTCGCTGTAATGCACCAGCCAGCCCCATTCCAGCTGGAGTTCATCCTGACCTGGCGCGGGCGGTCTGGCCCACCATGGCTCTTTGCTGATGATCTGTCGCATGGTCCCCTCTGCTTTTGTGGGATGCCAGAACTATAACGCGCCTGCCGGACGGTGCCAGAAATCCGCTGGCCGGCAGGCGGGTGTTGAGTACACTCAGACAGTCTTCCCACAAGGAGTGCGGCATGAACGACGAAATCCGCGAGCCGATCAAGCGTTTGTTCTTTGCGCTGGACTGCGCTCCGGCCCAGCGCCGGGAGATCGCCCAGTGGCGCAGTGCGCTGCAGCTGCGCAACGGACGACCGGTGCCGGCGGACAACTTTCACCTGACGCTGAAGTTTTTGGGCGCGGTGGGTGTGGCGCAGATCGCCGAGCTCTGCACCGCTGCGGCGTCCATCCGCACGCCGGGCGAGCGCTTGACGGTGGTGCTTGACCGGCTGGACGTATGGCGCCGGGCAGGGGCGTTGGTGCTCGCACCGCAGCAGGCGCCCCCGGCATTGCTGCGTCTGGTCTATGCCCTGGAACAGGCGATGTTGCCGTTCGGGCTGGAGCAAGCGCCAAGGGAATACCGTCCGCACCTGACCCTGGCGCGGGACTTTCGGGCGCCGGTGCCGGAGTCCGCGACACCCCCCGAATTCTTCCTGCGGGCCGATCGATTCACCCTGTTCGAATCCCACAAGGGCCGTTATCGGGCGCTGGCCGAATGGCCGTTGATTGATCCCCCATAAAAAAAGGCGCCCGAGGGCGCCAAATTCACCTGAACCGAGGGAGCCAGGTGAGGCCGTTCTACTTGCAGGAGAGGCAGCGGTGGTAAGGCGCTGCGTGAACGGAAATTGTTGAACACCCACCTGCCCAATGTGGGAGCGGGCTTGCTCGCGAAGGCGATGTGCCAGTCAACATTGATGTTGAATGTGATGGCCTCTTCGCGAGCAAGCCCGCTCCCACATTAGGTCGGTGATGTCCTGGATTACTGGCCGAGTTTCACCTTGGTCCAGCCTCGGGTCATGATCCGCTGGATGGCGATCGGCTGGTCCGGTACGGCATAGAGCGTGGCCATCACCGCTTCCGACGGGTAGGAACCTGGTTCGTTGCGGATCGCTTCATCGACCAGTGGCGTGGCTGCCGCGTTGGCGTTGCTGTAGCCGATGTTGTTGGTGATGTCGGCGATCACGTCGGGGCGCATCAGGAAGTTCATGAACAGGTACGCGTTCTCGACGTTGGCGGCATCGCGCGGGATCGCGAGCATGTCGTAGAAACTGGCGGCGCCTTCTTTCGGGATGCTGTAGTCGATCTTCACCTTGTCCCCGGCTTCCTGGGCGCGGGCCTTGGCCTGCAGCACGTCGCCGGAGTAACCGACGGCCACGCAGATGTTGCCGTTGGCCAGGTCCGAGATGTATTTCGACGAATGGAAGTACGCCACGTTCGGGCGAATCTTCATGAACAGCGCCTGGGCTTGGGCGATGTGCTGTTTGTCCTGATCGTTCACCGGGTAGCCCAGGTAGTGCAGGGCGGTCGGGATCATTTCGGTCGGCGAGTCGAGGAAGCTGATGCCGCAGGCCTTGAGCTTCTCGGCGTTTTCCGGTTTGAACAGCAGGTCCCAGGAGTTGGTCGGGGCGTTGGCGCCGAGCACTTCCTTGACCTTGGCCGGGTTGAAACCGATGCCGATCGAGCCCCACATGTACGGGATGGCGTGAGCGTTGTCGGGATCGCTCGCGGAGGCGTTTTTCAGCAGCACCGGATTGAGGTTGTTCCAGTTCGGCAGCTTCGACTTGTCCAGCGTCTGGTAGACGCCGGCCTTGATCTGCTTGGCCAGGAAACTGTTGGACGGCACGACGATGTCGTAGCCGGATTTGCCCGCCAGCAGGCGCGCCTCGAGGGTTTCGTTGCTGTCGAACACATCGTAGGTCACCTGGATGCCGGTCTCGTCTTCGAACTTCTTGACGGTGTCCGGGCCAATGTAATCCGACCAGTTGTAGACGCGCAGAACCTTGTCATTGGCCTGGGCGCCGGTGGCGATCGCGCCCAATAAGGACAGTGTCAGCAGAGTCCTGCCAAACATTTTCATCGGTACAACTCCATTTCTTTTTTATTCAAAAACACATAGCAAACATTTGTGGCGAGAGCGCTCCTTTGTAGGAGCGAGCTTGCTCGCGAAAAACATAAGGACGGCGCGTTATTTCAGACAGCCCACGTCATCGTTTACGTCCATCGCGAGCAAGCTCGCTCCTACAGGGGGCGGCATTAGGCGGTGGCCGCCGCCATCTGCTTTTTCGGTTGTTGCCAGGATTCGCTGGCGGTCTGGTCCATGGCTTCCTGGATCGCGCGTTTGCGGGAGGCTTCGGCACGGCGGCTGAAGTACCAGACCATGAAGGTCACGATCGACACGGCCAACAGGATCAGGCTGGCCACGGCGTTGATCTCGGGCTTGACCCCCAGACGTACCGCCGAGAACACTTCCATCGGCAGGGTCGTGGAACCCGGGCCGGAGACGAAGCTCGCCAGCACCAGGTCATCCAGCGACAGGGCGAACGACATCATGCCGCCGGCCGCCAGTGACGGCGCGATCATCGGAATGGTGATCAGGAAAAACACCTTGAACGGTTTCGCGCCCAGGTCCATGGCCGCTTCCTCGATGGACAGGTCCAGCTCGCGAAGGCGGGCGGAGACTACCACCGCAACATAAGCGGCACAAAACGTGGTGTGGGCGATCCAGATCGTCACGATGCCGCGTTCCATCGGCCAGCCGATCAACTGCGCCATGGCCACGAACAGCAGCAACAGCGACAGACCGGTGATCACCTCAGGCATCACCAGCGGCGCGGTGACCAGGCCACCGAACAGGGTGCGCCCCTTGAAGCGGGTGACGCGGGTCAGCACGAATGCTGCCAGGGTACCCAGCGCCACCGCCGCGATGGCGGTGTAGCAGGCGATCTCCAGCGAGCGCACTACCGAACCCATCAGTTGCGAGTTGTCGAGCAAACCGGCGTACCACTTGAACGACCAGCCACCCCACACCGTCACCAGCTTCGAGGCGTTGAACGAGTAGATCACCAGGATCAGCATCGGCAGGTAGATAAACGACAGGCCGAAAATCAGCATGAACTTTGAAAATCCGAAGCGTTTCATCCCCGTGCCTCCATCTCTTTGGCCTGGCTGCGGTTGAACAGCAGAATCGGCACAATCAGGATCAACAGCATCACCACCGCCAGGGCAGACGCCACCGGCCAGTCGCGGTTGTTGAAGAACTCTTGCCACAACACACGGCCGATCATCAGGGTTTCCGGACCGCCCAGCAGTTCCGGAATCACGAACTCACCGACCACCGGAATGAACACCAGCATGCAGCCGGCGATGATGCCGTTCTTGGCCAGCGGCACGGTGATTTTCCAGAAGCTGTTGAAGGTGCTCGAACCCAGGTCCGACGCGGCTTCCAGCAGGCTCTGGTCGTGCTTGACCAGGTTGGCGTACAGCGGCAGCACCATGAACGGCAGGTACGCATACACCACGCCGATGTAAACAGCCATGTTGGTGTTGAGGATCTCGATCGGCTGCGACGTCAGCCCGGTCCACATCAGGAACCCGTTGAGCAGGCCGTTGTTGCTCAGGATGCCCATCCACGCATACACGCGGATCAGGATCGCGGTCCAGGTCGGCATCATGATCAGCAGCATCAGCACGTTCTGCGCTTCCTTGCTGGCCTTGGTGATGGCGTAGGCCATTGGGAAGCCGATCACCAGGCACATCAGGGTGCTGAACAGCGCGACCTTCAACGAACCGAGATAAGCCGAGAGGTACAGCTCGTCCTGGCCGAGCAAGGTGTAGTTGCCGATGTTGAGCAACAGCTGGAATTTCTGCTCGGCGAAGGTGTAGATCTCCGAGTAGGGCGGAATGGCCAGGGCCGCTTCCGAGAAGCTGATCTTCATCACCAGGAAGAACGGCAACATGAAGAACAGGAAGAGCCAGATGAATGGAATCCCGATGACGAACTTGCGCCCGCTGGGGACCCACCTGAGGAATTGCTGATTGAAGGTTTTCATGCGCGCAGTACCACGCCGCTGTCGTCTTCCCACCACACGTAGACCTGATCGTCCCAGGTCGGACGTGCACCACGGCGTTCGGCGTTGGCCATGAACGACTGGACGATCTTGCCGCCAGGCAGCTCGACGTAGAACACCGAGTGCCCGCCCAGGTAGGCGATGTCATGCACCTTGCCGCTGGACCAGTTGTAGCGGTTGTCCGGCTTGACGGTGCTGACCAGCATTTTTTCCGGGCGGATCGCGTAGGTGATCGACTTGTCTTGCACTGAGGTGCTGACGCCGTGACCGACGTAGATCTTCTGTTCCAGGTCCGGGCTGTGGATGATCGCGTGACCTTCCAGGTCTTCCACCACGGTGCCTTCGAAAGCGTTCACGTTGCCGATGAATTCGCAGACCATGCGGCTGACCGGTGCTTCATAGATGTCGACCGGGCTGCCGATCTGGGCGATCCAACCCAGGTGCATGATCGCGATGCGCTGGGCCATGGTCATGGCCTCTTCCTGGTCGTGGGTCACCATCACGCAGGTCACGCCCACGCGCTCGATGATTTCCACCAGCTCCAGTTGCATTTGCGAGCGCAGCTTTTTATCCAGGGCGCCCATCGGTTCGTCGAGCAGCAGCAGTTTCGGACGCTTGGCCAGGGAACGGGCCAGGGCCACGCGCTGACGCTGGCCTCCGGACAGTTGGTGCGGCTTGCGCTTGGCGTACTGGGTCATGTGTACCAGACGCAGCATCTCCTGCACCCGGGCTTCGATCTCGGCCGCTGGCAAACGGTCCTGCTTGAGGCCGAAGGCGATGTTCTGCGCCACCGTCATGTGCGGGAACAGCGCGTAGGACTGGAACATCATGTTGATCGGTCGTTCGTACGGCGGCATGTCGGTGATGTCGACACCGTCGAGCAGAATCCGGCCTTCGGTCGGGCGCTCGAAACCGGCGAGCATGCGCAGCAGGGTCGATTTGCCGGAGCCGGAACCGCCGAGCAGGGCGAAGATTTCACCCTGGTGGATTTCCAGGGACACATCGTCCACTGCGGTGGTTTCGTCGAATTTCTTGGTGACGCGATCGACTTTCACCAACACCTTTTTCGGTGCCTGGTGACCTTCAATAGCCTTCCTGTAAATGCTGGAGGCGTTTGCCATGTGAAACTCCCAACAGGTTTCAGTCGCCCGGCCAACACGGCCCGGCTTAATAGTGGATTGCAAACCCGGATCAGACGATGTCCGTCAGTTCAACGCAGGCCCCTGTGGGAGCGGGCTTGCTCGCGAAAGCGGTGTGTCAGGCGACATCTGTGTTGACTGTGTCGCCGCCTTCGCGAGCAAGCCCGCTCCCACAGGGGGACTGCATCTGGCTGACCGGCATTGCATTCCGGCCGGGTTTATTCGGCGCCGCCATCCTGGCTGCCTGGGTCGTACTTGTTGTTATTGCAGTGTGTTGTTTTCGCGAACGGGGCACGCAAAGGCGCCTGCCCGCTCGCGTTGGGCAGTTAATCGTTGAATGTGGGTGTCGGGTCGTCAGCGCGAGTGACGCAGCGCCGCCCGTTGCCGGCAGGCTTCGCCGAACGCCTGGAAAATACTCAAGTAAGGCGGGTTGTTCAGAACCTGCCATTCCGGGTGCCATTGCACACCGAGGGCAAACGCTTTGCTCTGTTCGACCGAGATCGCTTCGATCAGGCCATCGGGTGCGACAGCTTCGGCGCGCAGGCCGGGCGCGAGGCGGTCGATGCCCTGGCTGTGAATCGAATTGACCTGGAACACCGGTGGCAGGTCCAGGGCTTCGAACACGCCGCCGGGCTGCACATTCACCGCATGGGCCGCAGCGTACTGCACGGCCAGGTCCGGGTGATTGGCCTCACGGTGATCGAGGAAGCCGGGAAGTTCATGGACTTTCTGATGCAGGCTGCCACCGAACGCCACGTTCATTTCCTGGAAGCCGCGGCAGATGCCGAGCACCGGAACGCCGGCAGCGATGGCTGCGCGGATCAGTGGCAGGGTGGTGCGGTCCCGTTGCGGATCGTGTTCCGTACCGGGGGCGCTGTCGGGGCCTTGATAGTGGAAGGGTTCCACGTTCGACGGCGAGCCGGTCAGCAACAGACCGTCGAGCTGCGGCAGCAGGTCATCGATTTCGGTCAGGTCGCCCAAGGAAGGAATAACGACAGGCAGCCCCAGCGCCGCAACGCTGACAGCACGCAAGTACTTGTCGCCGCTGATGTGGTAGGGGTGCAGGCCAATCTGTTTGACGCACGCAGTAACGCCGATCAATGGCTTGAATGCCATTTTTATCACCTCGAAGTTTCACACTTGAACGAGCTTTTCTGGAGCTTAGCCTTGTTGATTTTAATTAACAACTCTCATGTAAAAAATTCTAAACGCCGAACGTCCGATCTTCAGGATTTACGCGTGTTTGAGGGCGTATCTGGCACTCTCTTCCTTCTGAGAGGCCCGAAAATAAACGGTGAAAGGCCAGGTGTTCGCTATTGACTTCACTTTGCCTTTCGGATTGACTGGGCTCGTGAAAGGGCGGTGAACATAATAATTAACAGTAAAAAATAGGTGCATCATGTCGGTCCCTCTGCGTACCGTTCAACTCAACGAAGCAAACGCATTCCTTAAGAAATATCCTGAGGTTTTGTACGTCGACCTTCTGATTGCGGATATGAACGGTGTGGTGCGCGGCAAGCGCATCGAGCGCACCAGTCTTCATAAGGTTTACGAGAAAGGCATCAACCTGCCGGCGTCTCTGTTCGCTCTGGACATCAATGGCTCCACGGTGGAAAGCACCGGCCTGGGTCTGGACATCGGCGACTCCGACCGGATCTGCTACCCCATCCCGGGCACCCTGAGCATCGAACCCTGGCAGAAGCGCCCGACTGCGCAACTGCTGATGACCATGCACGAACTCGAAGGCGAGCCCTTCTTCGCCGACCCGCGTGAAGTGCTGGCCAATGTCGTGCGCAAGTTCGACGACATGGGCCTGACCATCTGCGCCGCGTTCGAACTGGAGTTCTACCTGATCGACCAGGACAACGTGAACGGTCGTCCGCAATCGCCGCGTTCGCCGGTATCGGGCAAGCGTCCGATGTCGACCCAGGTGTACCTGATCGACGACCTCGACGAATACGTCGATTGCCTGCAAGACATCCTCGAAGGCGCGAAAGAGCAGGGCATCCCGGCTGACGCGATCGTCAAGGAAAGTGCCCCGGCGCAATTCGAAGTCAACCTGCATCACGTGGCTGACCCGATCAAGGCCTGCGACTACGCGGTCCTGCTCAAGCGTCTGGTGAAGAACATCGCCTACGACCACGAGATGGACACCACCTTCATGGCCAAGCCGTATCCGGGCCAGGCGGGCAACGGTCTGCACGTGCACATTTCGATTCTCGACAAAGAAGGCAACAACATCTTTGCCAGCGAGGATCCCGAGCAGAACGCCGCGCTGCGTCACGCGATCGGCGGTGTGCTCGAGACCCTGCCGGCGCAGATGGCGTTCCTCTGCCCGAACGTCAACTCGTACCGTCGTTTCGGCGCACAGTTCTATGTGCCGAACTCGCCGAGCTGGGGCATCGACAACCGCACCGTGGCCGTGCGCGTACCGACCGGCTCGAAGGACGCCGTGCGCATCGAACACCGCGTGGCTGGCGCCGACGCCAACCCGTACCTGCTGATGGCTTCGGTATTGGCCGGCGTGCACCACGGCCTGACCAACCAGATCGAGCCGGGCGCCCCGGTGGAAGGCAACAGCTACGAGCAGAACGAGCAAAGCCTGCCGAACAACCTGCGCGACGCCCTGCGCGAGCTGGACGATAGCGAAGTCATGGCGCGCTACATCGACCCGATGTACATCGACGTGTTCGTGGCGTGCAAGGAAAGCGAGCTGGCCGAGTTCGAGAACTCCATCTCCGACCTTGAGTACAACTGGTACTTGCACACCGTTTGATTGGTCGGTTCAACACAATCAAATGTGGGAGCGGGCTTGCTCGCGAAAGCGGTGTGTCAGGTGACATCAATATTGGATGTGCCGGCGCCTTCGCGAGCAAGCCCGCTCCCACAGGGATTGCATTTCAGAACTTGAACTGACGGGCTTCAGTTCCGGCAACCATCTATTTCCTGCGTCGAGTCACAACCATGACAAACACTCGCAGCGATTGGGAGCAACGCTTCCAGTCCCTCTCCATTGAAGGTCGCGCATTCATTGACGGCCAATACTGCGCGGCCGCCAGTGGCGCCACGTTCGAATGCTTAAGCCCGGTGGACGGCCGTTTCCTGGCGAACGTCGCCAGCACCGACGAAGCCGACGCCAATGCGGCAGTCGCCGTGGCGCGCCGCACCTTCGAATCCGGTGTGTGGGCCAACCTGGCCCCGGCCGAGCGCAAGCGCATCCTGATCCGTTTCGCCGACCTGATCCTGGCGAACCAGGAAGAACTGGCCCTGCTCGAAACCCTCGACATGGGCAAGCCGATCAGCGATTCCATGAGCATCGACATTCCGGCGACCGCCAACGCGATCCGCTGGACCGCCGAAGCCATCGACAAGATCTACGACGAAGTCGCCGCCACGCCCCACGATCAGTTGGGCCTGGTGACGCGCGAAGCGTCCGGCGTGGTCGCAGCCATCGTGCCGTGGAACTTCCCGCTGATCATGGCCAGCTGGAAATTCGCCCCGGCCCTGGCGATGGGCAATTCCTTCATCCTCAAACCATCGGAAAAGTCGCCGCTGACCGCGATCCGCATCGCGCAGCTGGCACTCGATGCCGGCATCCCGAAAGGCGTGTTCAACGTCCTGCCGGGCTACGGCCACACCGTGGGCAAGGCGCTGGCCTTGCACATGGATGTCGATGTGCTGGCCTTCACCGGCTCCACGGCGATTGCCAAGCAGCTGATGATCTACGCCGGGCAAAGCAACATGAAACGCGTGTGGGCCGAAGCCGGGGGCAAGAGCGCGAACGTGGTGTTCGCCGATGCACCGGATCTGCGCGCGGCAGCACAGGCAGCGGCCAGCGCCATCGCCTTCAACCAGGGCGAAGTCTGCACCGCCGGTTCGCGCCTGCTGGTGGAGCGTTCGATTCGCGAGTCGTTCATTCCATTGTTGGTGGAAGCCTTGCAAGCCTGGAAGCCGGGCCACGCGCTCGATCCTGCAACCACCGTTGGCGCGGTCGTCGACGAGCGTCAACTGGACAACGTGCTGCGCTACATCGGCATCGGCAAGGAGCAGGGCGCCGAACTGATCGCCGGCGGCAGCCGCACCCTCGAAGACACCGGTGGCCAGTACGTGCAGCCGACGATTTTCGACGGCGTGACCAACGCCATGACCATCGCCCGGGAAGAAATCTTCGGCCCGGTGCTGTCGGTCATCACCTTCGACACTGCTGAAGAAGCCCTGGCGATTGCCAACGACAGCATCTTCGGCCTGGCCGCCGGCGTCTGGACCCGCAACCTGAGCAAAGCCCATACCTTCGCCCGTGGCTTGCGTGCCGGCAGCGTCTGGGTCAACCAGTACGACGGTGGCGACATGACCGCGCCGTTCGGCGGGTACAAGCAGTCGGGTAACGGGCGGGACAAATCGCTGCACGCGTTCGACAAGTACACCGAACTCAAAGCGACCTGGATCAAGCTCTAACAACAATAAAGCGGCGGTCGCCGGCAACCTGCGGCGGCCATCGGAGAAATTTATGAAACACAGCTCCAGCAATCAACAGCATGTAAACAGCTACTACGCCGCCACCCGCAACTTCACCGGCGATTTCCCGGTGCTGGAAGGGGCCGTGGACTGCGACGTCTGCGTGATCGGCGCCGGCTACACCGGCCTGTCCTCGGCCCTGTTCCTCGCCGAAGCGGGCTACAGCGTGACCGTGCTCGAAGCGGCCAAAGTCGGCTTCGGCGCCAGCGGTCGCAACGGCGGCCAACTGGTCAACTCCTACAGCCGCGACGTCGATGTCATCGAAGAGCGCTACGGCGACAAGACCGCCGAAGTGCTCGGCAGCATGATTTTCGAAGGCGCCGACATCATTCGTCAGCGCATACAGCACTACGACATCCAGTGCGATTACCGTCCCGGCGGCATCTTCGCGGCGATGAACAAGAAGCAACTCAAGGGCCTGGCCGAGCAGAAGAAAAGCTGGGAGCGCTACGGCAACAAGAACCTGACACTGCTCGGCGAAGCCGACATCAAGCGCGAAGTGGGTTCCGATGCCTACGTCGGCGGCCTGCTGGACATGCAGGGCGGCCACATTCACCCGCTGAACCTGGCCCTCGGCGAAGCCTCGGCGATCATCGGCCTGGGCGGCAAGATCTACGAGCAATCGGCGGCGGTGGAAATCACCTACGGCGAGCCGATCACCGTGCGCACGGCCAAAGGCGTGGTGAAGGCCAAGTACCTGCTGATCGCCGGTAACGCCTACCTGCCGCAAGGCCTGGACAACCGCGTGACCAGCAAGAGCATGCCGTGCGGTTCGCAAATCGTCGTCACCGAACCGTTGTCGGAAAAGCAGGCCCGCAGCCTGATCAAGAACAACTACTGCGTCGAAGACTGCAACTACCTGCTCGACTACTACCGCCTGACCGCGGACAACCGCCTGCTCTACGGCGGTGGCGTGGTCTACGGTGCGCGCGAACCGAATGACATCGAGCAACTGATCCGTCCGAAAATCCTCAAGACCTTCCCGCAATTGAAGGGCGTGAAGATCGACTACCGCTGGACCGGCAACTTCCTGCTGACCATGTCGCGCATGCCGCAATTCGGCCGTATCGAGAAAAACGCCTACTACATGCAGGGCTACAGCGGCCACGGCGTCACCTGCTCGCACCTGGCCGGCAAATTGATCTCGGAAATGATCCGTGGCGACGCCGAGCGTTTCGACGCGTTTGCCTCCTTGCCGCACATGCCGATGATCGGCGGGCGCACCTTCTCGGCGCCGCTGACCGCCCTGGGCGCCGTGTACTACTCACTGCGCGACCGTTTCGGCATCTAAGCCTTACCTCGCCGGCGGCATCTCCCCAAAGGGTGCCGCCGGTTTTTTAATCCCGGAAAGACCGCGGTCCCCTGTGGGAGCGGGCTTGCTCGCGAAGAGGCCATATCAGCCAAAACAGATGTCGCCTGACACACCGCTTTCGCGAGCAAGCCCGCTCCCACAGGTTGTTTTATTCCACCGTTTATCGAACCTGCTGAGCATTACCAACAAACGTGATTTAATAGCCGCCTTTCACGTTTCCGGGACCGGAAAACGGCGTGATCCGCGCCTGCACTCCACCCCTCCATTATCCCTGTAGGAGCGAGCTTGCTCGCGAAAACGCCAGTTCAATCAACATCAATGTTGAGGCTAATATCGCAATCGCGAACACACTCGCTCCTACGGGTTGGCACATAAGGCTGTCATGGACACGGGCTCACGACTCAAATTAGTACGCGAAAGCTACAAACTGTCCCAGCGCGAGCTGGCCCGGCGTAGCGGCGTCACCAATGCAACCATCTCCCTGATCGAACAGAATCGGGTCAGTCCTTCCGTCAGCTCCCTGAAGAAACTGCTGGAGGGCATCCCCATGTCCCTGGCCGACTTCTTCACCTTCGATCAGCCACCGCGCGAACACCAGTACGTCTTCCGCGCCAACGAACAGCCCGACCTCGGCCGCCACGGCCTGCGCCTGCTGCTGATCGGCGCGTCCGTACCGAGCCGGCAGATGCGCCTGCTGCGCGAGCAATACGCACCGGGCGCAAGCTCCGGCGAAGAGCCGATCGTGCATTCCGAAGGCGAGGAGTGCGGGCTGGTGACCCGTGGCACGGTTGAGTTGACCGTGGATGGCCAGGTGAGTGTGCTGAATGCCGGGGATGGCTATTACTTCCCGACGACCTTGCCGCACAGGTTTCGCAACATCGGGGCGGATGAAGCGGAGATTATCAGCGCGAACACGCCGGCGAACTTCTGATAACCGCTTTTCGGGCAGGGTTCATCAGGAACCGGCCTTTAAAACCCGCATTTGATGCGGGTTTTTTTATCATTCGAATCGAGTTATAGCCAGGCATCTTGAAGTGCAGCGCTGGTCATTTGCGCTGCTCAAGACGAAACACTGCACCCTTTGCGGGTGATCTCGATCTGTTGGTAGTCGGCGCGTGTTTCTTTCTGCAGGGTGGCCAACAGAGCCAAAGTGGCTTGCGGATCATTGAGCGGTAATGTCTTGAGTACCTCGACATCAACCTCCCACCACTTGCTGTTGATCAGTGCCTCAATCAACTCGGGTGTGTGCCGATACTTGACGACTTTTGCCGGGGTGCCGGCAACAATGGCGTACGGTGGCACGTCATGGGCAACCAGGGCGCGGGTTGCGATGACTGCGCCGGTGCCTATGCTCACACCTTCCAGGATCATTGCGCTATGGCCGATCCAGACGTCATGCCCAATCGTGATGTCCGCAACCTCCGGGTCATAAATCAGCGCAGTGTCGGTATATTGAAAGGGATGTGAACTGAGCCAGTCCAACGGATGCGAGCTTTTTTGTTGGCCGATAAAACAGCTGCTACCAATGGAGCAAAACCTGCCAATGGAGGAGACCGCCGAAAGGACGCAGTCACTGCGGATATAGGTATGGGCACCGATTTCGAGCTTTTTTGACTCTATGACCACATGCCCAAGCGTTACGCCTTCCTCAATGGTCAGTGTCGATCTTTTGTGCAGTGACAATACACCGCCCGCCACTTTGCATTTGTGTTGGCGAATCCATCTTTTCCAGTAACCATTTCGCAAATAACTGATTATTTTTTTCATGAAAAGCGTCTTGGATATCCGTTATGGGGCTTGGCCTGGCCCCATGAGCCAACAATCGAGTCTAAATGAATCGGCCGGGGAGATGGATTGTTTAGGCGTTTTTCAATAATCGTTTTTTTGCATCTCAGTCTGCTGATGGCCGCTGTAGCCAACAGAACGGTGGCCATTGAAAACCCGCAGAAATGCGGGTTTTTTGTGCTTGAAAAATGTCACTGCTTCTTCGGCACCTCAAACCCCCTCTGCTCAATCACCCCAAACACATCCCGTACATCCTGCAGCAGAATCCGCGAAATATTGCTGACGGTGTTGATGTCGTTTTCGGCGTAGTCGGGGAGGCTGGTGCAGGCCATGAGGTTGAGGTATTGCAGGACGGCGTTGAGGCGTTCGGCGGCGCAGTTGTGGAGTTCGCGTAGCGGGGCGTCGTTGTCGATGAGGAGGACGGGGTAGCTGGTGGCGATTTGTTTCATGGGGGTGAAGCGGCGTTGCGGATTGTTAGCGGTCATAAGTAAAACTTCCTCGCATCTGTAAGAAGAGCTACTCCCGGTCGCTGCGAATCGAATGGGGTGGTAGCTATGTGCGGGTTCGCAGACCGAGGATACGAGGAACCCGGCAGATCCGAAGATCTCCCACACACAGCCACCATAAAACGACATACGGGCGCAGATGCGACCGTCAGTGGTTTGGTGGGTTGCAAGGTTACTACACGTATCTACAGGGCTGCGAAACCCAATCGCCAACTCAAGTCAGCGACGGGCGCACATTAGGTGTCGATTTCCAGCGCTGCAACCGGCCTGTAGGACGCCCAATACCCCCTGTGGCGAGGGAGCTTGCTCCCGTCCGGCGGCTCTGCCGCCGTAAAACCGGGCACTGCGAAGTGTCTGAGGAAATGAGTTGCAAGGTATGAGGGCCGCTTCGCAGCCCGGCGGAAGCAAGCGCCCTCGCCAAAAAGGGGCAAGTCCTACAAGTTTTTCGGACGTCAAGATTGAACGTTCGTCGGATGGCGGGTTGCTACCATCGCAATTGCCTGCCGATATCAACACGGCTGCTAAGCTTGGTCGTTGCAGTGCCCGAGCGCCAATCCTGCTCACGCTGCGAGGGTAATCACGGAGTGCGACATCCATTCCTGTCGGCAACCTGCACGGAGGCAGGCGATGGTGATCATGAGCATGGCCGATTCGACGGCGGCGGGGGTTCCCGAGCCGCTCGATCGGGAAGAAATCGAGCGGGTGCTGGCGCTGTTGCTGGTCAGCCCGCTGTTTGCCAAATCCAGGCGCATGGGCAGTCTGTTGCGCTTTCTGGTCGAGCACGACCTTCAGGCTTGTAATACGCCGCTGACCGAACACGCCATCGGCATCGCGGTGTTTCGTCGTGACCCGGCAGTGTATTGCACCGGCGACGATCCGGTGGTGCGGGTGCAGGTGGGGCGCTTGCGGCGCAAGCTCGCAGCGCATTACGCCGGCAACGGCCAGCAGGACCCGGTGCGCTTCAGCATTCCACCCGGGTGTTATCGCTTGACCTATCAGCGGCTGCGGCCCAAGGGCGTCGGCACGCGCCATCCTGTGGTCCAGATCCAGCCGTTTACCTGCCTCACCCGCGATGGCAATGACTTTGCGCGGGGCTTGTGCGAGGAGTTGAGTTGCCGACTGTTCGAGTCGTTCGAGCAGGCGCAGACCGGGACCAATCATGTGTTGATGCGGGTGGCACGCAACAGTGAGCTGGTAGCGGACTTCAAGCGTGGCGGGCGTTACAGCTATTGCCTGGAGGGCAGCGTGCGGGTCGAGCCTTCGCGGGTGCGCGCGTCATTGCGCCTGGTGGATGTGGCGCAGGGGCGGATTCGCTGGTCGGCGCAGTTCGATCGTGACCGACCCTATGGCATCGCCACCCAGGAGGACCTCGCGCAGTCGATCTGTCGCTCGCTGACGGGCTACTTCGCCACGACGGGTAAAGAGAAGTGAAAGGGCAACCGTAAGGTTGCCCCGGTATGACGGTTACACGGTTTTCCACTGACCGCCTTCGTAAAGGCGACCTGCGGTGTTATCGAACGTCAGGTCGATTTCGATCGCCTTGGAGCGTGAGGTACTGAACATGGTGCTGGTCTGTACGTTCTGTTCGAACCACACGAGGATGGTTTCCACCGGCGTCAGCACGGTTTCACCGGTGACCACCTGATCCACCGCAACGTAAATGGGCGTGCTGACCTGAGTGCCATCAATGCCGGTAGAGAGCTGGTTGATACCCGGATGGATGGGGGCGTAGTCGTTTACAAAGGTCATGGAAATGTTCGGTCCCCCGGTAACCGCCGAACTCAGCAGACCGTGTTCATCGAGTGTCGATGTTTGCCCCAGGCCGATATTGACGATGTTGGTCGAGACTTTGACCTGCACATTGGCCTTGAACAGGTTGGACGCAAACAGCTGATATTGAGGCGTCCAGCTGAACTCGTTGTTGCTCAGGTAAGCGTCATAGGACTGCCAGACCACGTTGTAGTCGGCGTCACCCACCTTCTTGGCAAAGCACAGCTTGTAGCCGGACTTCTTCAGCTGCGTCAGGTCGCCGGCGGCGATTTCGATGGTGACGGTTTTTTGCGAAGCCGCCAGGGCCGACCTCAGGACCCGGCCGTAATCCGACGCCTTCAGTTGCGTTGCACCCATGATCGACTTGACGGCTTCTTGCACATCATTGTGAAGCTGCTGGCTCTGTTGGCTGACAGCGATTGACTTGCTCATGGTTTCCCTCTTCCTTGGTGGTGTGTTGGGCAAACAATGGCTGCTGACGCTTGGCGCTGCAGTCCATTGACGGTGTCACTCTAGGGTCGAGGGGCAGGGCGGCTAAGTGTCTTGGTGTTACAAGCGGGTATCGGGGTTGTATCAGGGGCCGGGTCAGCGGGGCAGCCGGTCAGCCGCCCCGCTTTGACCTCAGGCGGCCCGGGCATCGGCCCAGACGAAGTTCCAGCTGGTGCGTTTACCTTTGGCGATCTCGATCAGCTTGTTCTCGTACACCGTGTGATTGACCACGCCGGTGTAGGTCAGGGTGCGGGCGGCATTGGTCCCGGTGACCTCGCCCGGCGCGCCGCCCGACTCGACCATGGCTTTTTTCATGTCGGCATCCGACGGGGCGCTGCTCTGGTTTTTTTCCACTTTGACGAAACTCATGATTCACCTCTTCCGTGATGGGGGGATCGGTGCTGGCGCGGGCCGACAAGTCGACGAGCCTGTTTCACACCGACGGCCATACTTTATTGGCCCGTTCGGTGGCGCAGAAGTGACAACTGCGGCGCTGAGGTAACAATCGGGAAGCAGCGCCACGCATTGATGTATCTGCGACGTATCAAGCGGGATGAGCGGATCGTTGCGTTCGATGACTCGATGGAACCAACATCGAAAATGGCGTCTAAATTTCAGGGAACATTCCCGCTACGAAGGAACGACTCATGAACAAGTCTCGATCGTTGATTGCAGCAATCACCTGCCTGGCTCTG
Source organism: Pseudomonas sp. ACN5 (assembly GCF_002303975.1). Taxonomy (NCBI): domain Bacteria; kingdom Pseudomonadati; phylum Pseudomonadota; class Gammaproteobacteria; order Pseudomonadales; family Pseudomonadaceae; genus Pseudomonas; species Pseudomonas sp. ACN5. Next base: position 39,607 of record NZ_MRCP01000021.1, on the reverse strand, counting down.
GTCAGCGGCTCAGTGACTGCGCTGGCTGATCCAGGAAACGGCCAGGGCAACAACAAGGCCAGCCATGGCAATCAGGGCAACCAGGGCAACAAGAACAAGAATTCTGGCGGCGGGGACTGGAGTCATGGTCCCAGCATCAATCGCAGCAGCGTGCTCGAAATCATTGGCGCAAGCACAGGCTACTGGAGCCCCGGGCCTGCCTTGCCACCGGGTATTCAAAAGAACCTTGCCCGAGGCAAGCCGCTTCCACCGGGCATTGCCAAAAAGCTGGATGGTCGACTGGTCGGCAGGTTGCCTCACTATGACGGTTACGAGTGGCAGCAAGTCGGCACGGATCTGATCCTGGTCGCGTTGGCCACCGGGCTTGTTTATGAAATTCTCAATGGTGTGTTCGATTGATGTGTGAGTGGACTTCCAGCCGCCTGTCGTCGGGCTGGAACTGTTTGAGGGATATCGCGTCATACGTCACGCGATATCAACCACCTACGGAAGCAATCATGCTTTTCAAAAACAAGAGTCTCGTTGCTGTAATGTCATGCGCCATGATGCTTGCAGCCGCCCCTTTGCTGCCTGATGGCCTGTCGATCATGGGTTCCGCCTACGCGAAGGACGGCGGTGGCGGCGGCGGTGGAAACGGTGGTGGCGGCGGTGGAAACGGGGGTGGTAATGGCGGCGGAAACGGTGGAGGCCACGGCGGCGGAAACGGCGCAGGCCACGGCGGCGGCATGGGTGGCGGACACGCCGGCACAGGCCACTCCGGCAGTAACGGCCGCGGCAACGGGCTGGACAGCGACCATGCCGGCAAATCCGTGCGCGACCATGGCCTGAGCGGGAACCACTACGGTAGTGAGCGCAACGATGACAACGGTCATGGCACCACGACCTCAGGCATCGCCAACTCCAAGGACACTCGCGGCCTCTCCAAGGCCAGGGCTATTTCGGCCTCGACGCCGGGTGAACACAACACCAAAGGCTTGAGTAAAGCCGGGCTGTCGACCTCGAAAAAAACCCATTGAGTTCACAGCAGTAGCGAGCAGTTTCAGAAAAGCCGAAAACCCGCTGAAAAGCGGGTTTTTTGCGTCTGGCATTTGATCGCCGGACATTGCGCAGCACGTTTCCCATCCGGCCTGTCATGGGTTTTCGGCACTGAAGCTGGCCGCACACCGGGCCATGCACGGACAGAAAACGAGCCACCCGGACACATCGCGCAGTGATTTGCGTTTGCAGGCGATTTGTCATGTTCAGCGTCAATGCAATGTAGATATTGGTCAGCCCAACGTGACTCCAATGAGGCTGCACTGTGTTCCAACGACTTGTGTGTTCGCTGTCTGTTTTGAGCCTGTCCATCGCTGCCGCCCAGGCGGCCGAGACGGTCCCCCTCAACACGCCACGCCTGAAAAGCATCGACAACTTCCGCGATGTCGCCGGTCTCACCACGGCATACACCACAACCAACGACGGCACGATGCGTGGCGGGGTGTTTTACCGCTCCAACGCGTTGACGCCTTCGGCGGCGGATCTGGCGACCCTCAACGGCCTGGGCATCAAGGCGGTCTACGACCTGCGCACGCCCACCGAGATCGCCGCCACGCCCGACACAATGCTCACGGGCGCGACCTACACCAACATCGACATCATCGGCGGCTCCACGTCTGGCGCGAACGTCACCAACGTCGCGTTCCACAGCGCCGCCGAAGCCACCGCGATGATGCAAGACACCAACCGTGATTTCGTCAGGAACGCGGGGATGCGCAGCGAGTTCAACCAGCTGTTCAATGAACTGGCCGCAGTCGACGGTGCCGCGCTGTTCCATTGCACCGCCGGCAAGGACCGCACGGGCTGGACTGCCGCTGTGCTGCAAAGCATCGCCGGGGTCGACGATGCCACCATCATGAGCAACTACCTGGCGACCAACGACTACACCGCCGAGCGCATCAGGGCGACCCTGGCGGCGTTACCACCAAGCCTGGCGACCATCTATGGGCCGCTGATCGGTGTGGAGGCCAACTACCTGCAAGCCGGCCTGGACCAGGTGACCGCGCAGTACGGCACCATGGACAACTACCTCAAGCAAGGCCTCGGCCTGTCCCAGGAAACCCTCTACGTGCTGCGCGGCAAGATGGTGTTCTACAACAGCCTGCCGGGCGCGGCGGACCTGGCCGGCAACGCTGCGGCCGGCGCGCAGTTGTTGCAACAACTGCAGAACAGCAACCTGTCGGGCACCTACAGCGCCTACAACTACTACCTGCAATCGGCCATCGATGCGCACAGCCTCGGGGGCGTCGAGTCCACCGTTGGCGGCCAGGTGCATGCCGACGCTGCCAGCTACCTGCTGCGCCAGGGCGCGATGATCGATCAGGCCGCTGCGCCCTTCACCCGCGGCACCGACCTCAAGACCGGGCAATATCGCCTGTGGAGCACCGCCCTGGCGGGGTATCTGGGTACCGACGGCTCCTCTCAGGCCTCCAGCAGCAACGAGCATAGCCAGGGCATGATGATTGGCCTGACCCATCGCTTTTCCGAACAGCTCAGCGCCCATGCCGGCTTCGGCTACAGCCGCGGCAGTGTCGGTGGCGCCGGTGGCGAGGCCGATACCGACCTGACCTTCTTCAGCGTCGGTGCCCGCTTTGCACCGAACGGTCTGGAGCGCGGCCTGTTTGTGGATGCCGATGCCAGCGCCGGTTATCTCGATTACGAGAGCAAGCGAGAGCTCGGCGGCGGCCTGGGCACGGCCAAGGGCGACAGCCATGGCAACCTCACCGGCGCGACCCTGGCCGTGGGCTACCGGGTTCCGGTGAACGGCGTGACCCTCGAGCCAAGCCTCGGTGTGCGGATCAGTCACGTCAATCTGTCAGGCTTCCAGGAAAAAGGCAGTGAGCTGGCGCTGGACGTCGATGGCATCCACGAGACCCGCAAGAGCGCGGTGGCCAACCTCAACGCATCCTTTGCACCGGTCAACCTGGGCGCCTGGCAACTGGTGCCGGGGGTGCAAGTGGGCTACGAGCATGTGCTGGGCGACCCTGAAGTCGACAGCGAAGGGCACCTGCTGGGTCTGGACATCGAACAACAGGCCGCCTTCGACAACCGTGACCAGTTCACCGGTGGCGTCAACGTCATGGCCAACCTTGGACCGTGGAGCGTGGGGGCAGAAATCGGCGCCAGCGGTGGCGGCGACAGCCACGGCTTCAATGGCGGGCTGAAGGCCAGCTATCTGTTCTGACGATCAGTCAAGGCAAGCTGTGGGAGATGGCTTGCGATAGTGATCTGACAGGCACATTGATATTGAGTCTTGCGGCCCCTTCGCGGGCAAGCCCGCTCCCACAGGTTGTGTGTCGTGCCCGGATCATGTGGCAAGCACAAAACTTTGTGGGAGCGGGCTTGCCCGCGAAGAGGCCATGTCAGTCGACAGGGATGTTGAATGTCACTCCGCCTTCGCGAGCGCTCCCGCTAATCCCTCAATGGGTCGCCATCGGCCGAGTTCGCACACCCTTCCTCACATCTGCAGGACTGATGCCGTAGGCACTCTGGAAATACTGGCAAAACCGCCCGACGTTGCTGAAGCCGTATTGCAGAGCTACGTCTGTTACCGACGGCGCCGCCCCCTGGGACAGCGCGGCAAAGGCGCGCTCCAGGCGTACCTGGCGCTGATAGGCAACGATCGAAGTACCCATGGAACGCTGAAAACCTTCCTGCAAGGCGCGCAGGCTGACATGGGTCAATTGCGCCAACTCCGTGCCGCTGGCCAGGTGGTCGGGGTGCGCCTGGATGTACTCGACGGCCAGCTTCACATGCCGCGGCGCTATCAGTGGAGAAGGGCGCCGGAGGGCGTCGGTGAAGTTGTGCGGCCAGGTTTCCAGCACCGCATCGACCAGCATTTCGCGAAGGCGCGAAGGCATCAGTGAACCGCTGTTGATCAGCAGGTCGAACTCGCTGCCCGTGGCCAGTTCGATCAATGCCCTGATGCCCTGCAAGGCCGATGCCTTCAGATCCACCACCGGTTCGAAATGCACCTTTTGCAGGATGGGTTTGCACAGCAGTGTCGACAGGCGCTCGGTGATCAGCCGGCGGCTGATCGAAATCCCGTGCTGTGCGTGGTTATCGACAAAGCGCGCCGAGCGGACCTCGGCCTTGTCGATCGCCAGGCCGATCTGCGCGAAACCTACCGACTGGGTGACGTGGTTGAAGATGATCTTTCCGGCGGTAGGAATGACGAAGGTGATTTCATCCAGAGGCGCGGGAAAGTCCACCGTGAAGTCGCCGCGATAGTGCATGCGCCGAAAACTGACACCTTCGTGCCGGCCGTAGACCCCGCCGATGATGATGTTTTTCGGCGGTGGCGGGGAGTCGGCATACAGGTTGCCGAACAGGTTCGAGAACAACGCGCCAAAGTCGTCGCAGCTCATGTCGTTGGACCTGATGATGATTTGCTTGCGCGTTGTGCTTGCGTACACCTGAAGTGTCACCTTGAGCGGAGGGGCAAAGCCCTGGTACCGGGAACTGGCGATCGGAGATCGAGCGGATGCGGTTCGGGAAAACGTCGGACGTTATCAGTGAGTAATGACAGGTTTGTTACTGGTTGTTGCTGCTAGCCCCGTTTCCGTTCGCCCGACGCCACCGCCCGCACCGGACAACCGGTGGCACGAGCGGTACCGGGGCGTGGGCTGGTCGGCACTGGCCAGGGCTATTTCACCGGCTCTGTCGCCTTGATATCCCCGCAAAAGATATCGACGTTGCCATCGGTCGCAGCCGTTCGCACGACCACCGAATACTTGCCGTCAAGCAAGGTTTGCAACGGCACGGGCGCGGTCCTGGTAAAGGACCAGCCGCGTATGGGTTGGCGTTCGGTGTTGACGGTGTCGTTCATCGCGTAGGCGACTGATCCGGGTTGCTCGCAGGTGCCGTTATTGATGAACGAGTAAAGACGCAGGGGCAGGGTGACCCCGGTTGGAGCACCGCTGATGAAGAAACTGAGCCCGGTTTTCTTGTCCCAGTCGGTCAAGGTGACGGTACCGATCTGACCGGCGTTTTGCCGGGTGGCGACCAGGTTGACGTTCACGCCGTGGTGCGAGGAAGTGGCGCAGCCGAAAAGGCTTGCCGCGACCATGAATGCTGCCAGAGAGGTCTTGAGCTTCATTGCCAAACTCCTGAGTTGAAGAACTGCAATGGGGGGAATTAGCGGGTATAGCTCATTTATCGCCGTCATGACGTCGTCCATATAAGGCTTTCCATTTTTGAGCGCAGAGGGTAGGGCGTCTGTCTCCTTCTCCAGCCATGTGGCGGCGTGGCCGTGCAAACCGGCTACATTTGTAGTCGAGCCTGCGTGGATTGCCTGCGGGAACGCGCACTTCGATGCCGATGAAGGTCTGCAGTGGTTACGCGTGCAGTTAAAGGATTGTGCGGTCAGTTGAGCCCACTCATCATCCGCATGGACGATTTGCGACTGGAGTGACTGATGAATCAACTAGGCAGCGATCCGCAAGCGCGGAACCCTGGCACTTCACAGCGGGGTACCTTGCGCAGCCTGTTGATCCCGGAGTGGCTCGACAGTTATCGGCCGGACTGGCTACGGGGCGATGTAGTCGCCGGGCTGACGGCAGCGGCCGTGGTCATTCCCAAGGCGCTGGCGTACGCCACGATTGCCGGCCTGCCGGTGCAGGTCGGGCTGTACACGGTGCTGGTGCCGATGGTGATCTATGCCGTGCTCGGCACGTCGCGTCCGCTCAGTGTCAGCACCACGACCACCCTGGCCATTCTCGCTGGCTCCGCACTGGGCCAGATCAGCCCCGATGGCGATGCGGCGACCCTGCTCGCCGGCTCCGCCACGCTGGCCCTGATGGTGGGGGCGATCCTGATCGTCGCGGGGTTGCTGCGCCTGGGGTTCGTCGCCAATTTCATTTCCGAACCGGTGCTGGTGGGTTTCAAGGCCGGCATCGGCGTGGTCATCGTGCTCGACCAGCTACCCAAGCTGCTGGGCACCCACATCGACAAAGGTGGCTTCCTGCACAACCTGGTGGCCACGGTTCAGAGCATCCCTCATGCCTCGCTGCCGACCGCGGCGGTCGGGGTGTTCATGATACTGCTGCTGGTCGGCATGAAGCGCTTTACACCGCGACTGCCCGCTCCCTTGATTGCGGTGGCGCTGGGCATCCTCGGCATGAGCCTGCTTGGCCTGGAGAGTTTTGGTGTGTCCGCCGTCGGCGTGGTGCCGATCGGGTTGCCGGCGCCGACCTTGCCGGTAGCGTCGCTGGTCGAAACCCTGTGGCCTTCGGCGATGGGTATCGCGCTGATGAGTTTCACCGAAACCATCGCCGCGGGACGCGCGTTCGCCCGCAGTGACGAGCCTGCACCACAACCGAACCGGGAGCTGCTGGCCACTGGCGTTGCCAACATAGGCGGTGCGTTTCTCGGGGCCATGGTCGCGGGTGGCGGGACCACTCAAACGGCGGTCAACCGCCTGGCCGGTGCCCGCTCGCAACTGGCCGCACTGATTACCGCAGCACTGGCATTGGGCACTTGCCTGCTGCTGGCACCGCTCATTGGGCTGATGCCCAATGCCACGCTCGCCGCCGTGGTGATCGTGTATTCGGTGGGCTTGATCGAGCCGGCGGAGTTTCGCGAAATCCTGTCGGTTCGCCGTACCGAGTTCGCCTGGGCCGTGGTGGCCATGATTGGCGTGATGCTGCTGGGCACGCTGCAAGGGATCGTCGTGGCGATCATCGTCTCGTTGCTGGCCCTGGCCTATCAGCTCTCGGACCCGCCCGTGCATGTTCTGGCACGCAAGCCCGGCACCAACGTCTATCGCCCGCAGGCCACCGGCAACGCAGATGACGAACAGTTTGACGGGCTGCTGTTGCTCAGGCCCGAGGGGCGGGTGTTCTTCGCCAATGCCGAGCGCATCGCCGAGAAAATCCGGCCGCTGATCGATGCGGCGACACCCAGGGTCGTGGTCCTGGACCTGCGCAGCGTGTTCGACCTGGAATATACGGCCCTGAAAATGCTCACCAGCGCCGAGCTGCGCATGAGCGAGAAAGGCATTTCACTGTGGCTGGTAGGTATGAGCCCCAGTGTATGGGACATGGTCATCAAGGCACCCCTGGGCCATACGTTGGGCGAGGCCCGCATGTTCCTGAACCTGGAACTGGCGGTTGAACATTACCAGCGCAATCGGCGTTGAATGAGTGCGGCCGGGTGCATCCCGGACGCTGTGTGACGCATTGAAGGAGATTACGGGCATGGCAAAGAAGAAGGCGGCAACGAAGAGCAAGCCGATTGAAAGCGGCAAGCTCAAGAACAAGGTGTATCTCGAGGAGCTGGCGCGGCTGCATGTCGAGATGGTCAAGCTGCAGGAGTGGGTACAGCACTCGGGCGCCAAGGTCTGCATCGTCTTCGAGGGCCGTGATGGCGCCGGCAAGGGCGGGACCATCAAGGCATTGACCGAACGTGTCAGCCCGCGGGTGTTCCGGGTGATCGCGTTGCCGGCACCGACCGATCGGGAAAAAAGCCAGATGTATGTGCAACGCTATCTGCCGCACATGCCGGCGGCCGGTGAAGTGGTGATCTTCGATCGCAGTTGGTACAACCGCGCCGGTGTCGAGCGGGTCATGGGGTTTTGCACCGAAGAGCAGGTGCGCTCATTTCTCACCGTGGCGCCGCGCGTCGAGCATGCACTGGTCGAGTCGGGCATCATCCTGATCAAATACTGGCTTGAAGTGAGCCCGGAGGAGCAGACCCGACGCCTCAAGGCGCGCATCACCGACGGGCGCAAGATCTGGAAGCTGTCACCGATGGACCTCAAGTCCTATAACCGCTGGTACGACTACTCCCGTGCCCGGGACGACATGTTCGAGGCCACCGACACCGAGTTCGCCCCGTGGCGGGTCGCCAACTCCAATGACAAGCGGCGGGCGCGACTGAACATCATCAGTGATGTGCTCAGCAGCATTCCTTATGAGGAAGTACCGCGGGCGAAAGTGAAACTGCCCAAGCGCCAAAGTCCCGGTAACTATCGGGATCCGAACTATCCGTTCAAGTACATCGCGGAAAAATTCTAGAATCCCGCAGCACTGTGCTGCCCGTGCCCGGTCTTCATGAACCGGGCACGGCAGTCGTGAAATCGCCTCCCCGCTTTTCCGGAATTAACCGATCATCCTCTGTCTCAACGGCCATGCCGAGCCGCAACCAAAAAACGCCAATAATCTTTGCGTAGGAATTTTCCTTAGTTGTGTAGGAAATAGCAATTTATAGAGCAGGCAAGATCTGATCGCAATGTAAGATGCTTCTAAATATTAGTTGGGTGGTTGGAATGCCTTTGTAAGATGATTCACTATTGCATCTGGCAGTGTTTGAGTATTTGTTTCTGTAGTTGCGGTTCCTTTTGGAAAGGCTAGTCTTTCGCAGTCGAAGCAAGTTTGCATGTTGCGTCCGGTTATGTGATTGCATGTTGTCGGCCCAACTTCTGAGTTCGATTGTGTCATTGAATTTTTTGTAACGCTGTATGTTGTTACAAATATCCTGGGAGGATTTATGGCTTCTGGTAGTTTTCAAAGCGAAGTGCCCAAGGCACGGGTCAACATCAAGCTCGATTTACATACGGGCGATGCACAGAACAAAGTCGAATTGCCACTCAAGTTGATGGTGATGGGCGACTACAGTAACGGCAAGGAACAGCGGCCGTTGTCCGAGAGAAGCAAAGTCGCCATCGACAAAAATAATTTCGATAGCGTGCTGGCGGAGTTTTCTCCCGAGGTCAGGTTGGCGGTGGCCAATACCCTGGCGGAGGATGCCGGCGAAGCGGCGGTCAACCTGGGTTTCCGGAGCATGAAGGATTTCGAGCCGGAACAAGTGGCTCGGCAAATTCCGCAACTGCGTGCACTGCTGGCAATGCGTAACCTGTTGCGTGATCTCAAGTCCAACCTGTTGGACAATGCCACGTTCCGTCAGGAACTGGAGCGCATTCTCATGGACGAGGCACTGAGTGACGAACTGCGAGGTGAGTTGGCGGCACTGACTCCGGAACACATTCGTTAATTCACCTCGGCTCGTTTAAAGGGAAGTTTAAAAATGTCTATCGAACATTCTCACGCGCAATCGCGCGGCACTACAGTGTTGCCTGAAGAAAGCCAAGGCGTATATGGCGCGTTGTTTGGAAAGATTAATCTCAACCCGGTAAAAGTGCTGGGCGAAATCGAAGTGTTTCAAAGTTCCGAGGCGCTGTCGGACGTTTCTGCCGATGAGCGAGTGACTGCCGCTGTCAGTGTTTTTTTGAATTTGATCAAACAGTCTTCGCGCAAAGTCCGGCGTCTGGACAAGACACTGCTGGATGAACATATTGCGTCGCTGGATGCACAAATCAGCCGCCAACTGGACGCCGTGATGCATCACCCGGATTTCCAGCGGGTGGAGTCCACCTGGCGCGGTGTGAAATCGTTGATCGATCAGACCGATTTCCGCCAGAACGTGCGCATCGAATTGCTCGATATCAGCAAGGATCACCTGGTCCAGGATTTCGAGGATGCGCCGGAGATCGCGCAAAGTGGCCTGTATGTGCATACCTACACCCAGGAGTACGACACCCCGGGTGGTGAGCCGATCGCCGCTGCCATTTCCAACTTCGAGTTCGACCGCAGCCCGCAGGACATTGCCTTGCTGCGCAATATTTCCAAAGTCTCGGCAGCTGCGCACATGCCCTTCATTGGCTCCGTCGGCCCGGCCTTTTTTGGCAAGCGCTCGATGGAAGAAGTCGCCGCCATCAAGGACATCGGCAACTACTTTGACCGTGCCGAATACATCAAGTGGAAAGCATTCCGCGACAGCGACGATGCCCGTTATATCGGCTTGCTCATGCCCCGCGTGCTGGGCCGTCTGCCGTATGGCCCGGACACGGTTCCGGTGCGCAGTTTCAACTACATCGAAAGCGTCAAGGGACCGGACCACGACAAATACCTGTGGACCAACGCCTCGTTTGCCTTCGCTGCCAACATGGTCAAGAGCTTCATCGCCAACGGCTGGTGCGTGCAGATCCGCGGTCCGCAGTCTGGCGGCGCGGTCACCGACTTGCCCATCCACTTGTACGATCTGGGCACTGGCAATCAGGTGAAAATTCCTTCGGAAGTGATGATTGCGGAGACGCGCGAGTTCGAGTTCGCCAACCTCGGCTTCATCCCGCTCTCGTACTACAAGAACCGCGACTACGCGTGCTTCTTCTCGGCCAACTCCACGCAGAAACCGGCGTTGTATGACACAGCAGATGCCACTGCCAACAGCCGGATCAATGCGCGCTTGCCGTACATCTTCCTGCTGTCACGCATTGCCCATTACCTGAAGCTGATCCAGCGCGAAAACGTCGGCACCACCAAGGACCGCCGATTGCTGGAGTTGGAGCTGAACAAGTGGGTCGGTGGTTTGGTAACCGAGATGCTGGATCCGGGTGACGACCTGCAGGCTTCACACCCGTTGCGTGCTGGCAAAGTCACCGTTGAAGACATCGAGGACAACCCGGGTTTTTTCCGCGTCAAGTTGTACGCCGTGCCGCATTTCCAGGTGGAAGGCATGGACGTCAACCTGTCGCTGGTTTCGCAGATGCCCAAGGCAAAAGCCTGAGTCCTGTGCAAACCCAACCCATTGCGTAGGGATTCGACCTCATGAAAATCGACCGCCCCTTGTGGGCCGCGGGGGCATTGCTGTCTCCGCAGCAATTCCAGCAGCAGGCACGCTGGGAAGCCTGGGCCAACGAGTGTCTGGCTCGTTTGTCCCTGGTGCACCCCTGGGGCGTCCAGGACGTCGCGTTTGACCTGCAAGCACTGCGCCTGGGCAAGCTCAAGGCCACTCGCCTGAGCCTGCGCATGCCAGACGGCACCTTGGTCGACACCGACCATGTCGATCGACTGCCCCTGGGTCTGGAGCTGTCGCGCCTGCTGTCCGGCGATACCCAGGCGGCGACCTTGCTCCTGGCCTTGCCACTGGAGCAGGCCAATGGCAACAACTGCCTGTTCGACGCCGACAAGGCCGATCGACCCACCCGTTATCGCCAGGACTGGCGTCAGGTGCAGGACATTTACGCCGATGAAGTGCAATCGGTCGGCGTACTGGAACACGTGCTGAGCCTGCGCTTCGATCACGACGAGAACGGCGATTACCTGACCTGCCCGATCGCGCGCCTGGTGCGTGACGGGCAGGGCGCCTGGAGTCTTGATCCTGACTATGTACCGCCGCTGCTCAGTTTTGCGGCGCACCCGGGGCTGTTGACGCAACTGGACAACCTGTTGACCCAGTTGTCCTCCAAGCGTCAGCGGCTGATGGGCATGCGTCGTGAAAGTAACCAGCGAATGGCTGACTTCGCCGTGGCCGACGTGTCGTTGTTCTGGTTGCTCAATGCCTTGAACACCTACCAGCCGGTATTGGCCGATCTCAAGGCCTGGCCGGCGCGACATCCCGAGCAGGTCTATCTGGAACTGATAAAACTGGCCGGCAGTCTGCTGACCTTTTCGCTCGAACACGACGTCGAGCAGATTCCGCCTTATCGCCACGAACACCTGGAAAGCGTGTTCCCGCCGCTGTTGCGCATGATCTCCACGTTGCTGGAGGCCAGCCTGCCTTCTCGCGTCATCACCCTGACACTCGAGCAGAGTGCCGCCAACCGTTGGCAGGTCCGACTTGACGACGCCCGTTTGCGCGAGCCCGACAGCGCCGACTTCTATCTGTCGGTGCGTTGCCGCTTGCCCGCCGTGCAATTGCAGAGTCAGTTCCCGCGACTGTGCAAGATCGGCACACCGGACGAAGTCGATCATCTGGTCAACGCCGCCCTCGATGGCGTGCCGTTGCAGTCCCTCAGCCATGTACCGGCGGCCATCCCCCTGCGTCTGGAAAACCAGTACTTCGCCCTGGATCTCAACCATGCCAAGGGACAAGCCATTCGGGACCAGGGCATCTGTGCCTTGTACGTCCCGAGCACCCTGACCGAAGTGAAACTTGAACTGTTCGCGGTACTACGCGCATGAACCTGATCGAAGCGAAAAAACCGGCCGCCATGACGGTCGACATCGACGCGTTGTTGCAAGACAGCTACCTGCTGGTGGTCGAGTTGCGGCAAGGGGCCTCCGCGCAAAGCAGCGATGAGGTCAAGGCGCTTTGCGTAAAGCAGGTCGAGCACGTTCGCCAGCGGCTCATGGATGCCGGTCTGGCCCAACGCAGCATCGACCATATCAGTCACGCTCAATGCGCGCTGCTGGATGAAACCATGCTCAACCGCGCCGATAACGATGCCCATTCCCGGTGGGCCAGTGAGCCCTTGCAAGCGAAGTTTTTCAATCGCCACCAGGCCGGGGAGTTCCTGTACGAGGACATGCGTGAGGTACTGCGCGAACCGGCGCCGGACCTTCAGGTACTGACGACCTTCCAGCGGGTTTTGACCCTGGGTTTTCGCGGCCGTTATCGCGACGACAATGACCCCGAGCGTGAACAACTGCTGGCCGATCTGAATGCCCGGGTCGCACCACTGAAGCTGCGTCAGGCATTAACCGCACCCCTCAGCGCCAGCCGTGGCGCAATGGCGTTGCACTGGATGCGCTCGCCGCTGGTCAACGTCCTGGCTGCCGGTCTGTTGCTGGTCGGTGTCTGGTACGGGCTCGACCAGCTGTTGGGTGGTCTGGTTGCGACGCTGTTGGCCGCGCAAGCCTGAGGTGGGGCCCATGACGCTCAAACTCAAACAAGGGCTCTGGTTGTGGGCGGGTGCACTGGCCCTGATGCTGCTGGCCATCATCCCGCTTGGCGGATGGGGCCGTGCCGCCGTGGCCCTGATCGTTGTCGGTTGCGTTGCGCTCGCCTGTGTCCGGGCCGCGCGTCAACGGCAATTACCCGGCTCGCTCGACAACCTGGCGTTGCCACCGGCAGCGTATCGTCATCCGGTGGTACTGGTGTGTGGCGATGGCCTGGCCGGGCTGTTTGGTGAAACGTGCAACGACCAGCCGGCGTTGCGCATGACCGAACAGGGCTGTTACCTGCGGGTCTCCCGTGGGGAGCAGCTGTCGGGGGTGACTGACAGTGTCCTGGCCTTGCGTCCCGAGTGGGCCGGGCAGCTCTGCGTGATGTTCATTGTCAACCCGGGCGAGCACACCGATGCCGCGGTGTTGGCCGGGCACGTGCGTACGTTCAATTACCAGGCCGGGCTGATTCGCCAGCGTGGTATTGCACTGCCGCTGATGCTCGTCAGCTACCTGCAATCATCGGCGAGCAAGGGGACCTGGTTCAGTTGGGAAGCCGGGCAGGGCACCTGCAACGTTCGTGAAGGCGGGACGTGCCTTGGTCCCGACGAATGGCATTGCCTGCCCGCTGAAAATGCAATTCACACTCGACGGTTGCAGGCCAGCGTCCAGCTCAACAGTGCTGCTGCCTGGCTGGATGAATATGTCCTGGCGCACTTCGCCAGCCGTGAAGGTCGCCATCCTGCCGGCTTGCCGCTGGTTTGCGCCAGCACCTTGGTACCGACACTGCCCGGGATGATGACCGGCAATCTGTGGGGGCAATGGCTGCGGGGCAAGACCGGGCTGAGGGACGCCGATGCACAGGTACAAGCGCCGGATGCGTCGCTGCCGTTCCCTGATCCTTTACTGAATCTGCTGCCGGTACAGGCCCGACGTTTACCAATACGTCGCGCCAGCGTAATTGCGCTGTGGCTGTTCGCGGCAGCCGCCGTTGTCGCCCTGACCAGCTCGGCCTGGCAGAACACCCTGCTGCTGCGTCAGGTCAGCGATGACCTGCGGCGTTATGCGTCCATTGCCCCGACGGAGCGTCGCGATCAACCCGAATTTGCCCAACGGGAAGAAGCATTGAACGTGCTGCGCGAGGACGCGGTGCGCCTCGACCATTACTACCGCCGGGGCGAGCCCCTGGCGCTGGGCCTTGGCCTGTATCGCGGCGAGCAATTGCGCGCAGGGTTGCTGTCGACCATCGCCAACCACAGGCAACCGTCGACGAGCCCGATGCCGGCACGCGCGGCGCGAACCGTGCGCCTGGACAGCCTGTCGCTGTTCAGCAGCGCCAGTGCCCGACTCAAGCCGGAATCGACCAGGGTGCTGATCGACGCCCTGGTCGGCATCAAGGCCCAACCTGGCTGGCTGATCGTCATCGCCGGGCACACCGATGCCGTGGGCAGCGACGAACACAATCTGCAGTTGTCCCGTGCCCGTGCGGCGGCGGTGCGTGACTGGATGCAACGCATGGGCGGCATCCCCGACAGCTGTTTCGCCGTGCAGGGTTTTGGCAAGAGTCAACCCATCGCCAGCAATGACACCGAGGAAGGGCGTCAAGCCAACCGTCGCGTCGATATCCGTCTGGTGCCGGAAGTGGGGGCCTGCGGGCTTCCCACGGCCGGGGCCGACGTACAACCCCCTGTCGCAAACGCGGCATCAGTGTTTTGAGAAAAGGAGCTTCACATGGCAATTCCCGTTTACCTGTGGCTGAAAAATGACGGCGGTGCGGACATTAAAGGTTCAGTGACCGTGCAAGGTCGCGAAGGCAGTATCGAGGTGGTCGCTCACAACCACAGCGTCTACATCGCCAGCGACGATAACACCGGAAAATTGACTGGTACGCGGACCCATGCTCCGTACGTGTTCACTAAGGAAATCGATGCTTCCAGCACATACCTCTATAAGGCTGCTACTACAGGCCAGACACTCGAGAGCGCCGAGTTCAAATTTTATCGCATCGACAACACAGGCCAGGAAGTCGAGTACTACAACACTCTGCTTAAAAAAGTGAAGGTAGTGAAGGTCGAGTCGAAAATGCACGACGTCAAAGATCCGGACAAGGCGAAACTCAACCACCTGGAAGAGGTTGAGTTGCGCTACGAGGAGATCTACTGGGACTTCAAGGACGGAAACCTCAAACACGACGATAAATGGGACAAACGTAGTAGAGGGTAACGCTGAATAACCAGCAGGCAGGCCTCTGCCTGCTGGTTTCGGTGTGCTGGGCTGAGCGTCTGTGCGCGGACGTTCAACCCAGCCCATCCCGACACTTTCCATCGCCCTGACCGACTATCCGCTGACCCTTCAGCACAAGGACGTACCTCCATGACCGACAACTCCACGCGCCTGCTTCGCCGTCTCAATCCCTACTGCGCCCAGGCGCTCAGCGCGGCGGCGTCGTTGTGCCTAAGCCGTGCCCATGGGCGGATCAGCATCGAACACTGGTTGCTCAAGTTGCTGGAGCAGGGCGAGGGCGACTTGACCCTTATCGCCCGTCGTCATGAGTGGGACATGGACGGGCTTTGGCGCGGTCTGCTTGACCATCTCGACACGCTGCCGCGCAGCGTGCAGGGCAAGCCACAGTTGTGCGGCAAATTGCAGAAACTGATCGAGTCCGCCTGGTTGCGTGCGTCACTGGAAGGGCATGACAACCTGCGCTCGGCGCACCTGCTGGGTGCGTTGCAGGACAGTCCGCAGCTGCTGGCATGCGATGCGGCCTGGCCCGTGCTAAGCCTCAATGAAATCCAGTTGCAGCAGCTGTCAGGGCTGCTCGATCAGCACTCCGAGGAACGCCCGCACGTCCAACAGCAAAGTGCGTTGGACCAGCCCCCGGCGTTACCTGTCCCCGGCGCAGCCGTGCACGATGCCTTGCAAGCGGTACTGGACAGATTCACCCAGGACGTCACCACCAAGGCGAGGGCAGGGCAGATCGACCCGGTGTTCGGCCGTGACGATGAAATCCGCCAGGTCATCGACATCCTCAGCCGTCGGCGCAAGAACAACCCGATCCTGGTCGGTGAACCTGGGGTGGGCAAGACGGCGCTGGTCGAAGGCCTGGCCTTGCGCATCGCCGCAGGCAATGTTCCGGACAGCCTCAAGGCGGTCAGCGTGCGCACCCTTGACTTGGGCCTGTTGCAAGCGGGTGCCGGGGTCAAAGGTGAATTCGAACAACGTCTGAAAAACGTCATCGACGCCGTGCAGCAGTCGGCCAACCCGGTGCTGCTGTTCATCGACGAGGCTCACACCCTGATCGGCGCCGGTAACCAGGCCGGTGGGGCGGATGCCGCGAACCTGCTCAAGCCCGCCCTGGCCCGTGGTGAATTGCGCACCATCGCCGCGACCACCTGGAGCGAATACAAACAGTACTTCGAACGTGATGCCGCGCTGGAGCGGCGTTTCCAGGTGGTCAAGGTCGACGAGCCTGACGACGCCAGCGCCTGCCTGATGCTGCGCGGCCTCAAGGCGCGCTATGCCAGCCATCACGGCGTGCACATTCAGGACGCGGCGGTACAGGCCGCGGTCAGCCTGTCGCGGCGCTACCTCACGGGCCGCCAGCTGCCGGACAAGGCCGTCGACCTGCTCGACACCGCCAGCGCACGTGTGCGCATGAGCCTCGATTGTGAACCCCAGGTGCTGGTGCGGCTCAAGGCCCGGCATGTCGCGCTGGAGCTGGAGCGGCGCGCACTGGAACAGGATGTGCAACTCAATGGCAGCGACTTGAGCGAACGATTGACGCTGATCGCCGGGCAGCAGATCGAGATGCAACAACAGCAGGACGACTTGCTGTGCCAGTACCGCTATGAACTTGAACTGACCCGACAATTGCTCGATGCGCGTCAGGCCGAGCCGGCCCGCAGCGACCTCTGCGCGAAACTGCAGGAGCAATTGCTGGGGGCCCAGGGCAGCCAGCCAATGCTGTCCCTGGACGTCGATGCACGCAGTGTTGCGGAAGTCATCGCCGACTGGACCGGCGTGCCCCTGGGCAGTTTGCTCAAGGACGAACAAGCCAGCCTGCTGACTCTGGAATGGCAACTCGGCGAGCGGGTGATTGGCCAGGAATCTGCCCTCGGTGCCTTGGCCCAGCGCCTGCGCGCAGCCAAGACCGGCTTGACCGAAGAGCAGGCGCCGTTGGGGGTATTCCTGTTGGTGGGCACCAGCGGCATCGGCAAGACCGAAACCGCCCTGGCGCTGGCGGACTGCCTGTTCGGCGGCGAAAAATCCCTGATCACCCTCAACCTGTCCGAGTACCAGGAAGCCCACACCGTCAGTCAGCTCAAGGGCTCGCCACCGGGCTACGTCGGTTACGGCCAGGGCGGCGTGCTCACCGAAGCGGTGCGCCAGCGGCCCTATAGCGTGGTGCTGCTGGATGAAGTGGAAAAGGCCCACCGCGACGTGCTCAACCTGTTTTACCAGGTGTTCGACCGCGGCTTCATGCGTGATGGCGAAGGACGCGAAATCGATTTCCGCAACACTGTCATCCTGATGACCTCCAACCTCGGCAGCGATGAACTGCAAAGCGGCCTGCAGCAACAGCCCGAAGCAACCGACAGCACGCTGCACGAATGGCTGCGACCGATTCTGCGCGAGCACTTCCAGCCGGCCTTGCTTGCCCGCTTTCAGACCCTGATCTACCGCCCGCTGCAGGCCGATGCACTCAAGCGCATCGTCGGGCTCAAGCTCGCCCGGGTCGCCAAGCGCCTGCAACGCCACTACGGCCTGACCTGCCAGATCGACGATGAACTCCACACCGCGCTGGTCGCTGCCTGCCTGCTGCCCGACACCGGTGCACGCAACATCGACAGCCTGCTCAACCAGCAGATTCTGCCGGTCCTCAGCCAACAGCTCTTGCAACGTCAGGCCGCGCAGCACAAAACCCTCGGCGTGACCCTGGGCTACAGCGACGAGGAGGGCATCACGTTGCAATTTACCGACGCACAGGACGCGTCGTCACTCACTGCCACGGAAGCCTGACCATGAGCACCGCACTGCGCATCTTCTTCGACCACAGCCGCCACAAACTCCAGGTCGACGGCCTCGACACCCCCCTCGACGTCCTCGCCTTCAAGGGCGAAGAACACCTCAGCCAACCGTTCACCTACCGCATCGAATTCACCACCAGCCACCTCGACCTCGGCGCCGACCGACTGCTCGGCCAGTACGCCCAGTTCAGCCTGCACGCCGCGCCATCGACCCTGCCCGTGATGGCCTGGGAAGTACCCAAACCGGTCAAACCGCTGCGCACGTTTTACGGCGTGATCAGCGGCTGCCAACGCCTGTCCGGCTCGGTCGACGAAGCGCGCTACGAAATCACCCTGCAACCGCGTCTGGGACGGCTCGCCCGTGGCCGACAAACGCGCCTCTACCTGCAGCAATCCGTCCCGGAAATCGTCGAAAGCATCCTGCGCAGCCGCCACGGCTTCCTCGGCCAGGACTTCTACTTCCGCCTGCACCGCGAGTACCCGCGCCGCGAGCAGGTGATGCAGTACAACGAAAGCGACCTGGACTTCATCACCCGCCTGTTGGCCGACGTCGGCATCTGGTACCGCTGCACCAGCGACGAACGCCTGAGCATCGACGTCGTCGAGTTCTGCGACGACCAGCGCGGCTACCAGTTCGACGTCGCCTTGCCGATGCGCTCGCCCTCCGGCCTGAGCAGCAGCGGCGAGGACGCCGTCTGGGCCCTGCAAACCCGCCACCAGATGGTGGAACAGCAAGTCAGCGTGCGCGCCTATCACCCCCGCGACGCCCGCGCCTACCTCGACGGCGAAGTCGACCAGACCCGCGGCGAGCCGGCCACCCATGGCGCGCCCCAGACCTACGGCGAGGCCTACCACTACGCCGAGCCCTACAGCGTGCTCGGCAACGCCTACCACCAGGACGAAGACCTGCTCAGCGAAAGCGGCTACTTCTACGCGCGCCTGCGCCACGAACGCTACCTCAACCAGCAGACCCACCTCAGCGGCACCAGCAGCAGCGCCACCCTGGCCCCCGGCCAGGTGCTGAACATCAGCGGCGGCGCGCCCCAGGCCTTCGCCCGCGGCGCGGTGCTCACCGGCCTCACCACCCACGCCGCCCGCGACCGCAGTTTCGAATGCCATTTCGAAGCCATGCCCTACGCCGAACGCCTGTGCTTCCGCCCGCCGATCCCGCCCAAACCGCAAATCGCCGGCACCCTGCCGGCACGGGTCACCAGCCCGAAAGCCAACGACCCCTACGCCGACATCGACCTCGAAGGCCGCTACCGGGTCAAATTCCTCTTCGACCGCGACACCCGCAAACCCGGCCAGGACAGCAAATGGCTGCGCCAGGCCCGCGCCTACGCCGGCGACACCCACGGCCTGCACCTGCCACTGATCTGCGGCACCGAAGTGGCGATCGCCTTCGAACAGGGCGACCCCGACAAACCCTACATCGCCCACGCCCTGCACGACGACCAGCACCCCGACCCCGTGACCCTGGGCGCGCGCAACGACCACCGCAACGTACTGCGCACCCCGGCCAACAACAAACTGCGGATGGACGATATGCGCGGGCAGGAGCACATCAAGCTCAGTACCGAGTACGGCGGCAAGAGCCAGTTGAATCTGGGGCATCTGGTGGATGCCAAGAAGCAGAAGCGGGGGGAAGGGTTTGAGCTGAGGACGGATCAGTGGGGGAGCCTGCGGGCGGGCAAGGGGATTTTCATCAGTGCCGATGGGCAGCCCAAGGCTCAAGGGCCAGTGCTCGAAATGGGCGAGGCCTTGGCTCAACTCAATAACGCCTTGCACCTGGTCAATGCCTTGGCGCAAAGCGCTGCCGTATCCGGGGCGCTATCCGCCGATGTGCAGTCACAACAGGGACTGCTGGAGGCGCTGGCCGGTCTTGAAAAAGCCGGTTTGGTTGCCTCGGCACCTGCTGGTGTCGCTTTGACGACGCCAGCCAACATCCAGCTTTCAGCAGGCCAAACACTCACCGCGACGGCGGGCGAAAGTGCCGACTTCAGCGTGTTCAAGCGTTTCAGTGTCGCGGCGGGCGAAGCCATCAGCCTGTTCGCGCAAAAGCTCGGCTTGAAGCTCTTCGCGGCTCGGGGGGCGGTGGAAATCCAGGCACAAAGCGATGCCATGACCTTGCAAGCGGACAAGGCGCTGACGCTCAGCAGCATAAATGACGAAATCATTCTAAACGCCGCTAAGGGGTTCACGTTCGTCAGTCAGGGGGTCTTGATCAAAGTCAAGGACGGCAAGGTACGGATCGTTGCACCGGAGGGGGTAGAGGTCGACAGCGACAATGTCGTCTTCAATGGCTCGACTTCCATGGAAAAGGCCTTGGCAACCATGACCCTGAAAGATCCGGTCTACGCCAATCCGATGTCGGGCAGATTCCAGGTCAAGGACTCATCGAGCAACGAGCCGCAACCCCACGTGCCTTATCGAATGGAAACCGCGGATGGCCGTGTCGTGCGGGGCGTCACCGATGCTGAGGGTTATACCCAGCGCCATCACGGCCTCGACCCACAAAACATCAAGCTGTTTATCGAATAATCGAGGAGTCTGAAGCATGAGTCAGGCCGAAACCCCTGCCGCTGAAAACCGCATCAGCAGAAAAGATCCCGTGGTCGTTGCCTATTACCAGTCCGCCCAATGCTACTACCGTCCGGAAACCGAAGAGTTGATCTTCATCGGCGACGATCATGCCAGCCAGTTTGAAACGCATTGGCGAGACATGAGCTTTCGCATGGACGAGTTTCATCGCGCCAGTGCCAACTACTCCACCGCACTGGAGCACTATGCTGGCGCATCCGCGAAGGCGGCACTGCCTCCATCGGAGGAGGAACACCGAAGGAAAGCGTTGGCGGCAGCCGAGCACGAACTGGAAAAAAACAGAGCCGCGTTAAAGCAACAGCTCGGCGATTTTTCCCTCACCTCCATGAGCTACGACGAGGTGGTCGAGCTGATTCCCGTCGTGCAGGCCAATAACGGACGCAACGGCAAGTCAAAACCCTATGCCTACGTCAAAAAGGGCTATCTCAGTCAGAGCCAGGCCGGCAGGAAACTGCACAGCGTCTCCTTGAAAGGCAAGGACAAACGTTCGGCCAAAGGCAGCATCTTCAGCAAGGACAAAAACGGCAACACCCGGATTTCCACTACTCAACTGGCCGAGCAATTGACGGCCCTGGAGTGGCCGAAAATAAAACTGGAGCTTAAGGATGTCCTCAAATGGACCGGCTCGGATTTCGATCTGGACAAACTGAAAAACGACTGTGTGTTGTTCGATTGGGCGGAGAGTTGGGAGCACAGCCTCAAAAGCGAGCCAACGCAACTGAGTGCCAATGTTGATATGAGCCATGGCGCGCAGTTCATGCGATTCGCTTCCAATGTCGGCGCCAGTGCCGAGTTTGACGTCGACAAGGGCAATGTTGCGCTCAAGGGCGAAGCCAAAGCTGCCCTGACCCTGGCATCCGGCAAGGTCAATTTCACCGCCTATGTTCCCGATCGCCTGGGCTGGGCGCTGCGTTACACCCATTCCAACGGCAATGACTTCAACATGGGGTTGCTGCGCCTGTGCCTGACCCCCGAGTTGACCGGCTTCGTCGGCGCCTCCGTGCAGATCGAAGGCCAACTGCAGATCGCCCGCAGCGGCGATCAGCAAGTGCTGGTGGGCCAGCCGGGCGGCCGCTTGCCGCGGTTCAGCGAACGAAAAACCCGGGGCGCGGTGTTCCATCAACAGATGGCCGCCGAAGACGAAGGCCTGACCCTCAACGCCCAGGCTTTCGCCGGCGCCCGCGTGGAAGGCAGCTTGAAGGGCAGCTTGCAATGGCTGAAACCCACCCCACCCTCGGACCTGAATCCGAAGGTCGCCGGGCTACTGCAATCCACCGGCAAATACACCGACTTCTGCAGCATTGGCAGCAGCATCGCCGGGCTGGCCGGCGCGGGCGCCGGTGGCAAGTTCTACTGCACTTTCATCAATGGCCGGTTCTGTTTCCATGTGGCCGCCAGTTTGTGCTGGGGCGTCGGGGCGAGGGGCGGGGTTATTTGTGAGGTGGGGACTAATACGATTGCGGAGTTTGGGGCTTGGTTGATTTATCAGTTGTATCGGTTGGATTATGGGTTTTTTGATTTGGTTAACAAGGGTGCCTTTATAGCCTATGGTCAGTATTGTGTGATGCAGATGGAGAGCGTGAAGCATAATATTTATGCTGCATTTGAAAAATCGGTGTGGAGTATTGAATCGGTTGGTTTGGAGTTTGATGCTTTTATAAGATCTGTAGTTAGTGAAAATAAGGGTAAGTTGGAAGCTTCAAGGCGAAGGAATCAGCTGGCCAAAAATATAATTAATCAGCCAAGTCAACTACTGCTCCATACCCCGGAGGCCAAGGGAATACTGCTATATGTTCTGACTCGTCATGGTGTCTGGGATCATCTGGATTTCGAGAACCGTGGTGACGGTTTCATTCCCGATATCTATAGCGATCGGAAAAATGCAGTGATTTGGGTACTAAAAAGCATCCAGACCATTTCTGAGTGGAACAAGATCATGTGCCGAATGACTCCGGATGGGGAGAGCTTAGCCAGCGATAACGATGCGGCTCTGGTGGTCAAGCAGCAGGAGCAGCACTTGGTGAATTTTCTTCAGGAAGGCATAAATCGTGATCAGGATATGTACAAGGCCAAGGATGAACTTGCCGTTATATACAAAAATTTGAAGGCGGAAGTTGCCTGGGGATATGCGCTCGCCATGAATGACACGGTCTATTATCGACTCAACTCTGTGTCTAATTCTCATTACCCGGCGCGATGTGCGTTTGGCCCCTATGAAGATCATTCAACCCATTTGGCTTGATGCCTGGAGTTATTATGAGTGCTGCGCGATTTGTTGCGGGTATGTTGTGTGTATTGGGATTGGTCGCCTGTGATCAATCGACTCGGACAGTTGATGGATTAAAGCAAGCGGCGGTGTCTCCGGAGTTGATGAAATTTGTTGAGGATTTAAAAAGCAATCTGGTCTTCGTCGAGGGCGGTGAGTTTCTCATGGGGGACTATGGTATGGAACATGGTCCGGAACGGTTACCCTACGATGCGGATAAAGACAGCAAACCGCTTCATCAGGTGCAGTTGACCAGTTACTCCATGGACAAATTTAAAGTTACCAACCATGCGTTTCAGCTTTACTTGAATCACAATGGACTGCAACTCCGAGAGTATTTTCCTGGTAGTAGCTTCGAAAAATTTAGTGTGCCCCCCAATCTTCCCGCACATATGGATTGGTACGAGGCGGAGAAATATTGCAAGTGGTTGGCGGACATCAGTGATTTGCCCTTCGCATTACCGACGGAAGCGCAATGGGAGTACGCCGCGCGCAGTCGTGGTCAGTTCTTGATGGTGGCGACTGATGATGGGACTTATCGGGTGGCCGGTGAGCGAATCCCAGGGGAACAAGGTCTTAGAGGCATCAACATATCCTCGATCTGGAACCGGGAAGCTTTTGCCAAAGAAATGGGGTGGAAAGCAACAGGATTGACTCCATTACCGGTAGATCAGTTTCCGCCCAATCCGCTGGGGTTGTATTCAATGTCTGACAATGGCGAAGAGTGGGTAAGTGACTGGTATGACCCGGATTATTATCAGAACTCGCCACTAAAGGATCCTCAAGGGCCGGATAAACCAACATTCAAGGACCACTCGGGACGCTATACAAAAGTAGTGCGCGGACAAGGTCTTGCCGATCCGGCTTGGGGAGGTGGCGTCAATGTGTACAGGACCGCCGCTGAACCTCATGGCTACTTGACTGGTAGCAGTTTGGCCCACTTAAGCTCAAAGACAGCGCGTTGCGTAGTCAATAGCCCGACGCCGGTGAGTTGAATATGGTAATCGCTCAACGCTTTAAGCGGCTAAAAACTTACACGGCAAATGTAAAGTTGAGAGCAGATAGAAAAAACCAGTGATGCGCTCAGGTGTCGGGTTTTGATAGTCGAACTGAAAAGCTTGTTAGAACGCTAACAAGGTTCTTGTTTTTGTCGAGGAGGGTGAGTTTTTGATGCAGGCGTTATGCCGGTCGGCAGATATGGCTGGCGTAAGATTGGGTATCTTGCAAGCAGTTTTAACATTGGGACATGAGTCTTTAACTCGAAAAGGAGAGGTGAAACAGTGAAAGTCATATCCGTTCTGAAATTTGGATTTTCATTGGTCGGGATTGCGCTGCTCGCAGGCGCAATGATGCTCTACAAAAATACCAACAACTTTCTCGACAACGCCGTTTCCGAGACGGGCACCGTTGTGGATCTGGTCAAGGTTAGAGGTGATAACTCAATTACGTATAAACCTGTTGTTGAATTTACAGCACGCGATGGCCAGAAAGTCGAGTTCACCTCTTCGGTTTCCAGCAATCCGCCCTCCCATTCGGTTGGGGAAATCGTTGAAGTATTGTATTTGCCGTCCAATGTTCAGGCAGCAAAAATCAACAGCTACGCTCGACTCTGGGGTGGTTTTTTGGTGACGTTGGTATTGGGCGTGGTCTTTTCGTTAGTTGGCGGGCTCATATTTTTTGTCGATATGCTGCGCAGGCGCAAGAAGGACCACTTGCAACGCAATGGCGTAGTGGTTGAGGCTACGGTCCAGTCTGTAGTGAACAATTACAGTGTTTCGATAAACGGAAAAAGCCCCTTCATGATCCAGTGCCAATGGCTGGATCCTGCGACCTCCGAGTTGCATCTGTTTGAAAGCGAAAATATCTGGTTCGATCCTTCAGGTTTTATTAACGACGAGAAGATAAAAGTATTTGTCGAGCGTAATAACCTAAAAAAATACCATGTTGATATTTCATTTTTACCCAAGTTGAAGAGTTAATTTCGCGTAGCCGTAATTGCTGATCTGGAGGTTCTATGAAGGGTGTTATTCGCATCGGCGGCCAAGTGTCCTCCGACGGTGTCGTGTGGGGCGGTGATAGCGGTATGAAGTTCATGGACTCTGCGCTTGGCTGGGGTGGCGACAAGGTTGGCCGGCCGTTGTCGGGGTTTCGTTGCCAGGTTGGTTGCAGCTTGATCGCGTCATGGCCCCAGGCCGGG
Organism: Pseudomonas sp. ACN5; assembly: GCF_002303975.1. NCBI lineage: Bacteria > Pseudomonadati > Pseudomonadota > Gammaproteobacteria > Pseudomonadales > Pseudomonadaceae > Pseudomonas > Pseudomonas sp. ACN5. The sequence goes on along the minus strand of NZ_MRCP01000021.1, from coordinate 14,818 downwards.
AGGTAATAACGTGCCGATTGATCTGCGGGCGCTGCCGGAACAGCGCGATCTGCCGACGCCTCCTGGCAACTGGCGCTGGTGTCTGGTGATTTTGGTGTGCCTTGTATTGGGGGCTGGCCTGGTGATGTTGCTGTGGCCGACTGATCAACCGCAGATGTCTCTGTGGTACTGGTGTTGTGTCGTGGTTTTCCCCTTGATATCGGGGCTGTTGCTGTTTGCGTTCCATCGTTTGGCCTATGAGCGCCAACATGAATTCGCACAGAGCTGGAATCAGCACCTCAACGAAGTGGAACAGGGGCTCATCGAGCAAGGTCAGCGCAGGCTTGCGCTGTTGACTCCGTCCTACTGCACACCAGCGGCCAACAATCATTTGGCTCAGGCTTTGCGTAACGGCAGCAAGCCGCTGCAACCCACCTATTTTATTGATTCGCAGATGACGCTGCGCTTGAGTCAACTGGAGCCGGTGGCTCGGCGGTACTCAGGGGAGGAATACAGGCAGCGTTTGACGAAGTATTTGCGTCAGGTCATCGATGGTTTTGATGAGGATTTACAACGCCTTGTGTGTACGACGCCGTTGCGCCTGCGCATCAAACACAATCAGGTCCTTGACGACGACCAGGTTCTGGCCCTCTGGCGCCAATGCGCAGGGGATACCTGGACTGTTGATCAGGTAGCGGTTTCCGAGGACGACGGTTTGCTATGGCTGGACGCCTGGCTGGATGAACCGTCGCCGCCTGCGCTCGTTCTGTCCCTGGAAATCCAACTGTTTCAACAACCGGTGGCCGAACAGGCTGAATCGGTCTCTATGGTGTTGCTGGGGCAGCCTGAGTGGTGTGCCAGGCACAACCTTGTTCCAGAAGCCTGGGTGCATCGCCCGGTCCCCATGACGGATGAGGCTGAATCTTTCCAGGACGTATGCCTTTGGGGGCAGGTTGAGGAAGGTGGTCAATCGTGTTTTGCCTGGCAGACACAGTTACCCAGCGATCATCTGCGCGATGTGAAATTCGCCATGAGTGCAGCCTGTCACCCGCTCGCGGGCGACAGGTGTCAGTTGCTGGATGATTCGTTCGGCTTGCCGGGCTGTGCAGTCGGCAACATAGCGCTGGTCATTGCCAGTGAACACGCGGTGGCAGAGAGCCAACCACAACTCATCATGCTGCAGGACGTTTCGCCGCAGTGGTGCTTCGTTCGGCCCGCCGGATGATTGATAAGGATTAGTCATGAAACAAATCAGTGTTTGGATCGTGGTGCTTTGCCTGTTTGTCATCGGTGGCTTATTGATCTGGGTGGATAACCCGATTCTTGGGGTAAGAACAACACCCGAGCGGGTGACACTCATGGTATGGCTGCTGGCGACATGCCTGGTGGTTTTGTTGCTTGAAAGCCTTGTCGTGTTGGCGCTCAGGAAGCTCGCCGCACTGGAGCTCTACTCGCGAATACAGCAGAAGCTCGGTGTTTTTGCTCCAGGGCCAGACCGCGACAAATCTGTCCGGAGTCGTATCGACGTTCAGTTGCGCAAACGCCACGGCCACCTCTGGCGTCACAAAACCCGTCTCCTGCTCATCGTCGGCGAACCCGAGCAGATTCAGGCCATCGCCCCCGGCCTGAGCAACGACAACTGGCTGGAGGACCACAACACTGTGTTGCTCTGGGGCGGCAGTGTGCAAACCAGGCTGGACGCCTCGGTAGTCGACCGCTGTCGCGCCTTGACCCGCTGGAGTGCCCTCGACGGCGTGGTCTGGGCGCTGAATGCCGAGCAGAGCGCCGACGACAACCTGATGGGCAACGGTGCGCGTCACCTGCAAGATCTGGCGCGCACGCTGGGCTGGTCATTACCGCTGCACCTGTGGCAGGTCTGCACCAGTTCGTGGGCGCAGGACCAGCGCCCAACCCAGGCGGTCGGCTGCGCGCTGCCGTCACGCCTGACGCCGCCGATCCTGGATCACGCGCTGGAAAATTTGCTGGAACCGTTGCGCCAGGAAGGCTGGGCGCAGATGAGCATGCGGCCCGATCATGATTTCCTGCTGCGTTTGTCGCGGGATTTGCAGGTCGAAGGGCTGGCCCGTTGGCGCCAGGCGCTGGCGCCGTGGTTCGGGATCTTCAGGCAGGACCTGCCGTTGTGCGGGTTGTGGTTCAGCTTGCCGCTGACCCGTAAGACGGTGCGCAAAGATGATCACTTCTGGCCGATGGGTCCGGTCTGGCACGGCGTGCTGGACGCCCCGAAACCCCACAGCCGGCGCTTGGGCTGGAGCGCGCCGCGGGTAGCTTATGGGCTGGCGTTGGGCCTGGCCGTGGTCTGGGGCACCGGCCTGCTCCTGTCCTTCATCAGCAACCGCGTGCAGATTGCCCACGTGCAAACCACGCTGTCCGCGCTGGAGCAATCGGCCCCAGGCGACGCGCAACTGCAAGCGCTCCACGAACTGGTGCGCGAGCTCGGGCGCCTGGATTACCGCGCCGCCCACGGCACGCCCTGGTACCAGCGCTTCGGCCTGAACCAGAACGATCAACTACTGGCCACCCTGTGGCCGCGTTACGTCGAGGCCAACAATCGCCTGATGCGCGATCCGGTCGCGGCCACTCTGCAACAACAACTCAACGCGCTGATCAAGCTCGCGCCGGATAGCCCCGAACGTAGCAAGCGTGCCGGTGTGGCCTACGCCCAGCTCAAGGCCTACCTGATGCTGGCGCGCCCGGAAAAAACCGACGCGGCGTTCCTGGCGCAAACCCTCGCTGCAGTGCAACCGCTGCGAGACGGAATTTCGCCGGGCCTCTGGCAGGGCCTGTCGCCCACCTTGTGGCAGTTCTATGCCGAACAACTGCCGGCCCATCCGGCCTGGCGCATCGAAGCCGACCCGCGACTGGTGGCCCAGGCCCGCCAAGTGCTGCTCGGCCAGTTGGGCCAGCGCAATGGCGAAGCCAGCCTGTACCGCAAGATCCTCGATGACGCGGCCAACCATTATCCGGCGCTGAGCCTGCCACAAATGGTCGGCGACACCGAGGCGAAGGCGCTGTTTGCCACATCGGCCGAAGTGCCCGGCGTGTTCACTCGCCAGGCCTGGGAAGGCCAGGTGCGGCCGGCCATCGCCGCCATCGCCGAGGCCCGTCGCGAGGAGATCGACTGGGTGCTCAGCGACAATCCCGCCAGCCTCGCCGTCGAATTGAGCCCGGAGCAACTGCGTGAGCGCCTGACCGCGCGCTACTTCCAGGACTACGCCAACGCCTGGCTGGATTTCCTCAACCACCTGCGCTGGCAACCGGTCCACAGCCTGGGCGAGGTGATCGATCAACTGGCGTTGATGAGCGACGTGCGCCAGTCGCCGCTGATCGCCCTGATGAACACCTTGGCCTGGCAGGGGCAGGCCGGCATGCGCGGCCAGGCCCTGGGCGATTCGTTGATCAAGTCGGCGCAGAAGCTGATCGCCCAGGACAGCGTGCCGCCGATCGAGCAGTCGCTCGGCGGTCCGGGCGGTCCGCTGGACGCCACCTTCGGGCCGCTGCTGAGCCTGCTGGGCAAGGACGCCGAGCGTAACAACGGCAGCGAGCGCCTGAGCCTGCAGGCCTTCCTCAACCGGGTCACGCGGGTGCGCCTGAAGCTGCAGCAAGTGAGCAACGCGCCGAACCCGCAGGCCATGACCCAGGCCCTGGCGCAGAGCGTGTTCCAGGGGCACAGCGTCGACCTCACCGACACCCGGGCCTACGGCAGCCTGCTCGCCGCCAGCCTCGGCGCCGAGTGGGACGGGATCGGCCAGACCCTGTTCGTGCAGCCGCTGGAGCAGGCCTGGCAACGGGTGCTGCAACCCTCGACGGCGGGCCTCAACAGCCAGTGGCAACGGGCGATCGTCAAGGACTGGCACGGCGCCTTCGCCGGTCGCTACCCCTTTGCGGCCACCGCCAGCGACGCCTCGCTGCCGATGCTCGGGCAAATGATCCGCGCCGACTCCGGGCGCATCGAACAGTTTGTGCAACAGCAACTGGGCGGTGTTCTGCGCAAGGAAGGCAGCCGCTGGGTGGCCGATGCCCGGCACAGCCAGGGCCTGCACTTCAACCCGCAGTTCCTCAGCGCGATCAACCAGCTCAGCCACCTTGCCGACGTGCTCTACACCGATGGCGGCATGGGCCTGAGTTTCGAGCTGCGGGGCAAGGCCGTGCGCGACGTGGTGCAGACGACCTTCGTGCTCAACGGCGAGAAACACCACTACTTCAACCAGAAAGAGCGCTGGCAACGCTTCAGCTGGCCAGGCTTCAGCAGCCACCCGGGCACCAGCCTGACCTGGACCAGCGTCGACGCCGGCGAGCGCCTGTACGGCGATTACCAGGGCACCTGGGGCTTGATCCGCCTGCTGGAAAAAGCCCGGGTCACGCCGCTGAACGACAGCGACAGCCAGTTCCGCGTGCAGCTCAAGGCGCCGGATGGCATCGACCTGACCTGGAACCTTCGCACGGAAATGGGCGCAGGGCCGCTGGCGTTGCTCAAGTTGCGCGACTTCAAGCTGCCGGCGCAGATCTTTCTCGGCGAGGGCACGCCAGCGCAGCCTGTTGCGCAGAACAGGAGTTACCCATGAGCCTGCTCAAACTGATCGCCCGCTGCCTGGGCGAACGCGACCCGCTGTCCCTTGCCCGCACTCAGGCTGAACACTGGCAATCCTGGTTGCACCCCATCAGCGCGCAGTCGGCTGTCGGCGAGGATCCGGGTTACGACGATGATTTCCAGCGCATGCGTGAAGAGGTCAACAAGCTCTCCGGTGCGGATGTCGACGAGGTGGTTCAACTGGCTGAGAAATTGCTCAGCCAGCGCTGCAAGGATCTGCGCGTTGCCACGTATTACTTGTGGGCGCGCCTGCACAAAGACGGTGAAAGGGGGTTGGCCGATGGCCTGGGTCTGCTGGCCGCGCTGGTCGAGCGTTACGCCGGCGACGTGCTGCCCGTACGGCCCAATAGCCGCAAGATGGCCCTGGAGTGGTTGACCAGCGCCAAGGTGCTGGACAGCCTTTCGCTGTACCCGGAAGTGGTCAAGGCTGAAGCGGAGCGCACGGTGGCGGCGCTGGCCTGGCTGGAGCGTGGGCTGCAGGCCTGGCCGCAGGATCAACGACCGCAACTGGGCGCGCTGTATGGGGCGTTGTCCGCGCGATTGGCGCAGTCCGGCGGGGTGGATGCGCTGGTGCCGCAGAACAGTGCCAGGCATGAGTCCGACAGCCCGGCCAGCACACCGGGCGTCACGGTCATCAAGTCCGGACGCGATCTGCTGGACAGTGGTCGGACCCTCGCAGCTTATCTGCGCGAACAGCCACAAGGCTGGCTGGCGGCGCACCACCTGATGAAGAGCCTGCGCTGGGATACCTTGCACCAGCCCCCCCTGCAGGACGCCAGCGGCATGACGCGCCTGTCACCGCCCCGAGGCGAGTCCAGGGCACAACTCAAACGCCTGTATCTGCAACAGAGCTGGAGCGAATTGCTCGATCAGGTCGAGTGGACATTCGCCGAGGGCGTCAACCATTTCTGGCTGGACCTGCAGTGGTATCTGGTCCAGGCCCTGAGCAAACAACCGGCACCCCAGGACGGTTGGGCCGACATCGTCAAGCGCGACCTGGGCATGTTCCTCGAACGTTTGCCGGGGCTGGAAGTGTTGAGCTGGAACGACGGTACGCCTTTTGCCGACGAGACGACCCGCGAGTGGATCAGTCAGCACGTCAGCGGTAATCAGTCCCGCCAGTGGCTGCCCGCACCGGCCCCGGCGGCGGTGTTTGCCGATGTCGAGATTCTGTCGCTGGAGGCTGAGGCACTGGCGCAGGCCGACAGCGACGGTGTCGAGCATGCGCTGGCCTGGCTGGCCGAGCGCCCCGGCATCCATACCGGTCGGCAGCGCTGGCTGCTGCGCCTGCTGATGGCGCGAGTGGCCGAGCAATGTGGCAAGACTGACCTGGCCACGCATCTGCTCGTTGAACTGGATGCCACGGCCCAGCGCCAGGCATTGGCGGAGTGGGAGCCGGAGCTGAATTTTGAAGTCAAGGCACGCCTGCTCAAGCTGACGCGCTTGAAGGCGCAACGCAACGATGCCGACAAGACCGTGCTGGGTCGACGCATGGAAGCATTGCTCGCGGCGCTGGTCGCCATCGATCCGGTACGCGCCGCGGTGCTGTGCGGTTGAACCTCTTTTATCAGGATTCTTTTTGAGCATGGACAATCTGACACTGCGTTATTTCGACGCCGAGATGCGCTACCTGCGCGAAGCCGGCCAGGAGTTTGCGCAAGCCTTCCCCGACCGGGCGGCGCAACTGAACCTGGACAAACCGGGCGCGCGCGATCCCTATGTGGAACGCCTGTTCGAAGGCTTTGCCTTTTTGATGGGGCGCTTGCGTGAAAAGCTCGACGACGACTTGCCGGAGCTGACCGAGGGCCTGGTCAGCCTGTTGTGGCCGCATTACCTGCGCACCATTCCATCGCTGGCCATTGTCGAACTGACGCCTGAAGGGGCGCAGATGAAGCGCAGCGAGGTGATTACGGCCGGCTTCGAAGTGTTGTCGCAGCCCATCGGGCCGCAGCGCACCCGTTGTCGCTACACCACCACCCAGGACCTGACACTGCAACCCATCGACCTGGAATCGGTGCGTCTGGACCACGAACCCGACGGACGCTCGGTGCTGCGCCTGCGCTTTGCCTGTGACTCGTTGAGTGACTGGAGCGAGGTCGACCTGAGTCGCCTGTCGCTGTATCTCAATGCCGATGCGCCCTTAGCCAGTGCACTGCATCAGGCCCTGACCCTCAATGCCCAGGCCTTGTATGTGCGTCGGCCGGGGGAAGCGTCGCGTTATCCGCTGGCCGGCCATTTCGCACCCAAGGGTTTCGCCGAAGAGGACCGCTTGTGGCCCAAGGGCGACAGCGCGTTCAGTGGGTATCAGTTGCTGCTGGAGTATTTCACCTTCCGCGAAAAATTCATGTTCGTGACGCTCCATGGCCTGGAGCAGTTGAGCATCACACCGGGCATGCCCTGGTTCGAACTGGAGGTGGTCCTGCGCGAGTCGTGGCCGCCAGCGTTCAACCTGAGTGCCGAACACATTCGTTTGCACGCGGTGCCGGTGATCAATCTATTCACCCTGGAAGCCGATCCGATGACACTGCAGCCGTTGCAAACCGACTACCTGCTGCGTCCCATGCGCCTGCAGGACGGCCACACCGAAATCTATTCGGTGGATCGGGTCACCGCAGCGAAGAACGCCGAGCGTCTTGACTACGTGCCCTTCAGCAGTTTTCGCCACAAGGGCGGCATGTTGCGCGACGAGGCCCCCGAGCGCTATTTCCATACGCGCCTCAAGCGTGGCGCCAATGGCTTGCACGATACCTGGCTGATCCTGGGGGGCGACGGCTTTGATCAGGATCGGCTGCAGGCGAGCCAGAGTCTGTCCCTGCAGTTGACCGGTACCCACGGCCAACTGCCGCGCAAGGCGTTGCAAAGCACCTTGCTCGATACGCTGGCCAACTCCGCCCAGACCGGTTTGCGGGTGCGCAATCTGAGCGCCCCGACCTTGCCGTGCTATCCGCCGAACCGCGACCGGTTCCACTGGCGAGTGCTCAGCCACCTGGGTTCGAATTTCCTGCCGATGCTCGATAACGCCGAAGTGCTGCGCGGCACCCTGGCGCTGTACGACTGGACGGACAGCGAGCTGAACCGTCGTCGCCTGGCGGCCATCGTCGAGGTCAATCACCACCTGGTACAGCGTTTCGAAAAAGGGTTCCTGCTGCGCGGCGTAGACATCGAAGTGACCCTCGACGCCAATGGTTTTTCCGGCGAGGGCGACATCAGCCTGTTCGGCGAAATGCTCCATCGTTTCTTCGGCCTGTACGCCGATATTCATCTGTTCAACCAGCTCACGCTGATCCTTCAACCTTCTGGAAAGTGCCTGCGATGGAACGAGAACCACAGTCAGCGTATTCCCGGCTGAAAGCCAGCGGGTTACTCGAGGCGCTGGACGGGCGGGTGGCCGAGGCCAATCTGTATCGCTTCTGCCAGTTGCTCGAACAGGCACTGCCGGATCACCCGCCACTGGGAAGCACCAACCATCCGGCGGATGACCCGGTACGGTTTCGCCCCGACCCCGGCATGGGATTTCCCGCCAGTGAACTGAAGGCCATCGAAACCGACGCCGATCAACCGCTGCACCCGGCGACAGTGCGCACGCGCCTGCTGGGGTTGTACGGTGTGGACTCGCCATTGCCGACGGCATTTGTCGACGACATTGCCCAGCGCCGCGAGGGGCATCAAGCGCTGGAGGCTTTCCTCGATATTTTCAACCACCGGATATTCACCCAGTTCTATCGGATCTGGCGCAAGTATTCGTACCCGGCCACCTTCGAAGCGGGCGGCAGCGATGCGACTTCGCAATGCCTGCTTGGCCTGGTCGGGCTGGGCATTCCCGGCACGGCCAAGCGCATTGCCACGCCGGTTTCGCGGTTCCTGGCGCTGCTTGGCGTGATGCGCATGCCCACCCGTAACGCCGAAGGCATCACGGCGTTGGTGACGCTGCTGGCACCTGCGACGCAGGTGCGGATCACGCCGCACTGGCCGCAGAAAATTGCCTTGGCGCAGCCGGCGAGCCTGTCCGCGAGTCACCCGGTGAGCCTGTCCCGGGGTACCCCGCTGGGGGCGACTGGCTGCGACGCCAACAGCCAGTTGCATCTGGCGTTGTTCACCCGGGACCCGGACGAAGCACGCGGCTGGTTGCCCGATGGCCCGTTGTACAACGATTTGCGGGTGTTGCTGCGGGTGTACCTGGGCTGGCGCTGCACCGCGAAGCTGCAGCTATCGCTGCCAGTGCGCAGCCTGCCGCAACCGGTGTTGGGGCGGGCGACCATCCTGTTGGGGATGACCGGCATGCTGGGCTGTGGCACCTGGCAAGGCGCGGAGCACGACACGATCACCCTCAATCTGGGCCGCTACCAAGGCCTGTCGAAGAACACTCGGAACAGGGAAATACAGCATGTCGCGTACCGTTGGTAAATTATTGATGCTGGCGACGCTGGTGGCAGTGCTCGCCGGATGCGGGGTCACTCAGTCCGTCACGCAGGGCACCGCCTCCGCCACCCGGTCGATTTTCTACAAGCAGGTGAAAACCCTGCACCTGGATTTCAATGCCCGCACCGCGATCAACACCGATGTCGCGGACATGAATGCAATGTCGGTCCCGACGCTGGTGCGGGTGTACCAACTGAGCGACAGCAAAGCGCTGCAGAGGGCGTCCTACGACAGCCTGCTCGATGGCGACGAGCGAGCGCTCGACAGCGACTTGCTCGACACCCGGGCGTTGGTGATCAAACCGGGCGAAGGCGCGCAACTGAATGTGCCACTGGACAAGGACGCGCGCTTTGTCTCGGTGGTGGCGTTGTTTCGCAACCCCGATACGCAGACCAATACCTGGCGCCTGACCTTGACCCGCGATGACCTCGACCCGGAACGGGCACGGATCATCGAACTGGGGGACAACCGATTGACCTTGCGCGCGTTGGCTCGGGAGTAACCGATGACCGAGTTCAATCCTTCACTCTATGAAACGCTGCTGCAGAACTTCAACGGCGACCTGGACCTGTATCGAGTCAGCGAAGAGGACCAGCACACGCTGTCGGTACTGGACAACCTGCAACGCATCCTCAACAGCCGGGCCGGTGCACTCGCACACCTGCCCGACTACGGTCTTCCCGACATGGGCCAGATCCTGCAGGGTTTGCCTGGCTCGGCTCATCAGTTGATGGGGATCATGCAAGAGACCTTGATCAAGTACGAACCGCGCCTGGCGACCGTGAACATCGAGTTGCTCGAGCAGACACTGCCCGGTCATCTGGAGTACAGGCTCGACGTGCTGCTCAATAGCGGCCGGCAAATCACCTTCGGTACCACCGTGGCACCGGAAGGCAAAGTCCTGGTGCGACATTTGAAACGACAGCAATGGTTGCCGTGATCGTGAACCTGAATGGCAAGGGAGGCTGACGGTGTTATTTGAAATGCGTATTCGGCTGGGCGGTGATCCGCGCGGTTTTGGTGAGTTCGTGTCGCTGCGCCAAGAGCTGGCGAAGTTGAGTCACCCGGCCTGTCCCGACGTGGACTGGGCCAGGGTGGAGCAGTGGTGTCTGACGCTGTTCGAGCAGAACGGCGCGGACCTGCAAACGGCGGCTGCGTTTGCCTTGGCGCGCAGTCAGCGCCACGGCCTGGAAGGCATGGCACAGGGGGTGGCGCTGATCGAGTCACTGTGTTGTCAATGGCCGGCGTTATGGCCGCCCATGGCGTCGGTTCGCCTGGATCTCCTGGCCTGGCTGTTCGTGCAATGGCAGCCGTTGCTGCGCAACAGGGTGTTGAGCGCGCATAACTTCCCCGCGTTGCTTGAGCTGGACACCGAACTGGCGCGTTTGCAGCAGCGCCTGGATCAACAGGCACAGCCGCCTCTGGTCGCATTGCACGCCTTGCGCCAGCAGATCGAAAGCCTGGTCCAGCGTACGCAGCGCAGCAGCGTTGCGCTCGGTACCTTATCGCTGCCACCGAGAGAACCGGCACCGTCGCTGTTGATGCCCGTGGTGATGTTGCCACCCAACCCCATGCCTGAAATGCAGCCTGCCAAGCATCGTGTTGCACTGTGGTTGGGCGCTGCAGCCGCCATGGCGGGCCTGGTCAGCGGCGCTTGGTGGTTGGGCTCCACCGCTGCAGTCGAGCAGCGCTTTGCCCAACTGTTTGAGCCGGCACAAACGATCGTCGAGCCTGTGCGCCTGGACAGCCTGTCGCTGTTCGACGCCGGTAGCGCCGAGCTCAAGCCTGGCTCGACCAAGATCCTGATCAGCGCCCTGGTCGACATCAAGGCCCAGCCCGGTTGGCTGATCGTCATTGGCGGACATACCGATGGCCGTGGAAACCCGCAGGACAATCTCCTGCTCTCCCACGCGCGTGCCTCTGCCGTACGTGACTGGATGCAACGCATGGGCGACATCCCCGACAGTTGCTTTGCGGTCCAGGGCTTTGCCGCCAGCCAGCCGCTCACCAGCAATGACAGCGAGTCCGGGCGTGCGGCCAACCGACGCGTCGAAATCAGCCTGCTGCCCCAGGCGGGCGCCTGTGGCCAGGAAACGCCGGGGGAGCGTGCTGCGCAAGTCTGAGGGTGAATGCCAAACCAGGCGCTGGCGCAGACCCGGGTCTGCAACAGCGCCTGCCCGGGGATCAAGCCTTGATCACATACCCATACGCCCGGGTACGACCGCCTTCCTGCTTCAGGTACACCCCTTGCAACTCCGGCGTGAAGCCGGGCAAGCGGTTGATGCCTTCCTCCAGCGCCAGGAAGTACTTCAACACCGCGCCCCCCCAGATTTCACCCGGCACCACGCAGAGCACCCCCGGTGGATAGGGCAGCGCACCTTCAGCGGCAATACGCCCGTCGGCATCGGCCAGCGCCACCAGTTCGACGTTGCCGCGGATGTACTCGATTTGCGCTTGCTGCGGGTTCATGGCTTTTTTCGGGAAGTGTTCCTTGCGGAACATGTCCTTCTGCAGTTGCTGCACGTTGTGGTGGCGGTACAGGTCGTGCATTTCCTGGCAGAGCTGGCGAATGGTGTAGTTGCGATAGCGCTCCTGATGCTGTGCGTAAATGGCCGGCAGTACCCGGCTCATGGGGGCGTCGTCGCTGATGAAGCGTTCGAAGCGGGCGATCTGGGCGGCCAGGTGGGTCATCTTCGCCCAGTCTTCGGCCGGGGTGAGCAGGAACAGGATCGAGTTGAGGTCGCATTTTTCCGGGACGATGCCGTTCTCGCGCAGGAAGTTGGCCAGGATGCCGGCGTGAATGCCGAAGTCGGTGTAGCTGCCGTCCACCGGGTCGATGCCCGGCGTGGTGAACAGCAACTTGCACGGGTCGATGAAGTACTGCTTCTCGGCGTAGCCGGCAAAGGCGTGCCAGCGGTCCTTGGGATGGAACTCGAAGAAGCGGATGTCGTTGGCGATGTCTTCCGTTGGGTAGTCTTCCCAGGCGCGCCCTTCAATGGTGTCCGGCACGAACGGGCGGACCATGGTGCAGGCTTCGAGGATCAGCTTGCGCGCTTCGATGCCGAACTTCACGCAGTCTTCCCACAGGCGCAGGCCACTGCGGCCGGAGTGGATGCGGGCATTCACATCCAGTGAGGCGAACAGCGGGTAGAAGGGGCTGGTGGAGGCCTGGGCCATGAAGGCGTTGTTGAGCCGGTGGTGGTTGCAATAGCGGGCCTGGCCCTTGATGTGCCGGTCTTTCTTGTGCACCTGGGAGGCCTGGGAAAAACCGGCCTGCTGTTTGTGCACCGATTGGGTGACGAAGATGCCCGGGTCGTTTTCGTTCAGGTCGAGCAACAGCGGCGAGCAGTCTTTCATCATCGGGATGAACTGCTCGTAGCCGACCCACGCCGAGTCGAACAGGATGTAGTCACACAGCTTGCCGATGCGGTCGACCACTTGCCGGGCGTTGTACACGGTGCCGTCGTAGGTGCCCAACTGAATGATCGCCAGGCGGAGCGGCCGAGGCAGCTGGGCTTTGTCCGGGGCGACTTCGGCAATCAGCTCGCGCAGGTAGCCTTCGTCGAAACAGTGGGCGTCGATGCCGCCGATGAAGCCGTAGGGGTTGCGCGCGGTTTCCAGATACACAGGCGTGGCCCCGGCCTGCAGCAGCGCGCCCTGGTGGTTGGACTTGTGGTTGTTGCGGTCGAACAGCACCAGGTCGCCCGGGGTCAGCAGGGCGTTGGTCACCACCTTGTTCGACGCCGAGGTGCCGTTGAGCACGAAGTAGGTCTTGTCGGCGTTGAACACTTGCGCGGCGTGTTTCTGCGCCAGCAGCGCCGGGCCTTCGTGGATCAGCAGGTCGCCGAGCTTGACGTCGGCGTTGCACATGTCGGCGCGAAACAGCGTCTCGCCGAAGAAGTCGAAAAACTGCCGGCCGGCCGGATGCTTGCGAAAGAACTGGCCGCCCTGGTGACCGGGGCAGGCAAAGGTCGCGTTGGCCGCTTCGGTGTACTTCTTCAGGGAGTCGAAGAAGGGTGGCAGGAGGCTGTCTTCATAGGCTCGGGCCGCTGTTTCCAGTTGGTTGCCATGGTACTCGGCGTTGGCGCGGGTGAGATCGAAAATGCCGTTGACCTGCAGCAGCACGTCCGTCAGGTGCTTATAGACTTCCCGGGGACGGTTGGCTGAATCCGGCGAGGCCACCAGGAATATCGGAATGTCGAAACCGGTGCGCTGAATGGCACCCAGGGCGCCGGCCATGACGTCATTGACAGACACCACCGCCACGGCGACGTTGGTGAAATCGGTCTGGCTGAGCGCTACCACTTCCCGAGCGTTCTTGAAGCTTGCGGCGGCGCCATCGCTGGCGGCTATTTTCAGGGGGTTCATCGTGGCGTCTCCAGGCGGGCACTCAATTGTCCGCAACATTTTAAGAGATTAATTTCCGGGGGCGCCTTCCAGTACCCCGGCATCGGAAATCGTGTCACCACTGGTTATAGAGCATTTTCCTGATCTGTCAGGCTTTTACCGCGACCTTGCACATCTTGACGCCTCACGACCTGTCGGTCAGGCGTGCACCAACGCAATGGTGAACGAGACCACGATCATGCAGGCAAAGGCAAAATTGATATTCATGAGGTTTCCATCCAAAACATGAGTGACGGCGCCATCTTGAACAGCTCAGGGGAAAATAAAAAATTCGCTGTAATGATTTGAAAGATCGAAAAAAATGATACCGGGACGGTTCGTTGTTTTTGCCGGGGGTTGCGGATACTCTCGTGCAACACGCAGTTACACGCATAAACGGGCAAAAACATGCAAGACAATCATTTCGCTGCCGAAATGCCTTCAGTGCGCCGGCAAAAAATCCTGTTGATCCTCGAACGCGACGGCAAGGTCATGGCCTCGGAACTGAGCCAGCATTTCGCGGTGTCCGAAGACACCATCCGCCGCGATCTGGCGGAACTGGCCAGCGCCGGCCTGGTGCAGCGGGTGCACGGTGGGGCGTTGCCACGGCCCAAAGACACGGGCAAGGACTATTTCACCCGGATCAGCGAAACCGATGAGGTGAAGACCCATCTGGCGCAACTGGCTGCGCGACGGGTGCGGGACGGTCAGATCGTGGTGTTCGACTCGGGCACCACCACCTTGCAGATCGCGCGTTCGCTGCCGACGGACATCGCCATCACCGCGATCACGGCGTCGCCGATGACGGCCATTACCCTGTCCGAATACAAAGGCATCAAGGTGATCCTGGCCGGCGGCCAGCTCAACCCGGCGACGATGTCGGCCAGCGGCCACGAAACCCTGCGGCTGCTGGCGGGCATCAAGGCCGATCTGCTGTTTACCGGGGTCTGCGCGATTCATCCGCAGGTGGGCTTGAGCTCACTGCACTTTGATGAAGTGCCGGTGAAGCAGGCGATGCTCGATTGTGCGTCCCATGTGATTGCCGTCACCACCGCCGATAAGCTGGGCGCGGTGGAGCCCTTTGTCGTCGCGCCTTGCAATCGTGTGCACACGTTGATCACCGAACGGCATGTGGCGTCTGGCAATGTGGAGGACTACCGGGTGTTGGGGGTTGAGGTGGTGCAGGCTTGAGCTTTTTTTGCTGGTAGATGTGTTGAATGTGCTGGCCTCTTCGCGAGCAAGCCCGCTCCCACAGGGACTTATGTCGACCACAAATTTTGAGGCTGACAAATAACCCTTGTGGGAGATTCTATGGTTGAGGGGAAGCCCTCAACCGGCTTTGGGTTGATATTCGCTCTGTCCTTTCAGCAGGGCGAATACGACCCGAGCAAGCTTGCGAGCCAGTATCACCAGCGCCTGAGTGGT
>NZ_MRCP01000020.1:0-96492 GCF_002303975.1 Pseudomonas sp. ACN5 | reverse complement strand
CCGCCAACCCCTGCAACAGCTCAAGCCCGGTCAACCCGGGATACTCGCCAACAAGCAGCAACAACCGCCACGCCAACGGACTCAATTCGGAAAACTTCACACCCCAGTCCTCGGCGCGACGCACCAGCAACAACGTCGGCTGAGCCGGTAAAACGTCCGGCTGGTAATCCGGCCCCACCCGTTGCACCGGCCAGGCATACGCCAACGGCCAGGCCAGCGGCGACACCTGCAAGGGCCGATCCAGCAGCAACGCCGCATCACCGGCAGCCACAGGCTCGGCGTCGGACTGTTGCAGCGCCATTTCCACCCACTCGTAATGCGCCAGCTCCACCATGAACGGCGGCCACGAACCATCGGCCAACGCCAGCGGTTCACTGGCAAGAAACTCGACAAACTCCTGGGCGATCTCACCGAATTTCGGTGTTCGGGCGCGGTAGTCCCGCAGAAAAATCCGCACCAGCGAACGCCAGTGTTCATCGCCCAGAATCTTCACCAGGACCGGAAAGGTGCCACTGAGCAATGAAGACAGGTTGGCGAACACCAGATCGCGGTAAACCTGTGCCCGCGCCGGGTCCATTTCGGTGGGTGGCGCGTTGTGTCCAGGGTCGCGCAGGTACAGGCCCAGGGTGGTTTGTTGCTGCACAAGGCTCGACTTATCCACGGTTCATCCCCTCCTGTTGCAGGTGGCGAATGGTCTGCAGTTCCGCCACCAGTTCGGCGAATGCCGGAAAATTGAAATCGCGCTCCAGCAAGGTCGGCTGCGCACCGAACCGGGCGTAGGCCTGGGCCAGCAACGACCACACCGCCGGTTTCACCGAAGCGCCATGGGTATCGATTTTCAAGGTATCGGACTCATCGAAATGCCCGGCGATATGCATGGCCACCACCCGTCCCGCATCGATACCGGCGAGAAACGCCTGGGGATCGAAACCGTGGTTGATCGAGTTGACGTAGACGTTGTTGACGTCCAGCAACAGGTCGCAGTCAGCCTCGCGCAACACCGCATTGGTGAACGTCACCTCGTCCATGTCCTGTTGGGGGGCGGCGTAGTAAGAGACGTTTTCCACCGCCAGGCGCCGACCGAGGATGTCCTGGGCCTGGCGGATACGCGCGGCGACGTGGTGCACCGCTTCTTCGGTGAACGGCAGCGGCAACAGGTCGTACAGGTGACCGTCATCGCTGCAATAGCTCAAATGCTCGCTGTACAGCGGCACGTGGTAGTGATCGAGAAAACCCCGGACTTCCTGCAAAAAGCCGACGTCCAGCGGCGACGGCCCGCCCAGGGACAGGGACAGCCCGTGACAGGACAACGGATAACGCTCGGCCAGTGCCCGCAGCGCCGCGCCATGGGCGCCGCCGATGCCGATCCAGTTTTCCGGCGCGAGCTCCAGAAAATCGAAATGACCGGCCGGGGCCGCTTGCAGGTCTTTGAGTAAACCGCGACGCAGGCCAAGCCCGGCGCTGGCCTTGGCTACGGGGGGAATGGATGTCTGCATGGTATCGATCTCGCCTGTGTCCAAGGGCGCGGGCAGGTGCCCGCCATGAGGCACAGTTAATCGAAGGGGTGTATCGGGACTGTGTTCGGCTGGGGGCGGAATAAGAGGTCACTGTGTCAAGAAGGGGTCTGGATACAGTGGGATACACACGATCCTTGCGGGCTCCGCTGATCCTGTGGGAACGGGCTTGCCCGCGAAGAGGCCGGCACATTCAGAAGCGATGTTGGCCGAGCCACCGCTTTCGCGAGCAAGCCCGCTCCCACAGGGGTTTAGTGTCAATCATGAGGACTTTCGTCGCTCCAGACAGCAGTACACACGCCCCGGACTAGACTTAATGCACACAGGACCCGCTTGGTGCCCTGCACATTTCCACGACCACCGCCCAGCGGCGCATGCCTCGCCAAACGATGCCTCTGGACCGTGATCCTGCCAAAGGAGCACACGTGATGGACGAGGCCAGACTCAACGATTTCATGGGCAAACTGGTGAATGACATGGGCGGCGCGGCGATGCTCGCCAACGTCATCCTCGGCGAAGAGCTCGGCCTGTACCGGGCGATGGCCGACAGCCAACCCATCACCCCCGAAACCCTTGCCGAGAAAACCGGCTGCAACACCCGGCTGCTACGCGAATGGCTCAGCGCCCACGCCGCCTCCGGCTACATGGAACACCGCGACGGCCAGTTCCGCCTGCCCGAAGAGCAAGCCCTGGCCCTGGCCATCGAAGACTCTCCGGTCTACATCGCCGGGGGCATAGGCGTGGTCGCGTCGTTTTTCCACGACAAGGACAAGCTGGTCAACGCCATGCGCGGTAACGGCGCCCTACCCTGGGGCGAGCACCATCCGTGCATGTTCAGCGGCACCGAGCGTTTCTTCCGCCCCGGCTACAAAGCCCATTTGATCGCCGAATGGTTGCCGGCCCTCAACGGCGTGGTGGCCAAACTGGAAGCCGGGGCCAAAGTGGCGGATATCGGCTGCGGTCACGGCGCCTCGACGGTGATCATGGCCCAGGCATTTCCCGATTCGCGCTTCGTCGGCTTCGACTACCACGCGCCCTCCATTACCGTCGCCACCCAACGGGCCGAAGAAGGCGGTGTGTCCGGCCGGGCCAAATTCTTC
Organism: Pseudomonas sp. ACN5; assembly: GCF_002303975.1. Classification (NCBI taxonomy): domain Bacteria; kingdom Pseudomonadati; phylum Pseudomonadota; class Gammaproteobacteria; order Pseudomonadales; family Pseudomonadaceae; genus Pseudomonas; species Pseudomonas sp. ACN5. The sequence continues at coordinate 93,878 of NZ_MRCP01000020.1, read as the reverse complement.
CAGGGCACGGCCAAAAGCTACCCCGGCAACGACTATGACCTGGTCTGCTACTTCGACTGCCTGCACGACATGGGCGACCCGGTGGGCGCGGCCAGACATGCCTATGAATCGTTGAAGGAGGACGGCACGGTGCTGCTGGTCGAGCCCTACGCCAATGACTTGCTCGACGACAACCTCAACCCGGTCGGACGCCTGTTCTACGCCGCCTCGACCTTCATATGCACACCGAACTCGCTGTCCCAGGAAGTCGGCCTCGGGCTGGGTGCCCAGGCCGGTGAAGCGCGGTTGCGCAAGGTGTTCACCGAGGCCGGGTTCTCGAGTTTCCGTCGGGCTACGGAGACGCCGTTCAACCTGATTCTGGAGGCACGTAAATAACCCCCGCCACCCCCTCTGTAGGAGCGAGCTTGCTCGCGAAAAGCGCGAGCACGCCGCGGGGTGTCAGGCTTACAGTGTTATCGTTGACGACCATCGCGAGCAGGCTCGCTCCTACAGGTTTTCCAGCATGCTCGACAGCCTGATCCACGAACAACTCCACCGCCTCCATCAACGCATGGCCGACGCGCCGTTTGCAGTGCTGACCGGTGCCGGCATCAGCACACCGTCGGGCATCCCCGATTATCGTAACAACCAGGGCGTGCGACGGGGCCGGCAGCCGATGATGTACCAGGAGTTTCTCTCCGCCCCGGAGTCCCGGCGCCGCTATTGGGCGCGGGCGATGCTCGGCTGGCCACGGGTGCGCCTGGCGCAGCCGAACGTGGCCCACGACACCCTGGCCCGGCTGCAGGGTACGCGACAGATCAGCGGGTTGATCACCCAGAACGTCGACACCCTGCATGACCAGGCCGGCAGCCATGACGTGATCGAACTCCACGGCAGTTTGCACCGGGTGTTGTGCCTCGATTGCGGCAGGCTTTGCGAGCGCGACTCGATCCAGCGCTTGATGGAAACCCGCAACCCCTACCTGGCCGGCGTCGACGCGGTGCAGGCGCCGGACGGCGACACCCTGCTCGACGCGGCCTTCGAGGCCCGTTTCCAGGTCCCGCATTGCCCGCATTGCGCCGGGGAACGGATGAAGCCGGATGTGGTGTTTTTTGGTGAAAACGTCGCGCAAGCCACGGCGGCCAAGGCGATGGCGGCCGTTGAACAGGCGGCCGGGTTGTTGGTGATCGGGTCTTCGTTGATGGCCTATTCGGCGTTTCGCTTGTGCCGGGCGGTGGTGGATCAGGGCAAGCCGTTGATCGCGATCAACCTGGGCAAGACCCGGGCGGATGACATTCTGGATATGAAGATCGAGGGGGCGTGCGAGCATCTGTTGCCCCTATTGGCCCAACGCCTGACTTCCTGATCAACACAACACCCTGTGGGAGCGGGCTTGCTCGCGAAAGCGGTGGGTCAAACCACATTGATGTAGCTGACACTCCGCCTTCGCGAGCAAGCTCGCCCCCCACAGGGGCCGGCGCTCATGTCAGAGAAGCTTTTCCCCAAATTTTTCCTCCTTCAGTACATCAAACAACGCCTGCGCCGCCGCCGACAGCTCCCCCCCGGGCAACGTCAACACGCCAAGCGCCCGCTCCACCACCGGATCGCGCAAGGTAATGCAGCGCGCGCCCAGCTCACGCATCTGCCCGGCACACAAGGCCGGCACCGCGCTCACGCCCAGGCCGCTGGCGACCATGCGCCCGACCGTCGCCAGTTGATGGCTTTCAAACTCCACCGACAGCTTCATGCCGCGGGCCTGCAGGTGCTCTTCAAGCATCACCCGCACGGTGGAAGGTCGCTGCAAGGTAATGAACGGCTCCTTGAGCAGGGTCCGCCAATCGATGTCATCGAGTTCGGCCAGCGCTGAATCCAGGGGCACTACCGCCACGAATCGATCGATGTACAACGGCGTGAATTGCAGCGGCGAACTCTGGGTCGGCTCGAACGCCACCCCCAGTTCAACCTGGCGGTCACGGACCATTTCCAGCACCTGCTCGTTGATCACGTCATTGACCGTCACGTTGACGTTCGGGTAGCGGGCGCGGAAGGTCTTGAGGATCGGCGGCAGCAGGTTGCCAGCGAACGATGGCATGGCTGCCAGGGTCACGCGACCGCGCTGCAGGGTGAAGCGTTGACGCAGTTCGTCCTCGACATTGTCCCAGTCGGCGATCAGCCGGCGCGCCAGCGGCACCAGGGCTTCGCCTTCGGCGGTGAGCGCCACGTTGCGCGTGTTGCGGGTGAACAGACGTCCGCCGAGGCCCTCTTCCAGCGCCTTGATGGTCAGGCTCAGGGCCGATTGCGACAGGTGCAGGCGTTCACAGGCCACGGCAAAGCTCAGGCTCTGGGCCACGGCGAGAAAGGCGCGGATCTGCTTAATGGTCATGTTCGCTTCGCTTCCAGTTGTAAGCTACAAGCCTGGAGCTGCAAGAAAGCAGCGGTTTGTTGAGTTTTATCTATTAATTAACCGTAAAAATCAACTTAACAAATGAATGCTTCGGCGAGACACTCCATCCCATTCGGCTAGCCAGCCGCCCACAAAGAATAAAAGAGGTGCATATGGCAGGTTTCGACAAGCGCGTGAGTTCCTACGAGCAAGCGTTGGCAGGTCTTGAAGACGGCATGACCGTGATCGCTGGCGGCTTCGGCCTGTGCGGCATCCCGGAAAACCTGATCGCCGAGATCAAGCGCAAGGGCACACGCGACCTCACCGTGGTCTCCAACAACTGCGGCGTCGACGGTTTCGGCCTCGGCGTACTGCTGACCGACCGCCAGATCAGCAAAGTGGTGGCGTCCTACGTCGGCGAAAACAAGCTGTTCGAAGAGCAGCTGCTCAAGGGCGAAATCGAAGTCATCCTGACCCCGCAAGGCACGCTCGCCGAGAAAATGCGCGCGGGCGGCGCCGGCATTCCGGCGTTCTTCACCGCCACCGGCGTGGGCACTCCGGTTGCCGAAGGCAAGGAAGTGCGTGAATTCCATGGCCGCAAGTACCTGATGGAAGAGTCCATCACCGGCGACTTCGCCATCGTCAAAGGCTGGAAAGCCGACCATTTCGGTAACGTGATCTATCGCCACACCGCCCAGAACTTCAACCCGCTGGCCGCCACTGCCGGCAAGATCACCGTGGTCGAAGTCGAAGAAATCGTCGAACCCGGCGAGCTGGACCCGGCGCAGATCCACACCCCAGGCATCTACGTCGACCGGATCATCTGCGGCACGTTCGAGAAGCGCATCGAACAGCGCACCGTGCGTAAGTGATCCCCTGCCCCCGGACCGAATGAAGGAATAACGACAATGGCACTTTCCCGCGAACAAATGGCTCAACGCGTCGCCCGCGAAATGCAGGACGGCTTCTACGTGAACCTGGGCATCGGCATTCCGACCCTGGTCGCCAACTACATCCCTGAAGGCATGGAAGTCATGCTGCAGTCGGAAAACGGCCTGCTGGGCATGGGTCCGTTCCCGACTGAAGAAACCATCGATGCCGACATGATCAACGCCGGCAAACAAACGGTGACCGCGCGCATCGGCGCCTCGATCTTTTCCTCGGCCGAGTCCTTCGCGATGATCCGCGGTGGTCATGTCGACCTGACCGTGCTCGGTGCCTTCGAAGTGGACGTGCAAGGCAACATCGCCTCGTGGATGATCCCCGGCAAGCTGGTCAAGGGCATGGGCGGCGCGATGGACCTGGTGGCCGGCGCAGACAACATCATCGTCATCATGACCCACGCGTCCAAGGACGGTGAGTCCAAGCTCCTGTCGCAATGCAGCCTGCCGCTGACCGGCGCCGGTTGCATCAAGCGCGTGCTGACCGACCTCGCCTACCTGGAAATCGAAAATGGCGCATTTGTCCTCAAGGAACGCGCACCTGGCGTCAGTGTCGAGGAAATCGTCGCCAAGACCGCTGGTAAACTGATCGTCCCGGACCACGTTCCGGAAATGCAGTTCGCTGCCCAGTGAGGAATCATTCCATGCAAGAAGTCGTCATTGTTGCCGCCACGCGCACCGCGATCGGCAGTTTCCAGGGTTCCCTGGCCAATGTTTCTGCCGTTGACCTGGGCGCTGCGGTGATCCGCCAGTTGATGGCGCAAACCGGCCTGGACCCGGCCGAAGTCGATGAAGTGATCATGGGTCAGGTGCTGACCGCCGGCGCCGGGCAGAACCCTGCGCGCCAGGCCGCGATCAAGGCCGGCCTGCCCTTCGCCGTACCGGCCATGACCCTGAACAAGGTCTGCGGTTCGGGCCTCAAGGCCCTGCACCTGGGCGCCCAGGCGATTCGCTGCGGTGATGCCGAGGTGATCATCGCCGGCGGCCAGGAAAACATGAGCCTGGCCAACTACGTCATGCCCGGCGCGCGCACCGGCCTGCGCATGGGCCACGCGCAGATCGTCGACACCATGATCAGCGATGGCCTGTGGGACGCGTTCAACGACTACCACATGGGTATCACCGCCGAGAACCTGGCCGAGAAGTACAGCCTGACTCGCGAGCAGCAGGACGCGTTCGCCGCCGCCTCGCAACAGAAAGCCGTAGCCGCCATCGAAGCCGGGCGCTTCGTCGATGAAATCACCCCGATCCTGATCCCGCAGCGCAAGGGCGATCCGCTGTCCTTCGCCACCGACGAGCAGCCACGGGCCGGCACCACCGCCGAATCCCTGGGCAAACTCAAGCCGGCCTTCAAGAAGGACGGTTCGGTGAGCGCCGGCAACGCTTCGTCGCTGAACGACGGTGCCGCCGCCGTGATCCTGATGAGCGCCGACAAGGCCAAGGCCCTGGGCCTGCCGGTACTGGCAACAATCGCGGCCTACGCCAACGCAGGCGTTGACCCGGCGATCATGGGCATCGGCCCGGTGTCGGCCACCCGTCGTTGCCTGGACAAGGCCGGCTGGAACATCGACCAGTTGGACCTGATCGAAGCCAACGAAGCCTTCGCCGCGCAATCTTTGGCGGTGGCCAAGGACCTGGAATGGGACTTGAACAAGGTCAACGTCAACGGCGGCGCCATCGCCCTGGGCCACCCGATCGGTGCTTCGGGTTGCCGCGTGCTGGTGACCTTGCTGCATGAAATGCTCAAGCGTGATGCCAAAAAAGGCCTCGCCACCCTGTGCATCGGTGGCGGTCAAGGCGTGGCACTGGCGCTCGAACGGGCTTAAAGCGTTCAACAGACGGCGCGGGGACCCACGAAGATCCGTCGCTGTCTGGACAAACACCCGGTGCGATGCAAGTCGCACCGGGTTCTTTTTTGCCTGCGTTTTTTCAGTTGGACCGCGTCATCGTTCTTCGCGAGCAAGCCCGCTCCCACAGTGGACCGCGCTCGTCTGGACAATTGTGGGAGCGGGCTTGCTCGCGAAGAGGCCCGAGGAGTCACCCCAAGAACTGCAGAATCAACCCACTGTCCGCCCCACTGATTTCTGGTGCGCGGATCGAGCCAGATGGCAAAAAATGCCCGGGCGAACTGCAGTTCTTTCACATCACGCATGGCAGGCTGGCCTCCTCGCAGATGCCCAGGAAACGCAGGCGCAAAAAATCCTTTCGTACAAATTCCAAAGGGCTTTATGTATACAAAATCAGCATACAGTTAAAGCAATCCAGCCGATGTAATGTTACCGTTGCCACCTCACACAGGTCGGAGACATGCGCGTGTTGATCCTCAAACTGCTGGTAATCCCAGGCTTCCTGCTGCTGATTTCCCTGGCTGGCAAACGCTGGGGACCGAGCGTGGCCGGTTGGCTGTCGGGATTGCCGGTGGTAGTCGGACCGATCCTGCTGTTCCTTACCCTTGAGCAAGGCCAGGCGTTCGCTGCGCAGTCGGCCACGGCGGCGCTGTCAGCCATGTTCGCGATGATTGCGTTTTGCGTGACCTACGCCCAGGTCGCACAACGGGCCGGATGGCCATTGGCGTTGCTGATCTCGCTGTCGGTCTGGGCGCTGGTGGCGGTTGTCCTGTCGCTGATCCCGGGGTCCCTGGCGTTTTCGCTGTGCGCCGCCGCGACCGCGCTGCTCGCCGCGCCTTATCTGTTCCCCGCCGTGCAACCGGTGCTCAGTGGCCCGGGGCCGAAATCCGACAAGCTTGTGCTGCGCATGGTGGCCGGTGCATTGCTCACCTTGGTCGTGACGCTGCTGGCCAGCACCGTCGGCGACCGCTGGAGCGGTTTGCTGGCGGTGTTCCCGGTATTGGGCAGCGTGATGGCGGTGTTCTCCCAGCAAACCCGTGGCCCGGCCTTTACCGCCGCGTTGCTGCGCGCCACCGCCACCGGCATGTACTCGTTCGCCGCCTTCTGCCTGGTGTTGGCGCTGACCCTGCCGACGATGGGAATGAACGCTTTTGTCCTGGGCGTCGCGGTGTCGGTGGCCATGCTGGGGGTGACAAAGCGTCTGCTGGCGCGGCCGGTTGGCCCGACGACGGGCGCTGGAGGAACCGTCAAAGCACCGAAACACGTTCGATGAGGTACGTCGGAAAGAATGCCACAGGAAAGCGACCTCACCGCAAGTGACCGCTCGGTAGAGCACGCTGGAATGCAGCACAACCTCCGTGGGATGATCGCGCCCCACCGCGCGCACATCCCTGGAGATTCCGATGTCTTTGTTGAGTAAAAAAGCCCTTGTCCTGCTGCTGGCAGCCGCTACCGGCCTGGGGGCTTTGAATGCGCAGGCCGCCAAGGCCACTTCCAGCGATACGCCAGCGCAGAAAGTCTCGATGCTCGGCAGCAAGTTCACCTTCAACCTGCCCAAGGGTTTCATCGCCAACCCGCTGCCCGCCAGCCCGGACGGTGCCAGCGGCACCCTGTACAGCAATGAAACCACCAAGACCGTGGTGATTGCCGCTGAAAACACCCTGCCCAACGGTATCAGCGTCAAGGACAACGACGGCGGGTTCCTCGACGGCACCGTGGCCGACTTCGATGCGGCGCAACACCAGTCCCTGCCCGACTACAACAAGCTCAGCGAGAAAACCCTGACCCAAAAATCCGGGCTGGGCCTGCGCCAGATCGACGGCACGGCCACGCAAGGCGGTGGCATGACCCTCACCACCACGCTGATGGCCGCCTCCGGCACCCGCATGGCGGTGATCCAGGTGATTTCCCGCCCTGGCGACATGGCGGCCCATGAAACCCTGATCAAACAGATCGTCAGCGGAAAATAAGGCTCAGGGGTTAAGACGCTGCAACCAGGCGCTCAAGTCCTGGATCTCTTCGGCGCTGATGCTGTGGCCAACACCGGGGTAGCCGTGAAACTCGGGTTCGAGTGACACGCTCTGCAACAGGCTGTTGGCTTCAGTGCCGTCGCTGTAGGGAAGACGTTTGTCCTGCTCGCCATGACCAATGAAAATCGCCAGCGACTGGCGCTTTTCATCCGGTTTGAGTTCGGCCTTGAGCACCGGCAGAATCCGCCCGCTCAGCGCCGCGATCCCGCCGAGCGCTTCGGGGTGCCGCAAGCCCACTTCGTAAGACATGATCGCGCCCTGGCTGAAACCGATCAGGAACACCTTCTCGGGCTCGGTGTGATATTTCTTCGCGGCCTGTGTGACGAAATCCAGCAACACCTGTCCGCTGGTCTTCAGATCATCGGTCTCGCCGTTGTAGGCCCCTTCGCCCTTCTTGCGGAACCACTGATAACTGCCCGCCTCCATCACCAAAGGTGCCCGCACCGACAGGTAGGTGTAGGACGCGGGCAAGTCGTCCTTGATGTCGAACAGGTCCTGTTCGTTACTGCCGTAACCGTGAAGGAAAATCACCAGGGGCTGAGGGTTCGAATCGGTGGTGGCCTGCGCCAGGTACTTGAGTGGCAGGTCGGTTTGCAGCGGGGTTTGGGCGTGGACGGCAGTGGATGCCAACAGCGTGAGCAGCGCGAGAATCTTCAACATGGGTCTTCCTTCACGGAATGCAGGATTCGCGCAAGAGCCTAACACTGTGCAGTAGGCAGGAACATCTCGGGTGTGGCTGATGCCGCCTTCGCGAGCAAGCCCGCTCCCACACTGGACCTGTGGCGTTCACAAAACCTGTGGGAGCGGGCTTGCCCGCGAAGAGGCCAGTACAGACAAAGAAAATTCCCGGCTCAGTCGTTGATCAGCTTCCCCACCCGAATCGGCTCACGCCCGGCGACTTTCGCCTGCCAGGTGCCTGGCTGGGTGTAGCGCCCACGATCGATGGCGAACAGCACGCCACTGGTGCCGGCCTGCACGGTGGTGACCTTGTCGTTCAACGGGTCGACCACCTCGAACAGCGCATCGCCCTTCTCTACCCATTCCCCGGCTTCACGCAGGAAACTGACCACGCCGTGATGCGGTGCGAACAGGTATTGGGTGCCTTCGAACGGCATGCCTTCACAGCAGTCGGCCGGTGCCGCCGGCCAGGTGCCGCAGATGAAACCCTGTTCGGCGAGAAAGCCGAGAATGGCCTCGCAATTGGCCTGGGCCTGGTCGACCCGGGTGTCCCCCATGCTGCCCAGCTCCAGCGTGGTCGCCAGGTTGGCCGGCGGAATCGCCGCCGCCGGGAACGCCCGGGCCAAGCGCAACCAGGGCGAAGAACAGGATTCGTCGAACGAGCTGCCGCCGGAGTCCTCACACAACAGCGCCACGCCAGCCTGCAAGCGCGCCGCCAAGGATCGCCATTGTGGCCAGTGCTGCGGCAACGCGTAGATGTGAATCGCAGCGTCGAAATCGCAATGCAGGTCGAGGGTGATGTCGGCGTCGCAGGCATGGCGCAGCAACAGGCGGTGCATGGCTTCCAACTGTGATGTCGCTGCCGGCAAGTCGTCGAGCACCTGGCCCATGGTCTGGCGAATCAACGCGATATTGGCCTGGGCATCGCTGCCGAGGCGATCACCGACCCGCTCGGCCACCGGCGCGCTGAGTTCGACGAACGAGCGGTTGAAGTTCCTGCCGCTGCCCAGCTCGAAACGCCCCATGTGGCTGCCTTGCAGGTGCTGGTCGAGGCCAATGGGATTGGCCACCGGCACCAGTTCGATCACACCGTTCAACTGTCCCTGTTGCTCAAGTTCGGTCAGGCGTTTCTTCAACTCCCAGGCCGTGCGCATGCCCGGCAATTCGTCGGCATGCAGGCTGGCCTGGATGTACACCTTGCGCGGCCCCGCGCCATAACGAAATACGCTGAGGGTGCGCTCAGTGCCCAGGTGGCTCCAGGGCAGTTTGTGGTCGATGCGTTGCATGGGAACTCCGAATATTGAACGGCGAAATCACCTGTGGGAGCGGGCTTGCTCGCGAAGGCGTCGATACATTCAACATCCATGCTGCCTGACACGACGCCTTCGCGAGCAAGCCCGCTCCCACAGGGATCTTTGTGCTGAAAAGGATTGCACAAAAAAAATGGCAACCGCGTCTGACGGTTGCCACTTTTCCAAACGGCTGGATTACTCGCCGTAAACGTCAAACTTGAAGTACTTGTCCTGCACTTGCTTGTACTTGCCGTTGGCGCGGATCTCGGTGATGGCTTTGTTGAACTGCTCGGCCAGGGCGGTATCGCCCTTGCGCACGGCAATGCCGGCGCCGCCACCGAAGTACTTCGGATCGTTGTACTCAGGGCCGACGAAGGCAAAACCTTTACCGGCGTCTGTTTTCAGGAAACCGTCGTCTAGGTTGACCGAGTCGGCCAGCAGCGCGTCGATGCGACCGGAGACCATGTCCAGGTTGGCTTCCTGCTGGGAGCCGTAGCGCACCAGGACAATCCCCGCCGGTTGCAGCACTTCAGTGGCGAAGCGGTCGTGGGTACTGGCACGCAGAACACCGACTTTCTTGCCCTTGAGTTCGGTCAGCGGATCCTTGACGTCGCTGCCTTCCTTCATCACGAAGCGCGCCGGGGTGTGGTAGTACTTGATGGTGAAATCGACGTTCTTCTTGCGGTCGTCAGTGATGGTCATGGACGACAGGATCGCGTCGATTTTCTTGACCTTCAGCGCAGGGATCAGGCCGTCGAACTCTTGCTCGACCCAGGTGCACTTGGCCTTCATCTGCTCGCACAAGGCATCGCCGATGTCCACGTCGAAACCGGTGAGTTTGCCGTCAGGGGTTTTCATCGAAAATGGCGGGTAGCCGGCTTCGATGCCGATGCGGATCGGCTTGGCGTCGTCAGCCACGGCGGTCAGGGACAACATCGACAGTGCCAGGGCACCGAACATCACTAGCTTCTTCATTTATAACTCCTGTGTGCGGAGGCTTTTATTGGCAGCTTCGATTGGCAGCGTTCGGTCCTTGCTTTGTGAGCGGAACCGAAGTGGCCGGCAGTCTAGAGCGGCTACAGGAGGGTAAATTACGCCAAGGCGACAAATATTTATAAAAAAGTGGCGCCGGGATCGAGTCATTGCGGTGGATTCGCCATGACGGCGCAACGTCTGTCGGACAAATCGCATTTTCAGACCAGACCTACAGGCTTTTCGGCGCCATCCGAGGCAACGGGCCGGCTGGCGATACCGGATGTTTTACGGCACATTGGGCGCCCTTGCGTCCCATCGAGAGTAGCCCGATGCCCACGTTGAACCTGATCCAGCACCATCCTGCCGAAGGCCCGGGTGCCATCGCCTTTTGGGCCGAGTCCCGAGGGCTGACGCTGAAGGTGTTTCGCGCCGACCTGGGGCAATTGCCGCCCGTCAGCGCCGATCCGGTGATCCTGCTGGGCGGGCCTTATGAATCCAATGCCGGCCCGGCCTGGCTTGCGGCCGAACGGCAATGGCTCAAAGGCAGTCTGGATCTGGGCGGGGCCGTGTTCGCCATCTGCCTGGGGGCTCAGTTGCTGGCGTTGAGTCTGGGCGGCCATGTACGGCGCATGGACCGGAGCGAAACCGGATGGACCACGGTGAGCTTTATCGATGGGCAAGCGCTGAAGGTACTCGAGTGGCACGAAGACGCCATCGACCTGCCGCCTGGCGCGCAGTTGTTGGCCAGCAGCGCGCACTGTGTGCAGCAGATGTACCGCGCCGGGCCGGCGCGGCTGGGGTTGCAGTTTCATCCGGAGTGGAACGCCGGGTCGGTGGCCGTGCTCAATGCGCATTTTGGTGAGGAGTCGCCATTGCCACGGGGGGTGCAGGACGGTGCGGATTACGCAGCGATGGCCGTGTGGCTGGAGGCGACACTCGATGAGTGGTGGGCGGCCGCTAACGAACACTGATCCATATCAAAGCACATTCCTGTGGCGAGGGAGCTTGCTCCCGCTCGGCTGCGCAGCAGACGCAGTTTTTGGGGTCGCTACGCGACCCAGCGGGAGCAAGCTCCCTCGCCACAAAGATCAACAGTGTTTGAAGGTCAGCATTCGCAACCGATCACTTCACGGGCCAGCCGCGGCTCCGTGACACTCAACTCAAACCCCTCATCCAGCCACCCGGTCACGCCGCCGATCATCTCCTTGACCGGATAACCCAAGGCCGCCAGCTTCACCGCGGCCTTGTTGGCGCCGTTGCAGTGAGGCCCGGCGCAATAGACCACGAACAACGTGTTTTTCGGATAACCGGCCAAACCTTCGGCGGTCAACAAGCGCGCGGGAATGTTGATCGCTCCCGGTACATGCCCGCGCTCGAACGCCAGCGGGCCACGCACATCCACCAGAATGAAATCGATTTCGCCAGCCTGCTGGCTGCCGTAGACGTCGGAACAATCGGTTTCGAACGTCAGACGGTTGCTGAAATGCATCAGGGCGATGGCCGATGGGGCGGCGGGAATTTCGCGAACCAGACTGGTCATGGGCTGTACTCCAAAGAGGCGGTGGGTGTGGGAAGACTTTATCCGCCCGGCACTTGCGGCTACAGTGGCGCACAAGACACCGATCGGGAATTTTCCGCCAAATGCATCCCAACCCGGCCATGGTCGCGATTCTGGCCTACGACGGCCTCTGCACATTCGAGTTCGGCATCGCCGTGGAGATCTTCGGCCTGCCACGCCCCGAGTTCGATTTCCCGTGGTACGAACATCGTATCGTCGCCGTCGATCAAGGCCCGATGCGTGCCATGGGCGGCATCCAGGTTCTGGCCGACGGCGGCATGGAATTGCTCGCCGACGCCCGCACCATCATCATTCCCGGCTGGCGCGACCGCAGCGCCACGGTCCCCGCAGAGTTGATCGACGCCCTGCGCCAGGCCCATGCGCGGGGCGCACGGTTACTGTCGATCTGCTCCGGGGTGTTCGTCCTCGCCGCCACCGGATTGCTCGACGGGCACGGTGCGACCACGCACTGGCGCTACACCTCGGAACTGGCCGAGCGGTTTCCCGGCATCCGGGTGGACCCGGACGTGCTGTATGTCGATTCCGGCCAATTGATCACCTCTGCTGGCAGCGCGGCCGGCATCGATGCCTGCCTGCATCTGGTGGCCCGGGATTTCGGCACGCAAGTGGCCAATTCCGTGGCCCGGCGCCTGGTCATGTCGCCGCAACGCAGCGGCGGCCAGGCGCAATTCATTCCGACGCCGGTCAGTCCTACACCGCGCAGCGATCTTTCCCGCGTCATGCAGTGGGCACGTGAGCGCTTGCACGAACCGCTGGAAGTGCGCGACCTGGCCAGCGAAGCCGCCATGAGCGAACGCACCTTCCTGCGTCGCTTCACCGAAGCCAGCGGCCAGTCACCGAAAACCTGGTTGCAGCAGCAACGTCTGGGCCGCGCCCGCGAACTGCTGGAAAGCAGCGACCAGAACACCGAGCAGATTGCCGAACGTTGCGGTTATCGCTCGGTGGAAAGCTTCCGGGTGGCCTTTCGCACCGTGGTTGGCGTGCCGCCTTCGGTGTATCGGGAGCGGTTTGGGCGTGGGGGCAGTGCTGGTTTTTGAGGTGTTCTCAAGGGCCCCTTCGCGAGCAAGCCCGCTCCCACATGGATGGTGTGAACAACACAAAACCTGTGGGAGCGGCGGTGCGGCGATCCGACTTGCCCGCGAAGGCGTCAGCCCGGTCACCGACTGATCAAGGCTTGCGCAACAGATAGGTATCCATGATCCAGCCATTGGCCAGCCGCGCCGCCTTGCGCACCCGTTCGATTTCATCCGCCACATCCCTGAGCTTGCCGCTGATCAGGATTTCATCCGGCGTCCCCAGATAGGCCCCCCAGTAAATCTCGGTGTCCCGGTCCGCCACCTGATGGTAGGCATCCTGGGCATCGAGCATCACCACCAGGCTGTCGGCATCGCTCACCTGCCCTGCCGCCAACCGCCGGCCCGTGGTGATTTCAACGGAGCAGCCAATCTGGTTGAGCGCCACCTTGTGCTGTGCCGCCAGGGCCTGGACGCTGGTAATGCCGGGGATCACCTCGAACTCGAATCCACAGGCGCCCGAGGCCTGGATCGCCTGAAGGATACGGATTGTGCTGTCGTACAGTGCAGGGTCGCCCCACACCAGGAAACCACCACATTGGTCGTCGGACAGTTCTTCATTGATCAGGCGTTCGAAGGTCTGCTGTTTGGCCAGGTTCAAGTCGTCGACACTGCTCCTGTAGTCCACCTCACCGCGCTCGCGCTCGGGGCTGTGGGCCTGGACAAAACGGTAAGCGTGGTCGGTGATGTAGCGTTCGCAGATTGCGCGCCGCAAGTCGATGAGCTTGTCTTTGCTCTCACCCTTGTCCATGAGGAAAAAAACATCGACCTGATTCAGCGCCTTCACCGCTTGCATCGTGAGGTAGTCGGGATTGCCGGCGCCGATGCCGATGACCAGGAGTCTTTTCATCACAGCAGGTCCTCGGGGTCGGTGCCCGGCAAGCGCAACCGCCAGCGGCCATGGAACCTCAGTTCCACCGCCGACAGGGGTTCGACGTCGATCATGTTGGACGCCGCACTCTGCAACACCTGCGTCAGTGCGGCGCGAATGACAAAGGGATGGGTAATGGCAACGATGTGTCCGGGTGTCGACTGCAATGCGGTCAACCACGCCCCCACCCGTTCGCCCAATTGCACCAGCGACTCGCCACCGTGGGGTGCCGAAGCCGGATCTTCCAGCCAATGCTCGAGCGCCCCGGGGTCGTTTTTTTGCAGAGCGCCGATGCGCTCACCCCGCCAACGCCCGAAGTCGCAATCTTTCAATGCATCGACAATCTGCGCCGCGCTGCCGAACAGTTCAGCGGTTTGCCGGGTGCGCAGTTCCGGACCGCAGACAAGACGTGGAACGCCCTTGAACTGATTGCAACGGGAAAGCCTGAGCGCTTGCCAATCCATCTCCAGAGGTTCGTCCAATGGAAAACGCGCCCGTTTCTGTGCGACGGTTCGAGCGTGACAAATCAGGGTTAAACGGGTCGCCTGCACCGGCAATCACTCCAGGGATGGAAAGGAACAACGGCGTCAGGGGGAGCGCCATCGCGCAATTGTGCCGCAAGCGAGCTGGCCTTGGGGGCGTTTAATTTTCCTGTTTGAAACGGACTCCGTCAGGCATTTCCCGGCAGACTTTCTGTTATCGCTGACTGCAACAAAGGCAATTGCCTACAAGACTTTGCGACATCGGCGTAGCCCCTTGCTACAGGCACTTCGCCCCATTTTCGGGCACGGCCGGACCACGCGAAAATTAACTAGACAGGCAGCACGCGATAATTAAATACTCTTTTCAACGGACTGTTAAAACATGTGCCACGCTCATCCAGCAGGAGCCCGGATGCCCTTTCTCCAATACCCGATCAATGTGCCAGGCCCGGCAACGCCAGCGGCCGAAACGTCCGTTCCTCGTTTAATGCAGGCAACCCCGGCAAGCATCTGACAAGAAAAAGAGTGGCGCCTGACAACGATCAGATGTCCACCGAATAAATGTGTGGAAAAACCGACAGTGATAGTCAGGTTCGGCTCAAACCGCCGGATCGTTTGATACAGGAGTATCTCCATGCTGGTCTTGCGTCCAGTCGAGTTGGCCGACCTGCCAAGGTTGCAGAAGCTGGCTCGTGAAAGCCTGGTGGGCGTCACATCCCTGCCTGACGATAGCGAACGGTTGCGCGAAAAAATTCTCGATTCCTGCGCCTCGTTCGAGAAAGACGTCGAGGGTCATGGCCCGGAAAATTATTTCTTTGTCCTCGAAGACCCGACGACGCAGCACCTGGTCGGCTGCTCGGAAATTCTCGCCACGGCGGGGTACGGCGAGCCGTTCTACAGCCTGCGCAACCGGCACTTCACCAGCGCCTCGCGGGAACTGAACATCGAGCACGGTGTACCGGCCTTGTCGTTGTGTCACGACCTCAGTGGCCACACCTTGCTGCGCGGCTTCCATATCGATGCCGCACGGGTACGCACCGCCCATTCCGAACTGCTGTCGCGGGCGCGCCTGTTGTTCATCGCGGCCCATCCTGGGCGGTTTTCCGCAACGGTGATCACCGAAATCGTCGGCTACAGCAGTGATGAAGGGCACTCGCCATTCTGGGATGCCGTGGGCAAGCATTTCTTCGACCTGCCCTACGTCGAGGCCGAACGGCTTTGCGGCCTGCAGAGCCGCACCTTTCTTGCCGAACTGATGCCGCAGTATCCGATTTACGTGCCCATGCTGCCTAAAGCGGCACAAGACTGCATCGGCAGCATCCACCCCGATGGCCAGGAGGCCTTCGATATCCTCGAGCGTGAAGGCTTCGAAACCAACAGCTACATCGATCTGTTCGATGGCGGCCCGACGCTCTATGCGCGCACCGCGGGCATTCGGTCCATCGCCCACAGCCAGTGCGGCCTCACGCAGCCTGGCCCGGTGAACGATGCCCGGGGCAGCTTTCTGGTGAGCAACGAGTCCTTGACGGATTATCGGGCCATCGTCGCCGATCTTGATTACATCGCCGGGCAACCCGTCACGCTGGATGCGGCCATGTGCACGGCGTTGAGGGTCACCGAAGGCAGCCCGGTCAGGCTGATCGCCCTGTGAGTGCCCGCCTGGGTCATCGCCCGCCCCAAGAACAAGGAATAGCCGCATGATTGTCCGCCCGGTCCAGATCACCGACCTGCCCGCCTTGTTTACGCTGGTGCGTCAGGCCAGCCCCGGACTCACCAGCCTGCCGGCCGACGAAGAACGCCTGGCCTACAGGATTCGCTGGGCCCAACGCACCTTCGCCGGACAGGTCGATCGGGCCGATGCCGATTACCTGTTCGTGCTCGAGGACGACGAGCAGCAAGTGGTGGGCGTCAGCGCCCTGAAGGGTGGAATCGGCCTGCGCGAGCCCTGGTACAACTACCGGGTCGGGCTGACGGTCAGTGCTTGCGCGGACCTGGGTATCCAGCGCCAGATCCCGACCCTGTTCCTGAGCAACGAATTGACCGGGCAATCGGAAGTCTGTTCGTTGTACCTGCGCCCCGATCAGCGCCAGGGAAGCAACGGCCGTTTGCTTTCGCTCGGGCGTTTGTTGTTCGTGGCCGAGTTTACGCAGCTGTTCGGCAACCGGCTGATCGCCGAATTACGCGGCAGTACCGACGAACAAGGTGGCTCACCGTTCTGGGACAGCCTCGGCCGGCATTTTTTCAAGATGGATTTCAGCCATGCCGATCACCTGTCCGGGCTGGGCAACAAATCGTTCATCGCCGAACTCATGCCACGCCAACCGCTGTACACCTGCCTGCTCACCGAACAGGCCCAGGCGGTGATCGGCAAGGCCCACCCGAACACCGAGCCGGCCCTGAAAATCCTCAGTGCCGAAGGTTTTGCCCACAAGGGCCATATCGATATCTTCGACGGCGGACCGGTCATCGAGGCCCCGGTTTCCGGTATCCGCACCGTGTGCGACAGCCGACCGCTGCAACTGGCCATCGGCTCGCCGGACGCTAACGATTTGCTCTGGCTGATTCACAATCGGCGCCTGGAAAACTGCCGCATTACCTGCGTCCCGGCCCGCCTGGCGGGCAACAGCCTGGTGGTCGATCGCCTGACCGCCAAGCGTTTGCAGCTGCAGCCCGGCGACTCGGTGCGCGCCGTGCCGCTGCTCAACCAGCGGCAACAGGCCGCAGCGGCGTGACCTATCAGCTTCCTGTCTCAGGCGTCAATCCGGCTTACCCGGCAAATTCGTCATCATTCTCCCCCTGCGCGCGTGATAGCCTTTTATTTCTTCGGCGTTGACACTTTTGCTCAAGCCCTTCCATTCCATTGGTGGAACTCATATGTCCAGGCTTTCCCATCAAGATTTGCGCCGCAATTTTCGCCAACTGTTCGCCTCCAACACCTGCTACCACACGGCCTCGGTGTTCGACCCGATGTCGGCGCGCATCGCCGCCGACCTGGGCTTCGAAGTCGGGATCCTGGGTGGCTCGGTTGCTTCGCTGCAGGTGCTGGGCGCCCCCGACTTTGCCCTGATCACCCTCAGCGAGTTCGCTGAACAGGCCACCCGCATCGGCCGTGTCGCCCAGTTGCCGGTGATTGCCGATGCCGATCACGGCTACGGCAACGCGCTCAACGTCATGCGCACCATCGTCGAACTCGAGCGGGCCGGCGTCGCCGCGCTGACCATCGAAGACACCCTGCTGCCCGCGCAGTTCGGCCGCAAATCCACCGACCTGATCACGGTCGCCGAAGGTGTCGGCAAGATCCGCGCGGCGCTGGAAGCCCGCTGCGATAAGGAAATGGCGATCATCGCCCGCACCCACGCCGGGATTCTGCCGGTGCAGGAAATCATCAGCCGCACCCGGCAATACCAGCAAGCCGGGGCCGACGGGATCTGCATGGTGGGTGTAAAGGACTTCGACCATCTGGAGCAGATCGCCGAGCACCTGAGCGTACCGCTGATGCTGGTGACCTACGGCAACCCGCTGCTGCGCGACGACAAGCGCCTGGCCGAACTGGGTGTGCGTGTGACCATCGACGGCCATGGCGCCTACTTCGCCGCGATCAAGGCGACCTACGACAGCCTGCGCGAACAACGCCAGATCCTCACCCAGACCTCGGACCTGAGCGCGACCGAGCTGACTCACACCTACACGCAACCGGAGGAATACATCCGCTATGCGGAAGAATTCATGAGCGTGAAGGAATAACGGTTTAACCCGATACACCGCCTTCGCGAGCAAGCCCGCTCCCACAGGGGATCTGCAGTGAGCACATCATTTGCCTCCACCCGTGATCATTTGTGGGAGCGGGCTCGCTCGCGAAGAGGCCATCACAGCCAACATCCATGCCGCCTGACACTCCGCCTTCGCGAGCAGGCTCGCTCCCACAGTGGATCTGCGGTGAGCACATCATTTGCCTCCACCCGTGATCATTTGTGGGAGCGGGCTCGCTCGCGAAGAGGCCATCACAGCCAACATCCATGCCGCCTGACACTCCGCCTTCGCGAGCAAGCCCGCTCCCACAGGGGATCTGCAGTGAGCACATCATTTGCCTCCACCCGTGATCATTTGTGGGAGCGAGCCTGCTCGCGAAGAGGCCATCACAGCCAACATCCATGCCGCCTGACACTGCGCCTTCGCGGGCAAGCCCGCTCCCACAGGTCACGCCGAGTCGAGCAGTTCGCGATGGGGTTTGCCATTGCCGCAACAGATCACGCGGTTACGCCCGGTGGTCTTGGCTTCGTATAGCGCATGATCGGCGTCGTTGAGCCAAAGCGTCGCGTCGGTGTGCGCCGGGTCGTATGACGCCAGGCCAATGCTCAGGCTGACTTTCAGTGCCGGACTCTGCTCGTAACCCAAGGTGGCGAAGCGATCACGCAGGGCCTCCATGACCACCGCGGCGCGGTTCAGGGGCAGGTCCGGAAGGATCACGCAGAACTCGTCACCGCCGTAGCGCCCGGCCACATCGGTCGCTCGCAGGTTCTGCTTGAGCATTTTACTCAACTGACGCAGGACGATATCACCGGCAACATGGCCGTAGGTGTCGTTGATGGCCTTGAAATGGTCGATGTCGATCAGGGCAATCGCCCCGCCTTTTTGCTGGCGTTTGCAACGCTGGAACTCGACTTCCAGCTGGTCCTTCCAGGTGCCATGGTTGAACAGGCCCGTCAGGCTGTCGGTGCGGCTCAGTGCCAGCAGTTCACGCTTCTGACGGCCGAGGGTATGGGCCTGGCGGAAGCAGATCCAGCCCAGCGCCAACGGATACAGGCACAGCAAGGGCAAACAGGCATAGAGCTGCAGCGGGCTGGTCGCTGGAATGAACGCCGGGGCGAAAATCTGCAAACCGACTCCAATGCCCAGCACTTGCGCGGCCGTCCCGGCCAACAGGAAGCGCATGCCGCCGATGGCCACGTT
Source organism: Pseudomonas sp. ACN5 (assembly GCF_002303975.1). Lineage (NCBI taxonomy): Bacteria > Pseudomonadati > Pseudomonadota > Gammaproteobacteria > Pseudomonadales > Pseudomonadaceae > Pseudomonas > Pseudomonas sp. ACN5. Next base: position 74,798 of record NZ_MRCP01000020.1, on the reverse strand, counting down.
GTTCATGGCCATCATGGAAATGGTGGTTGCGCTGGGCAGTGGGTTGAAATGCATCGCGGCAATCCAGAAGCCGCCGAGAAAGGCATCGATCAGCAGATTGCGGTGTTCGGCGTGATAAGGCTTTCTGGCCCGGCGCGCCCATTGATAAGCCACGTGCGGCCAGACCAGGCCATTGAACCACATGAAACCCCAGACCCAGGGCGCCGGATCGAGTGGATACATCGCCGCGCTCACGCACACCAATCCCAGGGCCACCCCCAGGATTCGCGATGTATAGAGCCTCCTGGCCAATGAGAAACCCTTTCCTCCCGCTTTTTCCATAAGGCCTCTGTGCCACTCGACGGAATGCGATAACAGCCTGTGCCTGTGCGCTGGAGTCTATCAGGGCGAGATTAAATAGCCATCACCGGCTGACGGGCTGAATATCGCGACATCACCCTCGCATAAAAGCAAAAGCCTCACCCCAGAAACGGCTATACATGACAGAAGGGGTTGATCAATGACCATAAGAGGAGGCCCATGCAGACCTTTCAAGTATTGATCATCGGCAGCGGGTTTGGCGGCCAATGTGCAGCAATCAATTTGCTCAAGGCCGGCATCGACGATTTTCGCCTGCTGGAGCGGCGGGATTTCTTCGGCGGCACCTGGTGCCAGAACACCTACCCCGGCGCGGCCGTCGACGTGCCTTCGCCGCTGTATTCGTTGTCTTTCGCGCCGTATCGCTGGACGCAGATGTTCGCCGAACAGGCCGAACTGCATCGCTACACCCGCCATGTGGTGGAACACTTCGGCCTGCGCGACAAGGTGGAACTGGATGCGAATGTCGAGCGCATCGAATGGGACGACACCCGCAAGCGCTGGACCGTCTACACCGCCGGCAAGGGCACGTATTGCGCGCAGTTCCTGATCAACGCAACCGGGCCGCTGAGTCAACCGGTGGTACCGCGCTTCGAGGGACAGGAGCGTTTTCAAGGTAAAACGTTTCACACCAACAACTGGGATCACGGCTACGACTATCGGCTAAAACGCGTGGCCATCGTCGGCAGCGGCGCCAGTGCGGCCCAGGTGATTCCGGCCATTGCCCCGGATGTCGGGCACTTGCATGTCTTCCAGCGCACGCCCCACTGGGTGTTGCCCCGGGCCGACCGCCGCTTTGGCCGTTTCCAGCGCTGGCTGCTGGGGCTCAAGCCGGCCTACAAACTGCTGCGCTGGGGGATCTACTGGCAGTTCGAAACCCGGGTGATTGCCTTCAAGTATTCGAAGCCGGCGATACACATGGTCCAGCGCCAGGCCCTGCGTTTTCTCAAACGCCAGGTGCCGGATGCCAAACTGCGACGGCAACTGACGCCGGACTACACCATCGGCTGCAAACGGGTGATCCTGTCCAGCACGCTGTACCCGGCACTGGCGCGGCGCAACGTGACGCTGCACAACCGCGAGCAAGGCATCGCCGCCATCGACGAAACCGGCATCGTCACCCTGGATGGCCAGCACATCGACCTGGACCTGATCGTCTGGTCCACCGGTTACGACGCCACCGACGGGGTGATTTCCTACCCGGTAACGGGAAAAAACGGCACCCGTCTCAAGGAGGTCTGGGCGCAATACCCTCGGGCCTACCTCGGCACCGCCCTGCCCGACTTCCCCAACCTGTTTATCGTCACCGGGCCGAACACCGGGATCGGCCACACCTCGGCGCTGTTCATCATCGAATCGCAGATGAACTACATCCTCGACTGCATTCGCACGTTGAAGGCTCAAGGTTTACGCAGCATCGAAGTTCGCCATGAGGCGGAACGTACCTACACTGAAATGATCCACCGGGAAATGGAACGCACCGTGTGGAAGTCCGGTGGTTGCCACAGTTGGTATCAAAGCAAGAGCGGTCATGTGATTGCGATGTTTCCGGGGTTCAGTTTCAGCTTTCATCGCTTGACCCGAGCGCTGAAACCCGCCGATCACATTTTGTCCTGAGCAGATAGAAGGGAGACGCGTGATGCTTTTGTTGTTCGTGGTTCTCGCAGTGTTCGTCGCCTGGAGCTGGCTGACCTACCCGGCCATCGGCTACTGGCTCTATGACTTGAGCATGGCGGCCGAGGCCAAGCTGTACCGGCTGCACAAGATCGTCGTGCCCATCCCCGAGATGACCGTCTCGACCTGGCAAGGCGGGCCGTACGAAGCCACCAGCAGTGTGCTGATGCTCCATGGCTTCAGCGCCGACAAGAACCTCTGGCTGCGTTTCGCCCGGCACTTTGTCGGCAGCCACCGGGTGATCATCCCGGACATCGCCGGCCATGGCGAAACCGGCTTCAAGGCGGGCGGCGGCTACGACATCCCGCTGCAGGCCAAGCGCATGATCCAGCTGCTGGACGTGTGCGGCGTCGAGAAAGTCCATGTCATCGGCAACTCCATGGGTGGCTACATGGCGGCATGGCTCGCGGCCGCTTACCCGGAACGCATTGTGTCCCTGGCCCTGATCGACCCGTCGGGGGTCACCTCGCCCGAGCCCAGTGACCTGGAGCGGCATTTGGCCAAGGGCCACAATCCGTTTCTGATTCACTCGCGGGAAGAATTCCGGCGTTTCTACGCCATGACCATGGCGTCCCCGCCCTGGGTGCCGAAGCTCGTGCTCGATGCCGTCGCCCAGCGCTATGAACAGTCCCGTGAGGAGCTGGAAGAAATCTTCCGCGATTTCCGCGCCAGCCCGCCAATGGAACCCCGCCTGCCCGACATCAGCGTCCCGTCGCTGTTGCTGTGGGGGCGCAAGGACCGGCTGATCGACGTCAGCAGCGTGGCGGTCTGGAGCAAGGGCATCGCCGACCTGCGCGTGCATATCTGGGACGCCATCGGGCACATGCCCATGGTGGAAGCGCCCTCCGGTTCGGCGCGCCTGTATCGGGATTTTTTGGCATCACTGCGCTCGGAGAGTCCACAGGATCAACGACTGCACTAGGTTTGTAGTCATTTGCAGTCCTTTGCAGAATGAAGTTCGTCAGAAACTTCGTTTGTCGGCGTCGCTCAAGGCTGCGATCTTTTGACCATCCTTTACGTCACCGCGCCAGGAATCCTGTTCATGACCCCCCCGAATTTCGTCAGCCCTGACCTGATCCGCCAACGCTTCTCCAAAGCGATGTCCGACATGTACCGCGAGGAAGTGCCGTTGTACGGCGCGTTGATGGAACTGGTGGAGCAGACTAATCGTCACGTGCTGCAAAGCGATCTGCAGATCCTGCAACAGCTCACCAGCACCGGCGAAATCGAACGCCTGGATCTGGAGCGCCATGGGGCGATCCGCGTCGGTACGGCCGATGAACTGGCGACCCTCGCCCGCCTGTTCGCGGTGATGGGGATGCAACCGGTGGGTTACTACGACCTGACACCGGCCGGCGTACCGGTGCATTCCACGGCGTTTCGCGCAGTGCATGAAGCGTCCTTGCAGATCAGTCCGTTCCGGGTATTCACTTCGCTGCTGCGCCTGGAGTTGATCGAAGACCTGGAACTGCGAGCGTTCGCCCAGTCGATGCTCGACCGGCGCTCGATCTTCACCGCCCAAGCCCTCACGCTCATCGAGCGTGCCGAATCCGAGGGTGGCCTGACCGAACCGCAAGCCCTGGAATTCGTCGAACAGGCCCTGGAAACCTTCCGCTGGCACCACAGCGCCACCGTCACCGCCGAGCAGTATCAGAAGCTCAGCGCCCAGCATCGGCTGATCGCCGACGTGGTGGCGTTCAAGGGCCCGCACATCAACCACCTGACGCCACGGACCCTGGACATCGACATCGTCCAGGCGCAAATGCCCGCCCACGGCATTACCCCCAAAGCGGTGATCGAAGGTCCGCCCCGCCGCCAGTGCCCGATCCTGCTGCGCCAGACCAGTTTCAAGGCCCTCGACGAGCCGATTGCCTTCACCGATCAGAACGAAGCTCGCGGCAGCCACAGTGCCCGCTTCGGTGAGATCGAACAGCGCGGAGCCGCCCTCACGCCCAAAGGCCGCGCACTGTACGATCGCTTGCTCAATGCCGCACGGGACGAACTCAAGGACTTCCCCAACGAAGCCAACGCCGCGCGCTATAACGCCCTGATGGCGCAGCATTTCAGCGAGTTCCCCGACACCTGGGAAGGCATGCGCCAACAGGGCCTGGCTTACTTCCGCTACTTTGTGACGGAAAAAGGCCTGGCGGCGGGCAACCTGAAAAATACCGCCCTGGAAGACCTGCTTGGCAGCGGTTACCTGCGAGTTGAACCGTTGGTGTACGAAGACTTCCTGCCGGTCAGCGCGGCGGGGATTTTTCAGTCGAACCTGGGGGACGCGGCGCAAACCCGTTACGGCGTGCACGCCAATCAGCAGGCGTTCGAAAAGGCACTGGGGCGTTCGACGATCGATGAGTTGGCGTTGTATGCCGAGAGCCAGCGGCGCTCGATCGAACAGTGTTTCGCGGCGTTGGCCGATGTTGTTCCAGCCAATGAAAAAGGCTCTTCATACAATCCGGGGCAACACCGATAACGCAATACCTGTAGGAGCCAGCTTGCTGGCGATGGACTCCAATGCGCCGCGTTCATCCAGTCCAAACGCGTAATCGTTAACGACCATCGCTGGCAAGCCAGCTCCCACAAAGGACCGTGCCCATGCTGAACCTACTGTAGGAGCCAGCCTGCTGGCGATGGACTCAAGCGCGCCGCGTTCACCCGGTTCACCCGCGTTATCGTTCACGACCATCGCTGGCAAGCCAGCTCCCACACGGGACCGTGCCCACGCTGAAACTGTAGGAGCCAGCCTGCTGGCGATGGATTCAAATGCGCCGCGTTTATCCAGTTCGCCCGCGTTATCCTTGACGACCATCGCTGCGATGCGGCGACCCGACAAGCCAGCTCCCACAAGGGACCGCGCCCACGCTGTCATTGGCTTCTATAAGAATGCCACCGCGGCGCACAGACGCCTCGGTTTGGGTGAGTCCATTCAATTACACGGGCGCGTGCCCACGCTGGAATCCCAAAAAAAACGGGCGACCTGCAGGTCGCCCGTTTTTTTATATCCGAAACTTTCAATACAACCAATAAAGTGTTCGCCCAGTGCGATGGCCTCGGCAATCCATGCACTGGTAAAGAGCCGTACACTGGGCGAACGGAAAGGATTTTAGTAGATGAGAATCAATATGTCCGCACTGCAAAGATGAAATTTATCGACACAATGTTTAAGGAAATGTCGACTTGATTACGACGCCGCACAACGCTTTAAACGCGCCCGTTAAACGCTATGAGCTGATTATTCCCGTACAAGACTTCTACAAAAACAATCAGCCCATATAACTCAATCTCAGTGCTTGCTGGTCACCGTCAATATGTCGGTGTAAACCACGTTTACGCTTTGCCCGACTTTCAAGTCCTTTAGCTTGGCCTGGACTTCAGGTCGCTTGACGTCAACGGTCTTGGACTTGCCTTCCGGGTTTTCAAAAGTCACCTGGTGTTTTTTCTGGTCGATGTGGGTGATTTTCAGCTGCACTTTCACTTGACGGTAAGCTTCGCCGCCGGGGTTGTCGCTACCGGGTGCTGCGCGCACTTCGCCAGTGGCTTCGGCAGTGCCGGGCAAGCCTTTGTCGACATCGGTGTCGAGGAAGGCGGCAACGGCGCTGGTGACCCTGATATCGACCGTATCGCCGGCCTTGAGGTTGTCGAGATTTTTCGCTTTTTCGGTCAGTTGCACAGGGAACTCATTACCCTGCGGACCTTTGAGGACCACGATACGGTTGGCGGTATCGACCGAAACGACCTGGGTGGCGACCTGATCGACCACCACCACTTCGGACAAAGGGAGTTCGGCGGCAACCGCGCCGAAACTGGCGGCAGACAGCAAGGTGGCGAGGGTGATGGCTTTGGTCAGTGCGTGGCGTTTCATAGGCAGAACTTTCCCTGTGATAGATGGCAACAGACGGCGTTGAAGCCAGGCCCAACGCCATGTGTGCGATGAGCATAGACGCTGTTTGGCGAGTGGTCGTGGCGGGCCGCTGATTTTCTAATACCCGGTCATTTCCAGATAGCCGTTCCCTGCATGACTGCCACTGAGACGTACCGGCCCCTCCCAATAGGGTATGCGCAAGTCCATCCACGCCTGGGGATTGAGCGCAGTGATGACGATATCGAGGTGTCTGGAGGGGATCCTGATCGACCAGCGAACGGGCATCTCGCGCCCGGCCACGCTGGCCCTGTCTTGCGGCGTGAGGCTGATGTCGCTGGCGTGCAGCAACTGAGTCTGCCCCCGGGCGTCGATCCAGGTGCCGGTGAGGTAAGGCTCGCCGTCCTTGTGCCGCATGCGATACAGCATCACCTGCTCGCCGCTGTCCAGGTGCAGGGAGAACCAGTCCCAACCGCTCTGGTTGGCCGTCAGGGGCTGGCTGCTCCACTCACGGTCGAGCCAGGCCGGCCCACTGACCTGAAAGGTCTGGCCGTCGATTTCCAGGGCGCCGCTGGCCTGGAAAAACGGCTGACTGTAGTAGTAAGAGGCTTGACCCTGTTCGGACTTCTGGCTGAACCCCTTGTCCCCTTGCAGCACCAGCGGACCTGTCGAGATCAACCGCAGCCGGTAGCTGAAACGCTTGTCGCGGGCGCTGAGCAGCAGGTCGGCCAAGGGATCGTCGGCTGGCGCCTGACTGCTCAACTGCCAGTCGTCGATCCATGCATTGAACGGCGCAACGCTGACACCGGCCTGACCGACGCCGCCACGGGCGTAGCGCTGCGCCGCGTGATGCACCGTCGCCGACGTCACCGCCGCGTGACCGAGCCAGATCGTCTGGTTCTGCCAGCCTGCCACCTCGGGGGTGGCTTTCAAGGCACTGCGGAACAGCGTCCATTGCGCGCCGAACTCATGCCCCTGAGCGTCCTTCAGGTTGGCGGTGATGTACCACCATTCGATGCGAAAGCCATCGTGGGGGCCGTGATCCGCCGGGAAGCTGAACACCCGACCGGGCACCACCTTGGTAAACGCAGCGGCCTGGTTGCCCAGCCCGGCAAAACCTTTTTCTACCGGTGCCGGTTGATCGCAGCCATTGAACAGCAGCGCCAGCAGCACCAGGAGCAAGACGCCGAGATTAATTTTCATAGGCAAACGTGCGCAGCAAGTCCGCCGGTTGCGTGCGGTACAAACGCAACAACGGCCAGGCTGAAGCCAGCAATGTCGCCACCAGCGCCAGGCCCATCAACTGCAACAGTTGCAACGGGAACACCCGCAACGGCAGGCGCCAGCCAAAGGCCTGCACATTTATCACCGTGTCCAGGCACCACGCCAGGGCGATGCCCAACGGCAACGCCAGCACCAGGGTCAGCAGGGCCAGCAACCAGGTTTGCCCGAGGTTGAGCAACATCAGATGCCGGCGTGTCACGCCCAGCGCCCACAGCGGCGCCAGTTGCCCGAGACGGCTCTGGCTTTGGGTCAACAGGCTGATGAACAGCGCCACGCCGGCCACGCACAACGTCAGGCTATTGAGCGCGGCGGTGGCGGCGAAGGTGCGTTCGAAGACTTGCGTGGACCAGCCCTTGAGTCGCGCCTGATCGACAATGCGGCTGTCGTCCAGGGTAAAACGCGCCTGCAACGCCGTGACGAACGCCGGGATCGACGCCGGGTCGATGCGCAGGTTGAAGCGGTTCGGCGTCAGTTGCGGCCAGCCGCGCAACAGGTGTCGGATGTTGACCAGGATGTGACCCTTGGGGTTGCCGTAGTCGGCGTAGATCCCGACGATCCGTGGCGACCACGGGCCAGTGGGCGTCGGCAGCGTCAGGTGATCGCCCGGTTGCACGCGCAGGCGCCGGGCCAGTTGTTCGCTGAGCATCACCGCATCGTCCTTGGCCAGTCGTTCCCAAGGGTTGTCGCCCAAGGCGTCGAGCAGCGGCCAGTGCTGGCGATAGGTCGGGTGGTCGATGATCCCGGACAGGTCCGTCGGCCAGCCCTGCAACTGGATCGACACCTGCCAGTTGGGCAGCACCGCCGCCAGTTGCGGCTGCTGGTTGAGCCAGCCGTGCAGTTCCCGGGCCTGGGCCGGGTTTTGTGGATTGAGGTAAAGCTCGGCCGTCAGCCGTTGCTCGAGCCAGTCGCTGAAGGTCTGACGAAAGCCTGCGGTCATGCTGCCGGCACCGATATTGGCGGCCATGGCCAACAGCAGCGCCATCAACGCCAGGCTCAACGCCGGAAGTTGCTGGCGGCAATCGGCGACAAACCATTGGCCCAGTACCGAGCGACTGCACTGTGAAGCGAGACTGAGCAGCGAACTGAGCACCACCGGCAACGCCAGCGCGGCGCCGATCAACAGCGCCGCCATCAGCACGAAGCCGCTGATCAGGCTGTCGCCGAAGGTCAGCGCCAGCAGCGCGATCACCCCGGCCATGGCCGCCACCCAGGCCTGGCGTCGCAACCAGCGGGCATGGGCCTGATGCCAGGCCTGCGGGTCGGCCAGTGCCAGCAACGGCAAGCGCGCCGCCCGCAGCAGACTGTTGGCCCCGGCCAGCAATGCGCCGATCAGACTCAGGCCGATACCACTGAACCACCATGACAGGCCGAGGTTCAACTGCCCCGCCACTTCGGCACCGTACAAGCCACGCAGGCTGGCGGCGACATCCGGCAACAGCACGGCGGCCAGCAGGTAGCCGCTGACCACCCCGGCCACACCGCCGACCAGGGCCAATCCACCCAATTCGACGGCGAGACAAGCGATCAGCATGCGCGCACTCACACCACAGGCACGCAGCGTGCGCAGCAAACCCCGGCGTTGCTCCAGCGCCAGCCCGATGGCGGCGTGCACGATAAACAGACCAACCACGAACGACAGCACCCCCAAGGCCGCAAGGTTCAGGTGGAAGCTTTCGGTCAGGCGTGTGAGGTTGTTTTCTTCGCCAGCGCTCTTGAGTTGCAGTTGGCCCTGGAAGGCGTGCGGCAGCGGCGCAGTGAAATCCTTCGGTAGCAGCAGTCGCGACAGTTGATCCGGCAACCCGAGAATCTGCTGGGCAAAACCGATGTCCACCAGCAGCACACCGGGCGCCATGTCGGCCTGCTCCTGCAGCGGCGGCAGTGCCACGCCCGCCAGGTTCAGTGGCCGGTCACCTTCGCGCAAGCCCAGTGCCTGCAAGGTTTGCGACGATATCCAGGTACTGCCCGGCGGGCTGAAAAAGCCGACCACCTGCTCAATCGCCAAGGCCTGCCCCGCCACCGCCGCGCCCGCCGGCAGCGACACCGGCTCGATGCCCATCAACTGCAGGCGCTGTTCTTCATGCCCCTTGAGCGTGACCCGGCCTTGCAGCACCGGTGACACGGGCCACCCCGCGCGGCGCAGATCGACAAACCATTGCTGTGGGAAGGTGCCGCCACCGGGCGCACCGAGACTGGCCTGGGGCTCGCCGCCGATCAGCTGACTGGCGCGGGCATAGCTGTCACGGGCCTGGCTGTTGAGTGCCTGGACGCCGGTCAACAGGCCGGTGGCCAGCCACAACCCGGTCAGCACACTGAAAAACTGCACCGGATGCTGCCGCCAGTGGCTGAGCAGCGCGCGCAGGGTCTGGCCAAAGATGCCCATGTCAGCGCTCGCCCACACCGGCCAGGCGACCACCGCACAGCAAGGCCTTTTGCGCCAGCCGCGCCGCCACGCCGGGACTGTGGGTGACCATCAGTAGGCTGGTGGGACTGTCGTCGAGCAATTCCAGCAGCAACTGCAACACCTCGGCGCCGGTGGTTTCATCGAGGCTGCCGGTGGGCTCGTCGGCCAGCAGCAATGGCGGGCGCGACGCCAGCGCCCGGCCCAGCGCGACCCTTTGCTGCTGGCCGCCGGACAGTTGCTCCGGGTAGCGCCGCAACAGCTCGTCCAGGCCCAGTCGCTGCACCAGATGGGCTTGCCAGCGTGGGTCATGACGCCCGGCCAGACGCGCCTGAATCGCCAGGTTGTCTTCGACCCGCAGGCTGCCGATCAGGTTGAATTGCTGGAACACCAGGCCGATTTCCGTACGGCGCCAGTTTGCCAGTTGCCCTTCATTCATCTGTTCCAGGCGATGCTCGCCACTGCGGATGCTGCCGCGGTCGACCTTGTCCAGCCCGGCGATCAGGTGCAGCAACGTGCTTTTGCCACTGCCCGACTCGCCCATCAGCGCCAGGCTGCTGCCGGGCCTGAGCGTCAGGTCGACGCCTTGCAGCACCGGCAGCGGTCCCTGCGGTGTGGCGTAGCTTTTGAAAACGCCATGGACTTCAAGCATGGGTCAACCTGCTGGGTATGCGTGGCTCAAGGATAGCGGCCCTGAATGTTTTTTGTCCGTTGCCGATGATCGCCCTGCCCGTGCCCCGCCCTACCCTCGAAGCTGGTCTAGCCATAACGATAAAAAACGGAGACACCATGCCTCGTTTCACCTTGAGCCCTCGCGGGCTGCTCGCTTGCCTGATCACCGCCTGCCTGGCGCAACCGGTGATCGCCGCCGATGCACCGGTCGCGGCCAGCCCGCAAACCATGGCCAGTAACGCCGCCGTGCTGAAACAACTGCCCTTTACCGATCGCACCGATTACGAGTCGGTCACCAAGGGGCTGATCGCGCCCTTCAAGGGCCAGGTCAAGGACGCCTCGGGCAAGGTCATCTGGGATATCCAGGCCTATGACTTCCTCGCCAAAGACCAGGCCCCCGAGTCGGTCAACCCGAGCCTCTGGCGCCTGGCCCAACTCAGCGCCCATGCCGGATTGTTCGAAGTCAGCCCCCGGCTGTATCAGGTGCGCGGCCTCGACCTGGCGAACATGACCATCATCGAAGGCGACGACGGGCTGATCATCATCGACCCGCTGACCATGGCCGAAACCGCCAAGGCAGCACTGGAGCTGTACTACCAGAACCGCCCGCACAAACCGGTGGTGGCGGTGATCTACAGCCACACCCACGTCGACCACTTCGGTGGCGTGCGCGGGGTCATCGACGAAGCCGACGTCAAGGCCGGCAAGGTCAAGGTGTTCGCGCCCGCCGGGTTCATGGAACACGTGATGAGTGAGAACGTCTACGCCGGCAACGCCATGAGCCGCCGCGCGCAGTTCCAGTTCGGCAGCCTGCTGCCCCGTGGCGAAAAAGGCCAGGTCGATGCCGGCCTGGGCAAGAGCACACCGAGCGGCGGCACCGTCACCCTGATCCCGCCCACCGACCTGATCGACAAGGCACTGCAGACCCGCACCATCGCCGGCCTCGAGGTGGAATTCCAGTTGACCCCGGGCACCGAGGCGCCCGCGGAAATGAACCTGTACCTGCCGCAATTGCGTGCCTTGTGCATGGCGGAAAACGCCACGCAAATGATGCACAACATCCTCACCCCGCGCGGCGCGCAAGTGCGGGACGCCAAGGCCTGGGCCGAGTACCTGGACGGCAGCCTGGGGCGATATGGCGACAAGAGCGACGTGCTGTTCGCCCAGCACAACTGGCCGACCTGGGGCGGCGAACGCATCCGCACCTTCCTCGCGGACCAGCGCGACATGTACGCCTTCCTCAATGACCGCACCCTGCACCTGCTGAACCAGGGCCTGACGCCGCTGGAAATCGCCGACTCGATCAAGAAACTGCCCGGCAGCCTGGACCAGAAGTGGTACACCCGTGGCTACTACGGCTCGCTGAGCTTCAACACCCGTGCGGTGTATCAGCGCTACATGGGGTTCTATGACGGCAACCCGGCCAACCTCAATCCACTGCCACCTGTGGAAACGGCGAAGTACACGGTCGAGGCCATGGGTGGCGAAGCGGCGGTACTGGAGAAAATGCGCGCGGCGATGACCAAGGGGGAGTACCGCTGGGCCGCGCAACTGGGCAATCAATTGCTGTTCGCCAACCCGGACAATGGCGATGCGCGCAAAGCCCAGGCCGAGGCGCTGGAGCAGATGGGCTATCAAAGCGAAAACGCCACCTGGCGCAACATGTACCTGACCGGCGCCATGGAACTGCGCAACGGCGTACCGCCCCATGCGGGCACTTCGGTGTCGGTCGACATGGTGCGGGCGATGAGCCCGCAGATGTTCTTCGACTTCCTGGCAGTGCGCCTGGACAGCGAAAAGGCCGCAGGCCATGACCTGACCCTGAACTGGACCTTCGAGGACCTGAACAAGGACTTCAACCTGACCCTGCGCAACGGCGTGCTGACCCACCGCGTCGGCCTCAACGCCCAGGCGGATGCCAGCGTGACCATGAGCAAGGCCACCCTGGAACAGATCAGCCTCAAGCAACTGGACATCCCCACGGCGATCCAGAAAGGCCTGATCAAATTGCAAGGCAATGGCAAGAAGCTGGGGGAGTTGATGACCAGCCTCGATACGTTTGCGCCGCAGTTCAATATCGTTACCCCGTGAACCCAGATCCCCTGTAGGAGCGAGCTTGCTCGCGATGGAGGCCAACGATGACGCGGGGAGCCTGACACCCCGCGGTGCTCTCAGGTTTTTCGCGAGCAAGCTCGCTCCTACAGTTGAGCTGGGTACATTCGAAAGAAATTGGTCGGCTGGCAGGACGCCTTCGCTGGCAAGCCAGCTCCCACAATTTGACCGAGTACATCTGAAAGAGATTGGTCGGCTGTCAGGCCGCCTTCGCGAGCAGGCTCGCTCCCACAGAAGAGCAAGGGCAGATCGGCGTACACCCACGCGTCCCACCAGTCATCAGGCCGAGCGTTAGCTCGCCTGCCGCTCTTGATCTTGATCCACCCGCCCCCTCGGCAGGCTGAGCGCAGGTGTTCATCCGGGGATGGGCGCGCAGCGCCAGCCGCCGTTACCGAAGAAACGGATTTGTACACATTCGCAATTCAGAGCGGCGCCACGCCTTCGACGATGATGACCTCAGCCAAAGCCACTCCCTCACGATACCCACGCGCCTCCTGATACAACGCCGAGTGATAGCACGCCACCGCCTGCTCGTAGGAATCAAACTCGATCACCACACTGCGCTGCGGCGTCGCCCGACCCTCCATCGCCTCGCTACGCCCTCCCCGCGCCAGAATCCGACCGCCATACAGGGCAAACGCCTGTGGCGCCCGCCGGGTGTATTGGCTGTACTGATCAGGGTCAGTGACATCCACATGAGCAATCCAGTACGCCTTCATAGTGACCTCTCGGTTTATTTTGTATTATGGTATACCACATTACCCATCCCACAAACACTGAGACTCCAGCATGGCCTTCAACAGCATCGAAGAAATCATCGAAGACTACCGCCTCGGCAAAATGGTCCTGCTGGTCGACGATGAAGACCGGGAAAACGAAGGCGACCTGTTGCTGGCCGCCGACTGCTGCACACCCGAGGCAATCAGCTTCATGGCCCGTGAAGCCCGTGGCCTGATCTGCCTGACCCTGACCGACGAACACTGCAAACGCCTGGGCCTGGAGCAAATGGTGCCGAGCAACGGCAGCGTGTTCAGCACCGCGTTCACCGTGTCCATCGAGGCCGCCGTCGGCGTGACCACCGGTATCTCCGCCGCCGATCGCGCCTGCACCGTGGCCGCCGCCGTCGCCGCCAACGCAGGTCCCGCCGACATCGTGCAACCGGGCCACATCTTCCCGCTGCGCGCCCGGGAAGGCGGCGTGCTGACCCGCGCCGGCCACACCGAAGCCGGTTGCGACCTGGCCCGCCTGGCCGGCCATACGCCCGCCTCGGTGATCGTCGAAGTGATGAACGACGACGGCACCATGGCCCGCCGCCCGGACCTGGAAGTGTTCGCGCACAAGCACGGGATCAAGATCGGCACCATCGCCGACCTGATCCACTACCGCCTGAGCACCGAACACACCATCGTGCGCATCGGTGAACGTGACTTGCCGACGGTGCACGGCACCTTCCGTCTGATCACCTTTGAGGATCGCATCGAAGGCGGTGTGCACATGGCCATGGTCATGGGCGATCTGCGCCGCGATGAGCCGACGCTGGTGCGCGTGCATGTGATCGATCCGTTGCGCGACCTGGTCGGCGCCGAATACAGCGGGCCGACCAACTGGACCTTGTGGGCCGCCTTGCAGCGTGTCGCCGCCGAAGGCCACGGCGTGGTGGTGGTGCTGGCCAATCACGAATCCTCCCAGGCGCTTCTGGAACGCGTGCCGCAATTGACCCAGTCGCCCCGGCAGTTCAGCCGTTCGCAGTCGCGGATTTATTCGGAGGTGGGCACCGGCGCGCAGATCCTGCAGAACCTGGGTGTCGGCAAACTGCGCCACCTGGGACCGCCGTTGAAATATGCGGGCTTGACCGGGTATGACCTGGAGGTGGTGGAGAGCATTCCATTCACCGAGTGATCCTCGGCTGAATGCAATCCCCTGTGGGAGCGGGCTTGCTCGCGAAAGCGGTATGTCTGACAGAGAGATGTCGACTGACACTCCCTCTTCGCGAGCAAGCCCGCTCCCACAGGGGGAATGCGTCGACACTGAAAAAGCGCTTTTGGCTGATAGCCGGTACGGCAAAGTGCTTGCACAAAGCTTGGAATACCATAATATGATATTCCATAGACCGGACAGTCAGCACTGACTCGCCGGACCTACTGCTCCCGATAGGCGGGCACTCGAAAGCCCCGCTCATAAACACAACAATGAGGGCGTGAAAATGGTGTTGAACAAACGTGCGACCGCGGTTCTTTTTGCGGGACTGCTGAGTGTGACCAGCCAGGCATTGCTGGCGGCCGAAAGCGTCAACTTCGTCAGTTGGGGCGGCAGCACCCAGGATGCGCAGAAGCAGGCCTGGGCCGATCCGTTCAGCAAGGCCAGCGGCATCACCGTGGTGCAGGATGGCCCGACCGACTACGGCAAGCTCAAGGCCATGGTCGAAAGCGGCAACGTGCAATGGGACGTGGTCGACGTCGAAGCCGACTTCGCCCTGCGCGCCGCCGCCGAAGGCTTGCTCGAACCCCTCGATTTCAAAGTCATCGAGCGCGACAAGATCGACCCGCGCTTCGTCAGCGATCACGGCGTTGGCTCGTTCTTCTTCTCCTTCGTCCTCGGCTACAACGAAGGCAAGCTCGGCGCCAACAAGCCTCAGGACTGGTCCGCGCTGTTCGACACCAAGACCTACCCCGGCAAACGCGCCCTCTACAAATGGCCAAGCCCTGGCGTGCTCGAACTGGCGCTGCTGGCCGACGGTGTAGCGGCGGACAAGCTCTATCCGCTGGACCTGGACCGTGCGTTCAAGAAACTCGACACCATCAAGAAAGACATCGTCTGGTGGGGCGGTGGCGCGCAGTCGCAGCAACTGCTGGCCTCCGGTGAAGCGAGCATGGGCCAGTTCTGGAACGGCCGGATTCATGCCCTGCAGGAAGACGGCGCCCCGGTCGGCGTAAGCTGGAAGCAGAACCTGGTCATGGCCGACATCCTGGTCATTCCCAAGGGTTCGAAAAACAAGGACGCGGCGATGAAGTTCCTGGCCAACGCCAGCAGCGCCAAAGGACAGGCCGACTTCTCCAACCTGACCGCCTACGCCCCGGTCAACGTCGACAGCGTGGCGCGCCTGGACTCGGCGCTGGCCCCGAACCTGCCGACCGCTTATGCAAAGGATCAGATCACTCTTGATTTCGCATACTGGGCCAAGAACGGTCCGGCCATTGCGACACGGTGGAACGAATGGCTGGTCAAATGAAAATGACGGCAACCGCGCCTCGTCCTTCCACGGCCTCCGGGAGCGCCATCGGCGCTGCCGGTCCGGCAGTCGGCCAGCCCCTTGCAAAGCAAGCCTCGCCGTCGCTGAAACAGCGTTGGCGTGGCGCCAGTAACCTGGTCCCCGCCCTGCTGTTTCTCGGCCTGTTCTTTCTCGCGCCGCTGATTGGGCTGCTGCTGCGCGGCGTGCTGGAACCGGTGCCGGGCCTGGGCAACTACGAGCAACTGTTCGCCAACTCGGCCTATGCCCGGGTCCTGCTCAACACCTTCTCGGTGGCGGGCCTGGTCACGCTGTTCAGCCTGTTGCTGGGCTTCCCGCTGGCCTGGGCGATCACCCTGGTGCCGCGCGGATGGGGGCGCTGGATCCTCAACATCGTGCTGTTGTCGATGTGGACCAGCCTGCTCGCCCGCACTTATTCCTGGCTGGTGTTGCTGCAAGCCTCCGGGGTGATCAACAAGGCGCTGATGGCCATGGGCATCATCGATCAACCGCTGGAGATGGTGCACAACCTCACCGGTGTGGTGATCGGCATGAGCTACATCATGATCCCGTTCATCGTGCTGCCGTTGCAGGCGACCATGCAGGCCATCGACCCGATGATCCTGCAGGCCGGTTCGATCTGCGGCGCCAGCCCCTGGACCAACTTCTTCCGGGTGTTCCTGCCGCTGTGCCGGCCGGGGCTGTTCTCCGGCGGCCTGATGGTGTTCGTGATGTCCCTCGGTTACTACGTGACCCCGGCGCTGCTGGGCGGTGCGCAGAACATGATGCTGCCCGAGTTCATCATTCAGCAGGTGCAGTCGTTCCTCAACTGGGGCCTGGCCAGCGCCGGCGCCGCGTTGCTGATCGTGATCACGCTGGTGTTGTTCTACTTCTACCTGAAGCTCCAGCCGGAATCCCCGGTTGGCGCCAGCAACGCGAGGTAAGCCGTCATGCTCCTGACCCCCAATGCCATGAGCCGCCGGATGCGCTTCGGCCTCTATGCCACCACCGGGCTGATCGGTCTGTTCCTGCTGCTGCCGATCGTGTTCATCGTGCTGCTGTCGTTCGGCTCGTCGCAATGGCTGGTGTTCCCGCCGCCGGGCTGGACGCTGAAATGGTACGGCCAGTTCTTCTCCAACGCCGACTGGATGAACGCGGCGATGGCCAGCCTCAAGGTGGCGGTGCTGACGACGTTCTTTGCCGTCGCGCTGGGCCTGCCGACCGCGTTCGCCCTGGTGCGTGGCCGCTTCCCTGGCCGGGAAATGCTCTACGGCCTGTTCACCCTGCCGATGATCGTGCCGCTGGTGATCATCGCCGTGGCGGTGTACGCGCTGTTCCTGAAACTCGGTTACACCGGGACCATGTTCGCTTTCGTGGTCAGCCATGTGATCGTGGCGTTGCCGTTCACCATCATCTCGATCATCAACTCGCTGAAGTTGTTCGATCAGTCGATCGAGGATGCAGCGGTGATCTGCGGCGCCTCGCGCCTGCAAGCGGTGTTCAAGGTGACCTTCCCGGCGATCCGCCCGGGCATGGTGGCCGGCGCCCTCTTCGCCTTCCTCGTCTCGTGGGATGAAGTGGTGCTGAGCGTGATGATGGCCAGCCCGACCCTGCAAACCCTTCCCGTGAAAATGTGGACCACCCTGCGCCAGGACCTGACGCCCGTGATCGCCGTCGCCTCGACGCTGCTGATCGGCCTCTCGGTACTGGTCATGGTGATCGCCGCCGCTCTGCGCCGGCGCAACGAAATCAGCGCTTGAGCGCCAGGAGTACGACATGAGTGCAGTGATCAAAGATTCCGCGCAGCAAAATGACAAACCCCTGGTCAGCCTGCGTAACCTGAACAAGCACTACGGCGACTTTGCCGCCGTGGACAACATCTCGCTGGACATCAAGGACGGTGAATTCCTCACCTTCCTCGGCTCCAGCGGCTCGGGCAAAAGCACCACGCTGTCGATGCTCGCCGGCTTCGAAACGCCGAGCAGCGGCGAGATCCTGGTCAACGGCCAGTCGCTGGTCAACGTGCCGCCGCACAAGCGCGACATCGGCATGGTGTTCCAGCGCTACTCGCTGTTCCCGCACCTGTCGGTGCGCGACAACATCGCCTTCCCGCTGACCATCCGCAAACTGGCTGCCGCCGAACGCGAACGCCGGGTCGATGCGATGCTCAAGCTGGTGCAGCTTGAGCAATTTGCCCATCGCCGCCCTTCGCAACTGTCCGGTGGCCAGCAGCAACGCGTCGCCATCGCCCGGGCACTGGTTTACGAACCACGCATTTTGCTGATGGACGAACCCCTCGGCGCGCTGGACAAAAAACTGCGCGAAGACTTGCAGGATGAACTGCGCCAGCTGCATCGGCGCCTGGGCATCACCATCGTCTACGTGACCCACGATCAGGAAGAAGCCATGCGCCTGTCCCAGCGCATCGCGATTTTCAGCCACGGCAAGATCGTTGGCCTGGGCAGCGGTTATGACCTGTACCAGAACCCGCCGAACGCCTTTGTCGCCTCGTTCCTGGGCAACTCCAACTTTCTCAAGCTCAAGGCCCAGGGCAATGCGGTGGCGACCTTCGAGGGGCAACCGCTGTCGATCCGACTCACCGCCGGCCTGCACACCGACCAAGACGTGCTGCTGATGGTACGCCCGGAAAAAGCCCTGGCCCTGAGCAATGAACAAGCCCTGGCCGAACCGCTGGCCGCCGGCTGGAACGAAGTCTCGGCCAAAGTCGTGGAAGTGCTGTTCCTCGGCGAAAGCCAGACCTGCAGCGTGATCACTGCCGGCGGCACCTCGATGACGGTCAAGGCACTGTCCGCCGCCGGCATGCCGCTCAAGGCCGGTGACCCGGTGCGGGTGCGTTGGGCCACCGCCGATGCCTGCGTCTACACCGAATGGGCCGAAAGTGACCTGAACAAGGCTGCCGGCGCTCACTGATCCATTGGCCTGCGCGCGCGGGCCACTATAATGCGTCACCCTCGGGCCACCACAACGTCGGGTTGTGGTGGCCTTTTTTTGCTCTTCTGTAGGAGCAGCCGGTCGACGCTCGATTGCTCGCGATGGACTTTAACGATGACACGCAAACTGGATAAACGTGGAGCACTTGAGCCCATCGCCGGCAAGCCGGCTCCTACAGGTTCCAGGGATGGCGTGAAGTCGCCTGTAAGATAAATTGGACAACGGATTCCTAAAGTCCCGGTTTAATGCTAAATAGTGCTCAGTATTTTTAACACCCGACCCTGTCGTGCCACACAGTGCAACGAGAATAACGATATGAAAGTCCATTTCGAGAAAAGTGAAGTGTTTGGGACCCTCCACCTGCAAGCGGCGGTGGCAGCATGATCGAAGTCACCGAAGTTTCCATTGCCGAGCTGCGCGCCGCGCTCGAATCCGGCCAGACCACCTCGGTTGAACTGGTCCAGGCCTATCTCGCGCGGATCGACGCCTATGACGGCCCCGAGACGCCCACGGCACTGAACGCGGTGGTGGTGCGCAACCCCGAGGCTCTCGCCGAAGCACAGGCCGCCGACGCCCGTCGCGCCAAGGGCCAGACGCTGGGTCCGCTGGACGGCATCCCTTACACCGCCAAGGACAGTTATCTGGTCAAGGGCCTCACCGCCGCTTCCGGCAGCCCGGCCTTCAAGGACCTGATCGCCTATCGCGATGCGTTCACCATCGAGCGCCTGCGCGCCGCCGGGGCGATCTGCCTGGGCAAGACCAACATGCCGCCGATGGCCAACGGCGGGATGCAGCGCGGCGTCTACGGCCGTGCCGAGAGCCCGTACAACGCCGGCTACCTCACCGCCCCTTTCGCCTCCGGTTCGTCGAACGGTGCCGGCACGGCCACCGCGGCAAGTTTCGCCGCTTTCGGTCTGGCGGAAGAAACCTGGTCGAGTGGTCGCGGCCCGGCCTCGAACAACGGGTTGTGCGCCTACACCCCTTCGCGCGGCGTGATCTCGGTACGCGGCAACTGGCCGCTGACCCCGACCATGGACGTGGTCGTGCCGTTTGCCCGGACCATGGCCGACCTGCTCGAAGTGCTCGACGTGGTGGTCGCCGATGACCCGGACACCCGTGGCGATCTGTGGCGCCTGCAACCCTGGGTGCCCATTCCGAAATCGTCCGAGGTACGCCCGCAATCCTATGCCGCGCTGGCGGCGAACAGCGAAGCGCTCAAAGGCAAGAAGTTCGGCGTTCCGCGCATGTACATCAACGCCGACCCTGAAGCCGGCACCTCCGAAGCGCCGGGCATCGGTGGCCCGACCGGCCAGCGCATCAACACCCGTCCTTCGGTGATCGGCCTCTGGGAACAGGCGCGCAAGGCCCTCGAAGACGCCGGTGCGCAAGTGATCGACGTGGACTTCCCGCTGGTCTCCAATTGCGAAGGCGATCGTCCTGGCGCGCCAACCGTGTTCAATCGCGGCATCGTCTCCAAGGAATTCCTGCACCATGAACTGTGGGACCTGACCGCCTGGGCGTTCGATGACTTCCTGCAGGCCAACGGCGATCCGAAATTGAATCGCCTGGTCGATGTCGACGGCCCGCTGATCTTCCCTCACGACCCGGGCACCCTGCCCAACCGCGAGGGCGACCTGGTCGCCGGCATGGACGAATACGTGCGCATGGCCGAGCGCGGCATCACGCCGTGGGACCAGATCAGCACAGTGCCCGACGGCCTGCGCGGACTGGAGAAGACCCGCAAGATCGATCTGGAAGACTGGATGGATCGCCTGGGCCTCGACGCGGTGCTGTTCCCGACGGTCGCCGATGTAGCGCCGGCGAATGCCGATGTCGATCCGCATTCGGCGGATATCGCCTGGAGCAACGGTATATGGGTCGCCAACGGCAACCTCGCCATCCGCCACCTCGGCGTGCCAACGGTCACCGTGCCGATGGGCGTGATGCCGGACATCGGCATGCCGGTCGGCCTGACCTTTGCCGGGCGCGCCTATGACGACTCGTCACTGCTGCACCTGGCATCGGCGTTCGAGTCCACCGGCAGCAAACGCATGATCCCGCCGCGCACCCCGCCATTGGCGGCTGACAAGCAGTAATGTAAGAGCTGGCTTGCCAGCGATGGTCGTTAACGATTACGCGTGTTAACCGGATAAACGCGGCGTCCTTGAGTCCATCGCCAGCAAGCTGGCTCCCACAGTTTTAGCGTGGGCACGGTCCCCTGTGGGAGCTGGCTTGCCTGCGATGGTCGTCAACGATAACGCGTGTGAACTGGATAAACGCGGCGCGCTTGAGTCCATCGCCAGCAAGCTGGCTCCTACAGGTATTGCGTGAAAAACGTCGCGGACGCGGTCCCTTGTGGGAGCTGGCTTGCCAGCGATGTTCGTTAACGATTACGCGTGTTAACCGGATAAACGCGGCGTCCTTGAGTCCATCGCCAGCAAGCTGGCTCCTACAGTTTCAGCGTGGGCACGGTCCCCTGTGGGAGCTGGCTTGCCTGCGATGTTCGTTAACGATTACGCGTGTTAACCGGATAAACGCGGCGCTCTTGAGTCCATCGCCAGCAGGCTGGCCCCTACAGTTTTCCGGGATTTTCAGGGATCGACCTGGGCCATCAGTTGCGGAATCGATTCCGGGCGATTGGCAAAACGCTGCGCCAGCACCGCACAGACCATCAGTTGAATCTGGTGGAACAGCATCAACGGCAGGATCAACACGCCAATGGTGCTACCGGCAAACAACACCTGCGCCATCGGCACACCGGTCGCCAGGCTTTTCTTCGAGCCGCAGAAAAGAATGGTGATGCGGTCTTCCTGATTGAAGCCGAACGCCTTGCCCAGTACGGTCGAGGCCACCAACACCAGCGCCAGGACCACGCAGCACGCCACCACCAGCCCAACCAGGTCCAGCAACGGAATCTGGTGCCAGAGGCCTTCGATCACCGCTTCGCTGAACGCGCCGTAGACCACCAGCAAAATTGAACCCTGATCGACGAACCTCAGCCAACTCTTGTTGCGCGCCACCCAGTTGCCGATCCAGCGCCGCGCGATCTGCCCGGCTATGAACGGCAGCAGCAACTGCACGCTGATCTTGAGGATGGCGTCGAGGGTCGAGGCGCCTTCGCCGTGCACATTGAGCAGCAGGGTCACCAGCAAGGGTGTGAGGAAAATCCCGAACAGGCTCGACGCCGCCGCGCTGCAGATCGCC
This sequence comes from Pseudomonas sp. ACN5, assembly GCF_002303975.1. Classification (NCBI taxonomy): domain Bacteria; kingdom Pseudomonadati; phylum Pseudomonadota; class Gammaproteobacteria; order Pseudomonadales; family Pseudomonadaceae; genus Pseudomonas; species Pseudomonas sp. ACN5. The sequence continues at coordinate 53,060 of NZ_MRCP01000020.1, read as the reverse complement.
GCCGGGATGTTGCCCCGCGCCAGCGAAGTAAAGGCAATCGCCGACTGCACCGTGGCGGGCAGCGCACACAGGTACAGCATGCCCATGTACAGGTCGTTGCCGATCAGCGGTGACAGCAGCGGCTTGAGCGCCAGGCCGAGCAGCGGGAACAGCACGAAGGTCAGGCTGAACACCAGCAAATGCAGGCGCCAGTGCCCGGCACCGGCAATGATCGACTCGCGGGACAGCTTGGCGCCATGCAGGAAAAACAGCAGCGCGATGGCGATGTTGGTCAGCCAGCCAAAACCGACCGCGACCTGGCCGCTGGCAGGCAGCAGGCTGGCGAGCGCGACCACGCCGATCAGGGTCAGGGTGAAGTTGTCGGGTAACAAACGGGGGCGCGTCATGGGTTGATCATCCGGGGGTTGCCAGTACGTGAAAGCGACTCTAACGTGACTGGATATTACCGACTAACGCCGATGAGCCCACCGATGCCGCCTAAAGGACATGACAAAAGTATCCGGCGCAGTATTCCCGGGCTGTCCAGCCTGCCAAGGCCGCTCTACGGCCGTACCGAATCGCTGCCCAATCGCGCCCTGACCCGGCGCCACAGCCACCCGTGGGTGCAGCTGTCCTATGCGATCCAGGGCGTGCTCGAAATCCAGACCGGCATCGGGCGCTTCGTGGCCCCGCCGGAGCGTGCGGTGTGGATTCCGGCGGGCATGCCGCACCGGGTGTTCAGTTCGCCGCGCACGGAAATGCGCAGCCTGTACATCGATTGCAGCGTCTCGACCTGGGCGCCGCCGGGCTGTCATGTGTTGGCGGTCAGCGATCTGTTGCGCGAGTTGATCCGTGCCTTCAGTCAGGTTCCGGTGGAATACGACCAGGATGGCGCACACGGCCGGTTGGCCCAGGTGATTCTCGATCAGTTGGCTGAGGCCCCCCAGATCGACCTGATGCTGCCGCTGCCCCAGGACAGCCGATTGCGGCAAATCGCGCAAAGCCTGGAGTCGCACCCCGAGCAACAAACCACCCTCAGTCACTGGAGCGACCAGTTCGGCGTCACCGAGAAAACCCTCAGTCGCCTGTTCCTGCGCGACACCGGCCTGACCTTTCGCGCCTGGCGCCAGCGCTTGCGCCTGCTCGGCGCCCTGACACCGCTGGAACAGGGCGAGCGAGTGACCGACGTCGCACTGGCCTGCGGCTACGACTCAACGTCGGCGTTTATTGCGGCGTTTCGTCAGCAGTTTGGTGAAACGCCGGGGGAGTTTTTTCGATAAATTCGACACAGGACGACCTGTAGGAGCGAGCTTGCTCGCGATGGACTTAAGAGCGCCGCGTTTAGCCAGTAAACACGCGTTATCGTTAACGACCATCGCGAGCAAGCTCGCTCCTACAGGGATCTCACAAAAATACCCCAGTGTTACTGATCAGACTTGATGCTGGTCCACACCCGCGTGCGCACCCGCTCGAGCTTTTGCGGCAATGGCTGCACGACGTACAGCGTCTTCAATGCCTCGCTGGTCGGTGTCAGGTTCGGGTTGCCGGTGATGTCCTTGTTGATCAGCGCCAGCGAGTCCTTGTTGGCATTCGGGTAACCGAGGAAGTCGCTGATCGGCGCGATGACTTTCGGGTCCAGCAGGTTGTTGAGGAATTCGTGGGCCTCTTCGACGTTCCTGGCGCTTTTGGGGATGGCGAAGGTGTCGAACCAGATCGGCGCGCCCTCTTTCGGCAGGCGCCAGTCGACGACCACACCGTTGCCCGCCTCTTTGGCGCGGTTGCCGAACTGATAGAAGCTGCCGGAATACCCGATGGCCACGCAGATATCGCCGTTGGCGATGTCGGTCATGTACTTGGCGGAGTTGAAGTAGGTGACGTAAGGGCGGACCTTGAGCATCAGCGCCTTGGCTTTTTCGTAGTCATCCGGGTTCTGGCTGTTCGGGTCCAGCCCCAGGTAATGCAGGGCCAGCGGCAGGATCTCCGACGGCGAGTCGAGCATCGCGACGCCACAGGCCTTGAGCTTCTCCATGTTCTCGGGCTTGAACACCAGGTCCCAGCTGTCCACCGGCGCATTCTCGCCCAGCGCCGCCTTGACCTTGGCCGGGTTGAAACCGATCAGCACGGTGCCGTACATGTAGGGCACGCCGTACTGGTTACCCGGGTCGTTCTTGTCCAGCAGCTTGAGCAACGCCGGGTCCTGGTGCGACCAGTTCGGCAGTTTGGACTTGTCGAGTTTCTGGAACACGCCGGCCTTGATCTGGGTTTCGATGAACTGGTTCGAGGGCACCACCAGGTCGTAGCCCGAGTTGCCGGTGAGCAGCTTGGCTTCCAGGGACTCGTTGGTGTCGAAGGTGTCCCAGGTCACCTTGATCCCGGTGTCCCGGGCAAAATCCTTGGGTACGGACGGCAGGATGTAGTCTGCCCAGTTGTACACCCGCAATTCGCGCGTTTCGGCGTGCACCGCACTGGCCAGCAGCGACAGTCCGCAAACGGTGGCGCCCAGTATGCGTTTCATTGAGTCCATGGATCATTTCCCCAAGTGTGGCGTGAGTTCGATGGTTTTTATGTTCTGTACACGGCAGCGGCCTTGAAAATAGCCAAGGGCAAGGAAGTCAGCTTCTGGTTGTGATTCTTGCCGAGGGCGGGGCCGGTTCACAGCGTGAGTCAGGCCAAAAGGAGATCGAAACGGCCAAAATACCTGTCCGCATTGATCAGCGTCGCGAGGCGTTTCACCGACAGTGCGGCGGCCAACCCATACATCGTTTTTTCTGTGGGAGCGAAGCGAAGTCGCAGGTGTATTGCCCGGCAGGCTATTATCAAACGCGGTGAAAGTCGTTTTCGTAGAGGGATACGGCTTGTCGCGCAGGGGTATGGACGATCACTGTTGTTGAATATCGGTGCGGCGGATTTTCATCATACTGACCTCATCGGCAGTGTTCACTGGCTGCCTGTGTGCACTCAAGGAGCAATGCCCATGAACGATCGGATAGAGCTGTTCGGCGCCAGTACCGGCAACAGTCTGCGGGCCGCGATCGCCCTGGAAGAGTCGGGCATCGCCTACACGGCACGCAAGCTCGACCTGTATGCGCAGGAGCACCGCGGGCCGGACTTCCTGGCGCTTAACCCGGCCGGGAAAGTGCCGACCCTGATCGATCACGGGACGACACCGCCGCTGGTCATCAACCAGTCCAACGCCATCATCCAGTACGCCGACTCCATTGCCCCCGGAAAGCTGGCACCGGCGCAGCCGGGACCTGTGCGCACCCGAGTGATCGATCGCTATTTCTTTTTCGTGACCGATGTCATCGCCCCCAGCCATGCCGCGTTTTTTCTGCACAAGGAAGGGCAGGACAAAGCGGCGGCGATCATCGATCTGCGGGTGATCGAACAACTGACCTACTCGGAACGTTTTTTGACCGGCGGATTCATGGCCGGCGAACAGTTTTCCATGGCCGACATTTCGGCGTTCACCATCGCCATGGCATTCCGTGACCGGCTGGACTGGAAGCTGCTTCCACGGCTATCGCGCTGGTTCGACACGGTCGAAGCCAGGCCAGCGGTACAACGCGGCCTGAATGCGTTCAAGCAGTGATGAGCAATCAGCGAACACAAAAATGCCCGACACGTTACCGTCACTGTAGGAGCGAGCTTGCTCGCGATGGACTCAAGAGCGCTGCGTTTAGTCAGTAAACACGCGGTATCGTTAACGTCCATCGCGAGCAAGCTCGCTCCTACAGTGACGGCGACGCGCCGGGCATTTTCAATCGAACATCAAACGATTTTGCCTCAGTCGGTGTAGCCGAACTTCACCGCACGGCTTTCCTGCGCCTGGCTGCGCGTAGCGAGGCAGTAATACAACGGGCATGTCACCACCAGCCCCACCAGCCACGACAGGTCCGCGCCGTCTACCAGATTGGCGTATGGCCCGACATACAGTGAAGTGTTGGCGAATGGCAACTGCACGATGATGCCGATGAAGTAGGCGATGATCGCGTGCAGGTTGAAACGCCCGTAGATGCCGCCGTCTGCGCGGAAGATCGAGGCGATGTCGTAGCGGCGACACTTGATCAGGTAGAAGTCGATCAGGTTGATCGACGCCCAGGGCACCAGCACCAGCAACAGCGCCAGAATCAGGCCGATGAACTGCGAAATGAAGTTCGCCGAGGCACCCAGCGCCACCACGCAGCAACCCGCCAGGATAATGCCCGACAACACCACGCGCACCTTGATGCTCGGCGTCCACTGGCTGGCGAAGGTCTGGATCGAGGTGATGATCGACAGCACCGCGCCATACAGATTCAGGGCGTTGTGGCTGATGATGTTAAGCAGGAACAGCACCATCAGGATCGGCCCCAGCCAACCGGTGGACTGCTTGACCGCCGCCATCGCCTCGGTGCCTTCGGGCGTCGCCAGTACCGCCACGGCACCGAAGGTGAACGACAGGATCGTGCCCAGGGTCGCCCCCAGGTAAGTGGCGAAGAACGGCCGGGTGATGCCGATGTCCGCCGGCAGGTAGCGCGAGTAGTCCGACACATACGGCGAGAAACTGATCTGCCAGATGATGCCCAGCGAGACCGTGGCCAGCCAGCCCGACAGGTTGAATCCGCCGCGAGTGAAGAAGTCCGCCGGCAGGTCATGGGCGAAGATGTAGAGGAAACCGGCGAGCAACGCGCTGCCCATGACCCAGGTGCCGATGCGGTTGAGGGTGTGGATGAAGCGATAACCGATCACCCCGATGGCCGTGGCGCTGAGTGCGCCGATGAGAATGCTGGCCGGCACCGGAACCGACGGCGCAATGCCGACGATCGATTTGCCAGCCAACACGATGTTGGAGATGAAGAAGCCGATGTAGATCAACGCGGCGAAGAACACGATCAGCAGCGCGCCATAGCGGCCGAACTGACCACGACTCTGGACCATTTGCGGAATGCCCATGCACGGCCCCTGGGCCGACGCCAGCGCAATCACCACACCGCCGACCATGTGCCCGAGGGCAATCGCCAGCAGGCCCCAGAACAGGTTGAGGTGGAACACCTGGACCACCATGGCGCCGGTGACGATGGGCAGTGGCGCGATGTTGGTGCTGAACCACAGGGTGAAAAGATCGCGGGCCTTCCCATGGCGCTCTGCGAGTGGAACGTAGTCGACCGTATGGTTCTCGATCAACGGATCTTGCCGGGACATCTGGGACATGTGCATGAACTCGAGTTTGTCTGTTCTTATCTTTGTATGAAGCCAAACCGGGGGGACTCTCTGGCCGCCCCTCAGATGCGGACCATATTATGGTATTCCAAACTTTAAACAAGACTGATCCGGTCTTTGAACAAGCCTCTGAACCGGCATCCTGCCCGATTCACGCCCACATTTGTTAGCCAATAGCCCAGCAATCATTGGGTTTCCGACGAAAGCAGTACGTTTATCGGTTCACTCAAAAAGACCTTGCAATCGATGTATTACGGTATACCATCAGACCTATAAACACATAAAAACAGCGTCACACCACCCGAGGACCGTCCAATGATCGATGCCGCCATCTACAAACAAGTCATGGGCTCGTTCCCGTCCGGAGTGACCGTGATCACTACGCTCGATGAAGATGGGCAAATCGTCGGCCTGACCGCCAGCGCCTTCAGCTCGCTGTCGATGGACCCGGCCCTGGTGCTGTTCTGCCCCAACTACAGCTCCGACTCCTACCCGGTCCTGATCAGGAACAAGCGCTTTGCGATCCACGTGCTGTCCGGCGGCCAGCAAAGCGAAGCCTATGCCTTCGCGCGCAAAGGCAAGGACAAGGCCCAGGGGATCGAGTGGACGCTCAGCGAGTTGGGCAACCCGATTCTGGCCAACGCCACGGCGGTCATCGAATGCGAGTTGTGGCGCGAATATGAAGGCGGCGACCACGCCATCATGGTCGGCGCGGTGAAGAACCTGATCGTGCCCCAGCAGAGCAACGGGCCACTGGTGTATTGCCACGGCAAGATGGGTGCCCTGCCCGTTCTGGCCTGAACCCTCTGAATCACCGCATCCCCCTGTGGGAGCGGGCTTGCTCGCGAAGACGGAGTGTCAGTCAACACATATGCCGCCTGGAAGTTCGCTTTCGCGAGCAAGCCCGCTCCCACACTGGTTAGCGTTAGCCGCGAAGATAAGTCATTTGCGGAAATCATGTATTATGGTATACCAATAACCATCAGGCCCGCAGTCGACAGGCCAACAACAAAAGATCCGAGGTAAGCGTCATGAAGTTTTCCCTGTTCGTACACATGGAACGTTGGGACGAAAGCGTCAGCCACCGCCAGTTGTTCGAAGACCTGACCGAACTGACGCTGATGGCCGAAGCCGGTGGTTTCAGCACTGTGTGGATCGGCGAGCACCACGCCATGGAGTACACCATTTCGCCGAGCCCGATGCCGTTGCTGGCTTATCTGGCGGGCAAGACCACCACCATTCACCTGGGTGCCGGCACCATCATCGCGCCGTTCTGGCATCCGCTGCGGGTGGCCGGTGAATGCGCGTTGCTCGACGTGATCAGCAACGGCCGCATGGAAGTCGGTTTGGCCCGTGGGGCCTACCAGATCGAATTCGACCGCATGGCCGGCGGCATGCCAGCCTCCTCCGGCGGCCAGGCGTTGCGGGAAATGGTTCCGGTGGTGCGGGCCTTGTGGAACGGCGACTACGCCCATGACGGCGACATCTGGAAATTCCCGACCTCCACCAGCGTGCCCAAGCCGATCCAGCAACCGAACCCGCCGATGTGGATCGCCGCCCGCGACCCGGACTCGCACAACTTCGCGGTGGCCAACGGCTGCAACGTCATGGTCACGCCGCTGATGAAAGGCGACGAGGAAGTCCTCGACCTGAAGAACAAATTCCAGGCCGCCCTGGACAACAACCCGGACGTGCCACGCCCGCAACTGATGGTGTTGCGACACACACACGTGCACACCGCCGACGATCCAGAAGGCTGGAAAGTCGGGGCCAAGGCGATCTCGAAGTTCTATCGCACCTTCGATGCCTGGTTCGGCAACAAGACCACCCCGGTCAACGGCTTCCTCGCACCGAGCCCGGAAGAGAAATTCGCCGGTCGCCCCGAGTTCGAACTCGAGAGCCTGCACAAGACCGCCATGATCGGCACCCCGGAAGAAATCATTCCGCGCATCAAGTACTACCAGGAACTGGGCGTGGACGAATTCAGCTTCTGGTGCGATAACAGCCTGCCCCACGCGCAGAAGAAAAAATCCCTGGAGCTGTTTATCAAGCATGTGGTGCCAGCGTTTCGCTGATTACGCCGCCCCGCGACATCAACTGTAGGAGCGAGCTTGCTCGCGATGGACGCCAACGATAACGCGGACCATCTGAATGAACGCGTTGTCCAGAGTTTTTCGCGAGCAAGCTCGCTCCTACAGGTACGCATTTGTCCTGTGGAAGCAAGCGCGCCCCCACAAGAGTCGATTCCAATGATCACTGATCGTCTCCCATCACTCGCCCTTCCCTCCGGCGCCGCGCGGGCTTACCTGCGCGGTGAATGGACCGCCTCGCACCTGCATTTCAAGCGCCTGCGCGCCAGCGTTTCGGCCAAGCAGAACGGCTTCTGGCAAATAGTTCACTGAGCCCACCCGAACAGCCAATCACGCACCCCGCGTCTCGTGCGGTGCTTTGTATTCGCCTTTGATCAGGTTTGCCCAATGAACAATAACAACGCGCTGTTGATCATCGACATGCAGCAGGAGGACGGTTTCGTCCTGGAGAACCTCGACAGGGTGGTCGCCCATACCGCCGCCTTGCTCGATACCGCCCGCCATCAGCGGATGCCTGTCATCTATACCCGTCACGTCAATCAGGCCGACGGCAGTGACCTGCCCCCCGGCGAACCCCTGGCCGCCGACTGTGGCCCCGGCAGCTACCGCGCCGGCACCCGGCAAGTGGAAATCATCGAGTCGCTGACGCCGCAGTCTGGTGAATGGGTCATCGACAAGGGCCGGTACAGTGCCTTTCACCGCACCGACCTCGATGCCCGACTCAGGGCCATGGAGGTCGACACGCTGATCATCTGCGGCGTGTTGACCGACGTCTGCGTCCTGACCAGCGTGTTCGATGCCTTTGCCCTGGGCTATCGCGTGCGCCTGGTCAGCGATGCCTGCACCACGACCACCGAGGCCGGGCATTATTCGGCCCTGCTGATCATGGCCAACTGGGTCTACTCACTGGAAATCCTTACCACGACCGAATGCCTGCGCGCCCTGGAACAGCGCGACTACCTGAGCCTGATCCCCGAGCGTCCGGACTTGTTTGCCCACCAGCCCCATGAGCTGCAAAGCACCATCGCCCGTCTGCAATCCCGTCTCGTCCGGACTCAGGAGTGATCGCCATGCAAGTCGAAAAAAGAAGCATCGATTTCATCCCCGACACCGAACGCCACGGCAAACCGGGTTCGCTGTTCTATATCTGGTTCGGCGCCAACATGAACATCACCACCATCGCCTCCGGCGTGTTGCCGGTGGTGATGGGGCTCAACCTGTTCTGGAGTGCGCTGGCGATCATTGTCGGCTCGTTGCTGGGGGCGATTTTCATGGCCTCCCACTCGGCCCAGGGACCGAAGCTGGGCATTCCGCAGATGATCCAGAGCCGGGCGCAATTCGGCGTGCTGGGGGCGGTGTTGCCGCTGCTGTTCGTGATGCTGATTTACCTGGGTTTTTTCGTCAGCAACACCTTGCTCGCGGCCCAGGCGCTGGAGTCCGTCAGCCCGCTGCCGATGTCCGGCAACATCTACCTGATCGGCGCGTTGTGCTTTGTCGTCGCCCTCTATGGCTATCGGTTGATTCACCGCTTGCAGAAGCTGCTGTCGATCCTGTCGCTGGTGGTGTTCGTGGCCGCCACGGTGCTCGCCTTGCAGTTGCCGATCCCGGTCGAACAATGGCTGCCGACCGGTTTCTCGTTGTCGAAGTTCCTGGTGGCGGTGAGCATCGCCGTGACCTGGCAACTGTCCTACGCGCCTTATGTCGCCGACTACTCGCGCTACCTGCCGAGCCACACACCGACTGCGCAAGTGTTCTGGTACAGCTACGCCGGCACGGTCAGCGGTGGTGCGTGGATGATGATTCTCGGGGCGATCCTGAGCGTCGGCATCGGCAACTTTTCCAGCAACGTCGGCGGGCATGTCGCCGGTCTGTTCGGCACTGGCGCAGTACTGCTGTTCGCCTTCATCGTCTATGGCCAGGTGTCGATCAACGTGTTCAACCTATACGGCGCGTTCATGTCGACCATCACCGTGATCGAGCCATTCGCCCGACTCAAGGTGACGCCGCGGGTGCGCGGTGTGTTCATGCTGCTGATCAGCCTGGTGGCCACGGCCCTGTGCACCATCAGTCAGGACGACTTCATCAACTTCTTCCTGAACTTCATCTTCTTCATGAGCTACTTCCTGATCCCGTGGACAGCGATCAATCTGGTGGACTACTACTGCCTGCGCAAAGGCCAGTACCGGATTGACGACATCTTCGACCTGGACGGGATCTACGGGCGAGTCAACCGGATTGCCTGCGGCAGTTTCCTGCTGGCGATCGCCCTGGAAATTCCGTTCATGAACACCACGCTGTACGTCGGCCCGGTGGCCACGGCGCTGGACGGGGTGGATCTGGCGTGGGTGGTCGGGTTGCTGGTGCCGGCGGTGAGTTATTACTGGCTGATGAAGCGGCGCACACAATCTGTGGCGAGGGAGCTTGCTCCCGTAGGGTCGCGAAGCGAACCCAATTGACGCCTGACAGTATGAATTCCGATTTTTAGGGCTGCTACGCAGCCCAACGGGAGCAAGCTCCCTCGCCACCAATGGCAATCAACAAAAATCAGGCAAAAAAAATCCCGGGCAGCTGATGGACGCCCGGGACTTAAAAATGCATAAACCGTGGTGGTGAACGCGGCGCGGATATTACGGAATATTTCGGCCTGTAACAAGATATTTTAATTCACTATCCAGTTACTAAACGCTCTAAGCCCTTATATATCCACATATTTTCTAAGGGTGACTACAAGAACCAGCGGTACTCACGCGCGCTGATGTCATGCAGAAATGCCAGATGATCCTGCCGTTTGTTTTCGCAATAGACGTCCACAAACTCCGCCCCCAAGCCTTCGCGCACGGCTGAATGATGTTGCATGGACTGCACCGCTTCGAGCATTTCCAACGGGAAATCGATGCCACTGCTGCGGTCTTCGTTGAGCGGTGCAATCGGCTCGCGCTCCCCTTCCAGGCCCTGCTCCAACCCCACCAGGATCGCCGCCAGCGCCAGATACGGGTTGGCATCGGCGCCCGCCAGGCGATGTTCGATGCGCAGGTTCTTGACGTCCGACTCCGGAATGCGCAAGCACGCATCGCGATCCTCGAAGCCCCAACTGGCGCGGGACGCCACGTTCACCGTGCCACTCAAGCGACGCATTGCATTGTGGTTCGGGGCAAAGATCGGCATGCAGTGCGGCAACACCTCCAGGCAACCGGCCACGGCATGGCGCAGCGCCCGCTGACCGTTGGCCGCCAGCAGGTTGTTGCCGGCCTGGTCATACAGGCTGACGTGCACGTGCATGCCACTGCCGGGGTGTTGCAAGTAGGGTTTGGCCATGAAGCTGGCGCGCAGGTTGTGCTTGAGCGCCACCCCCCGGGTGCTGCGACAGAACAGGGCGGCCCAGTCGGCGGCACGCAGGCCGTCATCGCAATGGCCGAAGTTGATTTCGAACTGGCCCGGGCCGAGTTCGGCGGTAATCACCGTGGCATCGATGCCTTGGGCGCGCGCGGTCTCGACCATTTCATCGAGCACCGGGGCGAAGCGCGACAAGCGTTCGATGTGCATGTTCGGCTGATCATCGGCGTCGCCAGTCAATTCATCGCGGGGGAACTGTGGCAGGCCGTCCTTCAAGCGGCTGTCGAACAGGTAAAACTCCAGCTCGAAGGCCACCACCGGGAAAATCCCTTTGCGGTGCAGGCGGTTCAGCACCTGGGCCAGCACTTCACGGGGTTCGAATTCGATGGGTTTTTCCGTGCCGTCGGAGGTGATCAGCATCTGGCCCAGAGGCTGCTTTTCCCAAGTCACCAGCTTCAAGGTGCCAGGCACCAAACGCCGCAACGCATCCGGGTCGCCATCGTTGAAGCAGTAGTCACCAATCTTGAACAGCCCGCCCTGGGTGCCGAGCAGCACGCAGTTTTGCGGCAGTTTCAGTGCACTGCCGGCAGCGACTTTCTCCAGCATCTCGATCGGGTAGCGCTTGCCGTAGAAATGCCCTGGAATGTCCAGGGAGATCAGGTCGACATAACGCACTTCGGGGTTGCAGTGGCGGAAGTTGCGAACTTCGGCCAGCAGTTCAGAGCACACGGCATCCATCGTCTTGTTCCTTGTTGTTATCAGGTGTAAACCCAAAGCACGCGGGTCAGTTGGTCGGACAGGTTGCCGTAGCGGCAGTGCGCATGGCTGGCCAGTTGAAAGCTGTCGCCGGGATGCAGGGTCACCGGTTCGTTGTCGTCGAGCCACAGGGTCAGTTGCCCTTCGAGGACATAACCGCCCTGCTCCGAGCTGTCCTTCATGTGCCGGTCGCCGCTGCTGGCGCCGGGTTCGAGCTGGCTTTCAAGCATCGAGAACGACGCGCGCATTTTTGGCGAAACGAGGATGTCGGTGATGCCGTCGGCGTAGTACAGCGTGCGGCGCTCGTCCGGGCGGGTGACCCAGGACAACGCCATGGGTTTGGGCAGGCTGTAGAAATAGGTGGTCGGCACGCCGAGGGTTTCGCTGATCGCGGTCAGATCCGCCACCGTCGGGCGCGACAGGCCGCGCTCGACCTGGGACAGAAAACCGACGGAGCGGCCGATTTTGTCCGCCAGTTCCTTGAGGGTGTACTTCTTGTGCTTGCGCAGGTCCTGGATCAGGATCGCCAGCGCCGAGATCTCTTCTTGCATGTCCATCTTGAGGCTTCCAGAAAGTGTCGCTTCAAATGCTGTCGCGCAGTCGATACCAGGCCTTGCCGATGGCTTCCAGCGGCGCGGCCAGGTATTTGCCGCCGGGAAAACTGCCGTTGTTCAGGCCCTGGTACAGGGACAGTTCGTCGGGCTGACCGAGGATCGCGTCGGACACCGCCCGCGCCGCGGCCAGTGTCGGCAGCACGCCATGCCCGGAATAGCCCTGCATCCAGTACAGATCGCCGCGCCGCCCGATATCCGGCGTGCGCTTGAGGGTCAGGTCGATGTGTCCACCCCAGGCAAACTCCAGCGCCACGCCCGTGAGCTGCGGGAACACTCGCTCCAGGAACGGCCGGGTCGCCGCGGCGATGTCCTTGGGCATCCCGCCCAGGTAAGTGCAACCGCCGCCGAACAGCAGGCGGTTATCCGGGGTGCGGCGGAAATAATCGAGCACGAACTGGTTGTCGGTCACGCACACGTTGCTCGGCAGCAGCGCAGTGGCCTGGTCCTTGGTGAGCGGCGCGGTCGCGACCTGATAGGTGCCGACCGGCAACACGCAACTGGCCAGTTGCGGGTCGAGCCGATCGAGGTAGGCGTTGCACGCCAGCACCAGCACATCGGCGCGAATACGACCGCGTTCGGTCGTCACCACAAAGCCTTCGCCCTCCTCGCCATAACTCAGTGCCTTGCTTTGCTCGTAGATACGACCGCCAGCCCGCTCAACTGCATCCGCGAGACCCAGCGCCAGTTTCAGCGGGTTCAAATGCCCGCCCTCGGGGTCGAACAGGCCGGCCTGATAACGCTCGCTGGCCACCCATTCCGGCAGCTGTTGCCGGGGGATGAATTGCAGTTTGTCGTGACCCCACTTGTGGCTGGCCTCGTGCTGCCACTCGGTCAGCAGCCCCACTCGCCGCGGCATCACCGAAGTCCAGAGATGGCCGGCGCGATAGTCGCAATCGAACTCATGGCGGCCAGGCAGATCACGCAATTCGCGCGCGGCCCAGCGCATGCCGTCCCACAATCGCCGCGCCCGCTCGTATCCCAGCGCCGCTTCCAGCGGTGGCATGTCGCACGACCAACCGAGAATCGCCTGCCCGCCATTACGCCCGGACGCGGCCCAGGCCACCCGGCTGGCCTCGAGCACGGTCACGCGCTTGCCGGCCAGCGCCAGGCGCAACGCCGTGTGCAATCCACTGAAACCGGCCCCGATGATCAGCACTTCGGTGTCTTGCTCACCTTCCAGTGCGGTGCGATTGACCAGTCGATCGGCGCAGCTATGGGCGTAGTAACTGGCGACATGCCGGGTGGATTGCTGAAACATATGGCCTCGTGAAATTTTGTATTTTTAATTTCATGAAAAAATACACGGTTAATTTCACGCAGGCAATCGAGACGTAAAAAATCCCGCTTCGGCGAACCCGAGCGGGATTGTCTTGTTCAGACGCGATGTTCGAATCAATCAAGCCACAGGAATCATCGGATCCGCCGAAGCCAGTGCGGTGACTCGATCTGCCGCCGGTGGGTAGATCCACTGGGTGTTGATCTGGGTCTTCAATGCCTTGGCCTCATGCTTGACCAACTTGACCTGGCGGTCCCAACCCTCGGTGTAGACCGCGCCCCAGGCGCCGAGGTCCAGGCAGGTCACGTACTTGGGCTGGCTGTACGGCGTCGGGTCGACACCGAGGATCTGCGCTGCAACGTTGTTGCCGGCATGACGGCCCAGCGAAATCGCGTGCTGGCAAGTCATCAGGGCGTAGTTGCCGATCTCGTCACTGGCTGCGTAAGCCACGTCGCCGGTGGCGAAGATGTCGTCCTGGCCAATCACTTTCAGGTGAGCGTCGACATGCAGGCGGCCCAGGCGATCGCGTTCGGCCGGGATCTGTTCGGTCAGGGAGCTGGCGCGAACGCCGGTGGTCCAGACCACGGTCCTGGCATCGATACGCGCACCGTCGGACAGGGTGACGCCGTTGGCATCGACCGACACGACCGAGGCTTTCAGGTGCCATTTCACACCGGTTGCCACACTGGCCTCGACGATCGATTCGGCGATTTCCTCGCCCATCGAGCCGCCGATTTTATCGCCACGGTCAACGATGATCACATTGATGTCGGCACGGTCGCCGAGGATGGCCCGCAGGCGGGTCGGCATTTCAGTCGCCGTTTCGATCCCGGTGAAACCGCCACCGGCCACCACCACCGTGTTGCGCGCCTTGCTTTCAGGCTGATTGGCCAGCGCCTTGAGGTGGTTTTCCAGGCGCACGGCCTGTTCGATCTGGTCGACGTCGAACGCATGTTCGGCCACGCCCGGAATGTTTGGCGAAGCCAGGCCGCTGCCGGTGGCCAGAACGAGTTTGTCGTAGCTGCAGACCTGTCGGGCACCGGCGGCATCGACATAGCCGACCTGTTTTTGCTCGACATTGATGGTCTGCGCCGCGCCCTTGATGAACCTGACCCCGACAGCATCGAACAGATCGCCGATCGGCGCAGCCAGTTGGTGGGCGTTCGGTTCGTAGAAGCGCGGACGCACACGCAGCTCGGCCTGGGGCGCCAGCACGGTCACCTCAACGTCGTTGTGGCCATGTATGTCGAACAGGCGCGTGGCGCTCAAAGCGGTCCACATACCACCGAAACCTGCGCCGATCACCAGAATGTGCTGTTTCATCTTTAACTCCAGGGGATAAACAAGGGTTGTGAGTCACGCTCATCGGGAGCCGGCATCAAGTCGGTGTTTTTCGAGAATGGTCGACCTGTGCCGCCCGAACAACTACGACTCTATTGATCCAAGTTAAATCCTGCAACCGGTTTTTTTGGATGGCTGCCATCGATCCCGTCGATGCCTCGGCAGAAAAGCCTCAAGAACGTGCATGACAAGGACTTTTCGAGCGGACAAAAAAATTTCAGGACGCGACGATTCGTTGCCTGGCTTAGGCTCGGCTGCTAGAATTGGCGACTAATCAAGTCGGAGATTTGTATGTCTCTTTACAGCGCAGGTGTCGAATACGGCATCCACTGCCTGCTTTTTCTCGTCGGCAACGGCGGCGATTCGCGCGAAGCGAGCGTGCGCGACCTGGCCGAACTGCAAGGCGTTCCCCTGGACTATCTGGCGAAGATCTTCACCAAGCTGGCCAAAGGCAAGCTGGTGGTTGCCACCGAAGGCATGCGCGGAGGCTTCAAGCTGGCCCGGCCCGCCGACGAAATCACCCTGCTGGATATCGTCAACGCCATCGACGGTCGCAAGTCGATCTTCGACTGTCGGGAGATCCGTGGCCGTTGCGCCGTGTTTGATGGCACCCCGCCGGCATGGGCACTGGACGGTCCGTGTGCGGTCCATGGGGCGATGATGGTTGCGCAAAAACGCATGGAAGAGGCCCTCGCCCAGCAAACCATCCTCGACATCGCCAGGAAATTCGGGCGCAAGGCCCCGGCAGAATTCGGCGTCAAGGTGGAGAGCTGGATGAACGAGCGTCGGGAAAGGAAAAGCAGCGCCCAGGCCAGTGAGCAGATCATTCCTGCGACCCACCTTTCAGACTGAGACCTATAAAAAAACCGGATGCACGCCAGGTATCCGGTTTCTCTCGGTTCAGGCGCAAAACGGTGGGTGACCGATTTTCACGCTCTCACACTTACAGGCAGTCGCGCACGATTTTGCGCAGGTCGCCGGATTTGGCCCAAGGCGGCCCCTGATACAACGAAACCCGGCTGCCGTCCTTGTGTTTCACGATATCCAGCACTTCATCGGCTGTTATCACGCTCGGTGCGGTGATCCGGTAGCCGTTGGAAATCGAAATCTGGGTCGTATTCGATACTTCCGTCTGCCAGGCGGGCAAAACGCACGCCGCATACTCTTTTGGCGTCTTCTCGCTGTGCTTGCTGAAATTCGGCTCGCCCGGTACCAGCGACGCCGGCAACGAACATCCGCCCAGCAATGCCAGCGCGACTCCCCCCATCAACATCCGCATGCTGCTTCCTTAAATTCGAAAAGAGAAAATGTAGCTTGCCGTTGACCGCACATCCATCCCGACGATTCGGCGAGTCATTGATATCACTTCGCCCAGTTAGTTCCTTGCAGGCGGTCATTTGACATTGTCCTGCCGTGAGAACGCCCCCTAGAGCAGACAGCGCATTTTCCCGTTCGCTTTTCCCGACCAAAGGAAACCCCGCTGATTCAGATGAACACAACATCCGGTCCGGTAAACGGGTCTAAAATTGCGGAATGCAGCGTTCAGGAGATCATCATGTGGCTTAACGAATCGGAACAGCAACTTCGGCGTGATCTGCAAGGGCTTGCGTCAGATTTGCGCTGGTCGGCGGTAGAGCTTTTGCGCATAGAACAGCAGTTGCGCCAGCTCGGCAGCGAAGTCGACGCGCAAGCCGTGCAAAGACTGTGTGCCTTGTTTCAGGGTGATGAAGAAAAACTGTCCGGCTATGCTGAGGAAGTGAAAGCCAAAGTCATTAGCCGCAACAAGGCTCAATAGCGGGAGCGCTGCCATGAACAGGCCTCTATTCACGCTGGTCGTCGCACTGACCGCGTTGACAGGCTGCAGCACCCACTCGATCTATCAGGACCAGCCGCTGGTGGCGAAAGTCGACACCGGCATGACCCGCGAGCAAGTCCGGCAAATCGGCGGCCAGCCCCTGGCGGTCACCGATCGTACCGTTGAACCCGGTACCTGCTTTGACTACAAACTGACTCACGAAGGCCATCAGCAGGCATACAACGTCAGTTTCGATGGCCGCGGCATGGTCGACCACAAGGGCTTCATGACCTGCGCGCAATGGAGTCACACGCAGCAAAAGGCCCGGGAACCCTCCCGCCCCAGTGGAGGCGGTGGCTATTAACACTGTAGGAGCGAGCTTGCTCGCGATAAACGTCCGGACAACGCGTTCATTCAGACAGGGCGCGTCATCGTTGACGTCCATCGCGAGCAAGCTCGCTCCTACAGGAGATTGACGTCATTTTGTTTGATGGCGGCCGGCACGCGCCCTGTAGCCGGGCAGTGACGCGGCAAACGCCAGTGCCTCCTCTCGACTGTTGAACGAGCCAAGCCGGTCACTCCGGGTGCATACCCGCCAGGGGCCGTTGTTCACGCTGAGTACGTCATAGCCGTTCATATGCATCTTGTTCAGCATCGAAACGTTCATGGTCACCTCCTCCTGGGCAGTGCTATCAGGCTGACTTGTTTACCTTACACCCGCCCTTCTCCAAAATACCGACCAGACGTCGCCATGGAAATTCCCTTGCCAACCCTAGGTTTTAGCCAACGCCGTCGCAGCCCTGTCGATCAAGGCCGCCACTTCGGCGGGCATCGACGCCAATGACGCATGACTGGCGTTCAAGGTCAGAATCTCCCGGGCGTTGAGCCGCGCGGCCATCCATTGCTGGTTCTGTGGCGCGATCATCCGGTCTGCGGTCGAGATCTGATACCAGGATGGCTTGTTCTTCCAGGCCACCGTGCCAATGGTATCGCCGAAGGTACTCGCCAGCGGCGCTTTCTGGGTGAGGCCCATGACCAACCCTTCGGTCGCCGGCAAGTCCTGACAGAAGCTCTCGTGGTAGAGCTCGGGCTTGACCCACAGATAACCGTCGCTGTCCGGCGTCAGGTTGGCCGCTGCCGCAGGCAGGTGCCGTTGCGTGATACCGCCGGGGCTTTCACCAGCGTCCGGGGCGAACGCGGCGATGTACACCAGCCCGACCACATTCGGCTGATCGCCGGCTTCGGTGATCACCGCGCCGCCATAGGAATGCCCCACCAGCAGCACCGGACCGGGCACCTGGGCGACCATCTTGCGCGTACGCTCGGCATCATCAGCCAGCGAAGTCAGCGGCAATTCGACGGCACGAATGTGCGTGTCGCCCCGGCTGAGCAATTTGACGATGACCTTGTTCCAGTGGGCGGCACCGCCCCAGAAACCATGGACCAGCACGATCGTGGGTTTGTCACTCATCACCATGACTCCGTTTGCCGATGGGGTTGCTCGTCGCTCGCGTCAGCCCTGATCGCCGCCGCCCACGGGCATGACCATGCCGGTGATATAGGACGCTTCGTCGCTGGCCAGAAACAGAATAGCCCCCGCCTGCTCATCCAGGGTGCCGTAGCGTTTCATCAGACTGCTGTCGAGGGTCTGGTCGACGATCTGCTGGTACCAGAGTTTTTCCTGCTCGCTCTGCCCGTCACCATTGCGGGGTATGCGTCGCGGTGGTGCTTCGGTGCCGCCAGGCGCCGTGGCGTTGACCCGCACGCCACGACCAGCGGTTTCGAACGCCAGACAAGCGGTCAAGGCATTCACCCCACCCTTTGCCGCACCGTAGGGCACGCGGTTGAGGCTGCGGGTGGCGATGGAAGAGACGTTGACGATCGCCCCGCTGCCCTGCTCCAGCATGAACGGCAGCGCGGCATGGCAACACCACAGGGTCGGGAACAGCGAACGACGCACCTCGGCCTCGATCTGCGATGCCTCGTAGTGCTCGAACGGTTTGGCCCAGATGGTGCCGCCGACGTTGTTGACCAGCACATCGAGGCGCCCGAAGCGCTCGACGGCGGTTTGCATCACCCGGCTGCATTCGTCGTATTGCTCAAGGTCGGCGGTCAGGGCCAACACCTGAGTGGTCGCGGCCAATTGTTGCTGCACTTCGAACACCAGCTCGGAACGATCCACCAGGATCAGCTTCGCCCCTTCGGCTGCCATGCGCTCGGCCACCCGCTGCCCGATGCCTTGGGCAGCGCCGGTGATCAGCGCGACTTTTTCGTGAAATCTGTTCATGTGTACCTCATCGGTCAATGACGATGTGTCGGGCGATACCCAATCCTGTGGGAGCGAGCTTGCTCGCGATTGCTGACTCACAGGCAACCTGGATGCTGAATGTTCCGGCCCCTTCGCGGGCAAGCCCGCTCCCACAATGGATCTGTGTCGTGCACAGAATCAGCGGCCGCCCCCCATCAACTGTGGGAGCGGGCTTGCCCGCGAAAGCGGACTTACAGACGACATCAATGCCGAATGTTCCAGCCTCTTCGCGAGCAAGTCGGATCGCCGCACCGCCGCTCCCACATTGGGTCGGATCAAGCCGCGCTGGCGGCGAATTTTTCGTAGTAGAAGTTCGCAGGCGCGATGCCTTGCTCACGAATGAACTGGCTGACGGCCTCGACCATCGGCGGCGGGCCGCACAGGTAGACGTCGACGTCGCCATCATTCAAATGCTTTGGCTCGATGTGCTGGGTCACGTAGCCCTTGAGCGGATGCTGGCTCTCGGGGCTGGCGACGCAGGCGCTGAAGGTGAAGTTGGGGATGCGCGCGGCAAAGGCTTCGAGGCGGTCGATTTCCACCAGGTCGAAATCGTGGGTCACGCCGTAGATCAGATGCAGCGGGTGATCGCTGCCCTGCTCGGCGATCTTCTCCAGCATCGCGGTGAACGGCGCCAGCCCGGTACCACCGGCCAGCAGCAACAGCGGCCGGCGGATGTCGCGCAGATAAAAACTGCCCAAGGGACCTGCCAGGCTCATGCAATCGCCGGCCTTGGCCATGCCGGTGAGGAAACTGCTCATCAAGCCGCCGGGCACGTTGCGGATCAGGAAGCTGACTTCGCCATCGCGCTGCAACGAGCTGAACGAGTAGGCACGGGTCTGTTCGCTGCCGGGGATTCCCAGGTTCACATACTGCCCCGGCAGGAACGCCAGTTTGCTCAGGGCTTCGCCCTTGATCGACAGGGCGATGGTGCTGTCGGACAGCTGGCGCACGGCGCTGATGGTCGCGTCGTAGCTGGCCTGACGGGTGCGGCAGACCTCGGAGGACGTCGGTACACGCACCACGCAATCGCTCTGGGCGCGCATCTGGCAGGTCAGGACAAAACCCTGCGCGGCCTCTTCAGGGCTGAGGGCGTCTTCGATGTACTCCTCGCCCAAATCGTACTGGCCGGCTTCGGCAAAACACTTGCACGTGCCGCAGGCACCGTCGCGGCAGTCCAGCGGGATGTTGATGCCCTGGCGGTAAGCGGCATCGGCCACGGTCTCGCCCACGTTGGCGTCGATGAAACGGGTGACGCCATCTTCGAAATTGAACGCAATGGAATGGGTCATGACGCCAGCCTCACAAGTGGTAAACATCGATGACCTGACGAACGTAGTCGTTCTTCAGGATCACTTTCTTGGCCTTGATCAACGGGTTTTCACCGCGCACGTCGAGGGTGTAGAAACTGCTGCCGAAATAGCTGTCGACGGTCTTGTAGCGAAAGCTCAGGGTGTGCCAGTTGAAGCGCACCTTGCACAGTCCGTCGGCTTGTTCGAGCAGCTCGATGTTGCTGATGTTGTGGGAGGTGCGGGTGTCCGGCACGCTGGCGCTGGAGCGCTCGGTCTTGATGCGGAAGACGCGGTCTTCCAGGCCGGTGCGGTTGCCGTACCAGATCAGCGAGATTTCCCGTTGCGGGTCCTCGGTCAACTCGTCGTTGTCGTCCCACGACGGCATCCAGAACGTCGCATCCGGTGCGTACAGCTCCAGCCATTCGTCCCACTGGCGGTCGTCGAGGTAACGCGCTTCGCGGTAGAGAAAGTCGCGCACGGTGTCATGGGAAATCGTCATTGCACGTCCTCCACGGCGATCAGTTTCGATTGTTCGGCCGCCAGGGCCTTGAGCATGGTCTGCTGCCAGTACTTGTGTTGCAGCACGAACAGGCCTTCGTCCTCGGTGCGCACACCACTGAGCAGCGGGTGCAGGTCGATCTCTTTGGCGGCTTCGTCTGCACCTTCGATCCAGTGCTCGGCGCCACGTGACATGTCGTTCCAGGTGGTGACGCTGCCCTGGTAACTGGTCTGGCAGGAACGGAATTCCTCCAGATCGTCCGGCGTGGCCATGCCGCTGACGTTGAAGAAATCCTCGTACTGACGAATCCGGCTGGAACGGGCGTGGTCGCTCTCGCCTTTGGGGGCGATGCAGTAGATGGTGATCTCCGTGCGGTTGACCGAGATCGGCCGGGCGATACGGATCTGCGAGCTGAATTGGTCCATCAGGTACACGTTGGGGTACAGGCACAGATTGCGCGAGTTCTCGATCATCCAGTCGGCGCGAGCCTTGCCGAAATCCTGCGCCAGCTCATCGCGGCGCTCGTACAGCGGGCGGTCCTCGGGGTTGGCCCAACGGGTCCAGAGCAGCATGTGGCCCTTGTCGAAGGAATAGAAACCACCGCCCTGCTTGGCCCAGCTGCCGGCGCTCATGGTCGGGTTGGTGTCACCGGCTTCACGCTGCTTGCGCTGGTTCTGGGTGGCCGCGTAGTTCCAGTGCACGGAGCTGACGTGGTAGCCGTCGGCGCCGTTTTCGGCGGTGAGTTTCCAGTTGCCTTCGTAGATGTAGCTGGAGGAGCCGCGCAGCACTTCCAGGCCATCGGCGGACTGGTCGACGATCATGTCGATGATCTTCGCCGACTCGCCCAGGTGCTCGACCAGTGGCACAACATCGGCCTTGAGACTGCCGAACAGGAAGCCGCGATAGGACTCGAACCGCGCAACGCGGGTCAGGTCGTGGGAGCCTTCGCAGTTGAAGCTCGCGGGATAACCGGCGTTGGCCGGATCCTTGACCTTGAGCAGCTTGCCGGAGTTGTTGAAGGTCCAGCCGTGGAACGGACAGGTGTAGGAGCTCTTGTTGCCGGACTTGTGCCGGCACAGGGTCGCGCCACGGTGGCTGCAGGCGTTGATGAAGGCGTTGAGCACACCGTCCTTGTTGCGCGCGATGAAGATCGACTGGCGCCCCATGGTCGTGGTGTAGAAGTCGTTGATGTTGGGGATCTGGCTTTCGTGGGCCAGGTACAGCCAGTTGCCTTCGAAGATGTGTTCCATCTCCAGATCGAACAGACGCGGGTCGGTGAACATCTCGCGCTTGCAGCGATAGAGGCCCTGCTCGGGATCGTCTTCAAGCAGGGAATGCAAATATTCGGGTCGCAGGGTCATGGCCACCGCCTCCATTGTTATTGTTCAGGCAGGGGTCATGCTAGGACGGTGGATCAGGCGGGAGTATCCGCGGGGTGCAGACCTTTATCCGTTTTGTGCAGGTGGAGGTTGGCAGAAGCCGGCGTGGAGAAATACTTGTCCGCTACGACACAGAACCTGTGGGAGCGGGCTTGCCCGCGAAGAGGCCGTGTCAGTCGACGTATATCTTGCCTGACACACCGCCTTCGCGGGCAAGCCCGCTCCCACAGGGTTTCGAGGCGTTTGCGCAAATCGTATGAAGTCCCCGGTCAATACCGGCGTTTGAGGGTATCGGACGGCAATTCGCCGAACTGCTTGCGGTAGCTGTCGGAGAACCGTCCCAGGTGCAGGAAGCCGTAGTCCATGGCCACTTCGGTGATGTTGCGCACGTTGCAGGTCGGGTCGCTGAGGCAGGCGTTGATGCACTCGAGGCGCTTGCGGCGGATGTAGTTCTTCGGCGTGTCACCGGCATTGCGTTCGAACAGTCCATACAGCGAACGCAGGCTCATGTGGGCCTGGCGCGCCAGTGCTTCGCTGTCGATGTCCTGCTTGAGGTTATGGGCGATGTAATCGGCAATCGCTTCGAACGTGGCTGTCTGCGAGCCCGGATCGAGGCGACTGACGTTGGTCTTCATCAGGCTGAGCATCTTGCTGACGATGATCTGCGTGTAATGCTCCTGCACCCTGGGGATCTGCTCGGTGGATTCGGCTTCCTGGCAGATCATCGCCAACAGGTTGACGAAACCTTCCAGCTCATTGAGCTGATAACGGTTTTCCAGAAACCGCACGCCCTGCTCCGGATAACGCCAGCGCTGCTCATCGCAGACTGATTCAAACAAGCGGGTCGGGACCTTGAGAATGAATTTCTCGCAATCGGCCGAGTACGTCAGGTCCACCGGATCGTCGGGGTTGATCAGCAGCAATTCGCCGGGAGCGAAGTAATGCTCCTGGCCGTGTCCACGCCACAGGCAGTTGCCGCGCAGCAGCACTTGCAGGTGATAAATGCTGTCCAGTGCACCGGACGTTACGCGCACACTGGCACCGTAGCTGATGCGGCACAGGTCGAGGCTGGCGAATTTGCGATGATCGAGGCTGGCCAGCGGGCTGCCGGCACGGGGCATGAGAATGCAGTGGTTACCGACGTGCTGATTGACGTAGCCCGACACGGCGTAAGGGTCGGCATGGTCGAACACCCGGCTGCGCTGACTCAACAGTTGCGCTTGCATCATCAGGTCACTCTCGTTGTTATGAGTTGCGTCAGTCCATTCTAGAGCCGAACCCCTGTAGGAGCGAGCTTGCTCGCGATGGACTTGAGGACGCCGCGGGGCATCAGGCACCCAGCGTCATCGTTGACGTCCATCGCGAGCAAGCTCGCTCCTACAGGGGAGCGCGGATTATCAGTCTTCCAGTGCGCGGACCCGCTCGTGGCGCTGCTGTTCTTGCGGCTGGGCCGAGGACTGCAGGGTGAAGTCGAAGTCGATTTCGGCAAAGCGACCGCTCACGCCATGGGCCGCTGCGCGCTGCTGATCGTCGCTGAAGGTGATCTTGGCGATCAGTTCGTCGCGGGTGGCGTAGGCGAAATCGTCGTGCAGGTATTGATCGCCGTCGAGGTTGATCTGGGTGGTCAGGTGGCGGTGATCCGGTGCGGAAATGAAGAAGTGCACGTGCGCCGGGCGCTGGCCATGACGGCCCAGTTGATCGAGCAGTTGCTGGGTCGGACCGTCCGGTGGGCAGCCATAGCCTGATGGCACGATGCTACGGAAACGGTAGCGGCCTTCGGCGTCGGTCACGATGCGGCGACGCAGGTTGAACTCCGACTGCGTGGCATCGAAGTACGAGTAGGTACCACCGGTGTTGGCGTGCCAGACGTCCACCACGGCTCCGGCCAAGGGTTCGCCGGCAGTGTTGAACACGCGGCCTTGCATGAACAGGGTCACGCCCGGATCGACGCCGTCATCCAGGCGCGCCTCGCCCTCGGACAACGGCGCACCGGCCACGTACAGCGGGCCTTCGATGGTGCGCGGGGTACCACCGGTCTTGCCGGCCTGTTCGTCTTCGGCGTCCATCAACAGGTCGAGGTAGTGCTCCAGGCCAATACCGGCCACCAGCAACCCGGCTTCCTGGCGCGCGCCCAGCACGTTGAGGTAGTTGACGGCTTTCCAGAACTCTTCCGGGGTCACGGCCAGGTCTTCGATGATATTCACCGAATCACGCAGGATGCGGTAGACCAGCGCCTTGGTCCGTGGATCGCCGGCGTCGTTGAGCAGGCCGCTGGCTTCTTCGAGAAATTTCTGGACTTCGGCAGTGTGGGAAATTTTGACGTTCATTTTTCAGGGTTCCTCATCTTGTAATTATTAGCGTAGCGCTGAGCAGGCAGGGCTCAGCGGTCATCGTCACGGATGGAAGAAGGATGCCGGCACATCGCGTCGATTTCGATGGCCATGTAGGGAAACAATGGCAATTGCATCAGCAGGTCATGCAGTTCCTGAACGCTGTCGACATCGAACACGCTGTAGTTGGCGTAGTGCCCGGCGATGCGCCACAGGTGACGCCACTTGCCCTGCTCTTGCAGGCGCTGGGCCAGGGCTTTTTCGTCAGCCTTGAGCCTGGCTGCCGCCTCCGGATTCATGTCGACCGGCAGGTTCACGGTCATTTTTACGTGAAACAGCATAATGCTCTCCTCAGGCTTGATGAGTGGTCTTGTCGCGACGGAAGAACGCTAGGCGCTCCTCATCCAGGCTCAGGCCAAGGCCCGGTGTTTTCGGCACGTGCAGTTCAAAATCGCGATACACCAGCGGTTCGCTGAGAATGTCTTCGGTGAGCAGCAGCGGGCCGAACAGTTCGGTGTCCCACGCCAGTTTGTTCAGGGTGACGAAGGCATGGGCCGACGCCATCGTGCCCAGGCCGCCTTCGAGCATGGTGCCGCCGTACAGGGCGATACCGGCCGCTTCGGCGATGGAGGCGGTGCGCAACACGGCGCGCGGGCCGCCGTTCTTGGCGATCTTCAGGGCGAACACCGAGGCTGCGCCTTCGCGGGCCAGGTTGAAGGCATCTTCCACGCTTTCGATGGATTCGTCGGCCATGATCGGCGCCGGGCTCATGGCGTTCAGGCGGGCCATGCCGGCGCGGTTGTTGCGCGAGATCGGCTGTTCGATCAGGTCGATGCCGTTGCTGCCGAGAATTCGGCAGGCACGTATCGCGACGGCTTCGTCCCACGCCTGGTTGACGTCGACACGCACGCTGGCACGGTCACCCAGGGCTTTCTTGATGGCGATGACGTGGGCCAGGTCGCGATTGACCTCGCCGGCTCCGATCTTCAGCTTGAAGATGCGGTGGCGGCGCAGGTCGAGCATTTTTTCCGCTTCGGCGATGTCTTTTTCCGTGTCACCGCTGGCCAGGGTCCAGGCGACGGGGAGCGCATCACGCACGCGGCCACCGAGCAATTCACTGACCGGCAGACCAAGGCGTTTGCCCTGGGCGTCGAGCAGCGCGGTTTCGATACCGGATTTGGCGAAGGTGTTGCCACGGATGCTGCGCTCCAGGCGCAGCATGGCGGCGTTGACGTTGCCGCTGTCCTGGCCGATCAACAAGGGGGCGAAGTGCGTGTCGATGTTGGTCTTGATGCTGTCCGGGCTTTCATTGCCATAGGCCAGGCCACCGATGGTGGTGGATTCGCCGATGCCTTCGACGCCGTCGGCGCAACGCACGCGAACGATCACCAGGGTCTGGTTCTGCATGGTGTGCATGGCCAGTTTGTGCGGGCGGATAGTCGGCAGATCGACGATGATCGTCTCGATCGACTCAATGGCGGTTGCAAGCATTTCGATACCCGTCAGGTTCTTGAAGTTCTGAGTCGGATTCTCATACGGCTTTTTCCGGGCGGCCAATATAGAATTGGTCTGGCTTGATACCTTAAAGGTATTCAATTGAAAATCCGGAGGCCCCATGGAACTGCGGCACCTGCGTTATTTCCAGGTATTGGCTCAAACCCTCAACTTCACCCGCGCCGCCGAGCGCCTGCACATCGCCCAACCGCCGTTGAGCCGGCAGATCCAGCAACTGGAGGACGAACTGGGGGTGATGTTGCTGGAGCGCGGCCGCCCGCTGAAGTTGACCGACGCCGGGCGTTTTTTCCATGAGCACTCCACCGCCCTGCTCGAACAACTGAACAAGGTCTGCGACAACACACGGCGTATCGGCCTGGGTGAAAAGACCTGGCTGGGTATCGGCTTTGCGCCCTCGACACTGTATGGCGTGCTGCCGGAGCTGATCCGCCGGTTACGCAGTGGCGAACCGCTGGAGCTGGAATTGGGCCTGTCGGAAATGACCACCCTGCAACAGGTGCAGGCATTGAAGGCCGGGCGTATCGACATCGGTTTTGGGCGGATCCGCATCGACGACCCGGCCATCGTCCAGACCGTGCTCACTGAAGACCGCCTGGTCGCCGCCCTGCCCGCCGGCCATCCGTTGCTCGCCGGGCCCATCAGCCTGCGGGAACTGGCCAGGGAACCCTTTGTGCTGTACCCCGGCAATCCACGGCCGAGTTACGCCGACCATGTGATCGCGCTGTTTGAGTCCTATGGCGTGAGCATCCACGTCGCGCAGTGGACCAACGAACTGCAAACGGCGATCGGTCTGGTGGGGGCGGGAATCGGGGTCACGCTGGTACCGGCCTCGGTGCAGTTGCTGCACCGCGACGACATCGGTTTCACACCCTTGCTGGAAGACAACGCGACCTCGCCGATCATCCTCAGCCGACGGGTGGGCGATGTTTCGCCGGGGTTGAGCCATTGTTTGCGGATGATTGATGAGCTGCTGCCGCGGGCAACTTGAGGCATTGAATACCTGTGGCGAGGGAGCTTGCTCCCGCTGGGCTGCGTAGCGGCCCTAAAAGCCGTTTCCCGGTTTCCCGGACATGAACGTAAGGACCGTTTTTTTTATTTGGGAGGGGGGCCGCTTCGCGCCCCAGCGGGAGCAAGCTCCCTCGCCACAGGACGGTGGTTACATTCGATCAGCCGGCAAAAGCCCGGTGCCCTGCCTTCATCTCGGTACGCAACTCACCGATAAAATCAGAGATGGCGCGCACGCTGGTCAGTTCGGCTGTCGAGACACCGCTGATCAGCAGCTCCACCCGCCCGGCGACGGGGTCGCGGACTTCGATGCGCAGCAGCCCGAGATTCTCGGTGCACTCGCACGACAGTGGCTCAAAACCGGACTCTACGATGTTGCAAAGCACTGAAATAGGAACCATGACCGATGCCTCGGCGGCAGTTGATCGGATTGGATCCGTTTCAGAATAGATACACTTTGCGAATCTGCACAAAAAATCATTCGCAATTACTGTTAACCAGCGCTCATTCCTGTTCGGTTTAACGGGCGTTCCCGCCCCAGATCCAGTTCCAGAACCCCGGCAACTCGACGGGCTGCGAGCCATCGCGCACGGTTCGCGCCATGGCCGCCCGCTGTAGCGCAGCCTGTTCGTCGTAAAACGGCTTGTCCGCGGTTTTCACGCCGGTCTCCCGGGCGCTGTCGAGCAGAATCTGCAGGTATTCACGGGTATGCCGGGCGGTATAGCGGTTGAGGTCGTGAAACGTCACCACGACCGGAATCACCCCGTCGACCACCGGCAATTCACCACGAGCCATGCGTTCGCGCACTTCAGACATCGAGCGCAGCATGTGCGAACGGCGCCGGGGGCTGGCGTTGAAGCCCCAGATCTTGCCGTCATTGGCGCTCAAGTCCGTGAGCAGCACGTGCAGGCCATGCTGCTGATAAGCGGCGAAGGTGCGCTTGTCGTAGTTCCAGAATGGCGGGCGCAGCAGGGTTGGAGGGGCGCCGGTGATCGCCGCGATGTCGGCGCTGCCATCGGTCAGGGCCTGCTCCAGTTCTTGCGGCTCCAGCGAGCGATGGTTGGTGTGCCAGGGCGTTGCCGTGTGGAAGCCCAGGATGTGACCTTCAGCGTGTTCGCGCCGCATGATATCCCGGCCCAATTCGCTGCCACCGGCTCGCGGCGCGCGGGTTTGCACGAAGAACACGGCTTTGATCCCCGGCTGCAGCGGGTTTTGCGCCAGGCTCTCAAGCACCGTGACGGTCGGATTCCACCAACTCGATGCACTGGGACCGTCATCGAACGTCAGCAGAAAACGGATGGGCGGTTGCGCCTGCAAACGTTGTTCGGTCTGCGGCGTCATTGCAATGGGTGCGGCAATACAGCCCAGCAAGCCAACTGCCAGAGCACACACCGTTAAACACTTGAACAACTGTTTCATCTTTTGCCTTGGGCCAGACCATCACGATTGAAATTCAAATTGGCAGGAGTCCTTCACCCGAGACGCCGGGCCGAGGTTGGATAAGGTACACAGGCTTTGGTTCCGACGCTTGCCCAGCCTGTTTCGTCGCCACCTACTAAACTGAAAAAACGCTCAACCAGAGTGTCAGGCCATGTGCGGACGACTGTCGCAATACCGCGGGATTCACGACTTCGTGGCGGTGCTGAGCATCCCCGACGCGCTGGTCAACCACGTCGGCAACGAACCCCTGGCGCACTATAACGCTGCGCCCACCACGCCACTCGCCCTGCTGCACCTGGAGAACGAGCGGCTGCACGCCGACGCCGTGCGCTGGGGTTGGCGGCCGCACTGGGCGACGGATCGCGCGGAGCCGATCAATGCCCGGGTCGAGAAAGTCGCCCATGGCCCGTACTTCCGGGCAATCTGGCCGCATCGCGCGCTCTGTCCGATCGATAACTGGTTTGAATGGGTGGATGCCGGTGACGGCAACAAACAACCTTGGTTGATCCGGCGACGGGACCGGGCGCCGGCTTTCTGCGCGGCCATCGGCCAATACCCCATCGGCGGAGCCCCGCACAGGGAGCACGACGGTTTCGTCATCCTCACGGCGGACGGCGCAGGCGGCCTGCTTGACGTGCATGACCGGCGGCCGGTGGTGTTCTCCCCCGAGCTGGCGCGGGAATGGCTGGACCCGGCCACGCCCAAGGAAAGAGCCGAGGAAATGGCGTTATCCCAGGGCGAGGTCAGTGATGTATTTGAGTGGTACAAGGTGGACAAGGCCGTCGGCAATGTCAGGAACCAGGGCGCTGCGTTAATTGAACAAGTGCCATGAACTTATCAATAACGACAGAGCCCCACTCAATGGCGTAATGCTGCTCAGTTAAGGAAATTGTAGGAGCGAGCTTGCTCGCGATGGACTCAAGAGCGCCGCGTTCAGCCAGTAAACACGCGTTATCGTTAACGACCATCGTCGGATCGCCGCCCGGAGCAAGCTCGCTCCTACAATGACGGGGCTTTGTCGTTTGGGGTGATCAGAACTTGCGGTCAGGCTCTGACAGTTCCTTACCGTCGTCAGGATGCTTCCAGTCCGGTACCGAACGCTTCTGCTCCTCAATTTCTTCTTCCGTGGGTTCGTCCACGTCCTCTTCCGGGTCCGGACGCTTGGGTTCATTGGCCATGTTCGCCTCTCTTCCTGAAGGGATCGGTCGTCAACTTTAAGCGTAGATCAGTTCCCCTGCTCCGCTCAGAGCCACCAGCGCAGCAAAAAGAAAAAGCCCATGCTCAGCAGCATGCTGAGCAATGTATTGCGCGTGTAAAGCACCAGTCCCACCGCCACCAACGAGCTGATCAGATAGGGGTTGTCCCAGTGTAGATTCAGCTGTTTTTCCGGCATGAACACTATCGGCCCACAGATTGCCGTCAACATGCCCGGCACGGCAAAGCCGAGGAATTGCCGGGCATTGCTGCTCAGGCGCACCGGCAGGCGCGGTTCGAGAAAAACGTAGCGGTTGAGGAACACCAACACGCCCATTCCGACAATCACAGCCCAGACCATCATGTGCGTCCACCGTAGAATTTATTGCAGACAAACCCGGCGGTCATCCCCGCCAGCCCCGACAGCACCAGCGCTGAACCCCATTGCCAGTAGCTGAACAGTACCGAGCAAAACAGCGACACCGCCACGCACACCACGGTCGGCACGTTGCGTACCACCGGGGTGATCAGGGCAATGAAGGTGGCCGCGATGGAGAAATCCAGGCCCAGGTGTTCAAGGCCCGGAATGCTGCTGCCGAGCACAATGCCCGCCAGGGTGAAGAGGTTCCAGGCGATGTAGAACGTCAGGCCCACGCCCAGGGCGTACCAGCGGTTGAATTGCTGTTTGTCGTGCTGGCTGGTCAGGGCGAACAGCTCGTCAGTGAGCAAAAACCCCAGCCCCGCACGCCAGCGCCCCGGCAATGGCGAAATCACCGAGCGCATGCTCATCCCGTAAAGCAAATGCTGGGAGGTCAGCAGCAAGGTGGTGAGCAAGATCGAAAAGATCCCGGCACCGCCCTTGAGCATGCCGATGGCCACCAGTTGCGCCGCACCGGCAAACACAATGCCCGACAGGCCCTGCCCTTGCAGGGGCGTGAGGTTGGCTTCGATGGCCATGGAACCGGCCAGCAGGCCCCAGGGCGCGGTGGCCAGGGACAGCGGCATGATCGCCGCAGCCCCGCGCAGAAAGGCGCTGCGCGGCATGAGTGAGTTGGGCATGACGTTCTACAGACAGGGAAAGACCTGAGACTTTGCCAGCTGTGGCGGCCAAAGGCTTGAACAATCTTGCTCACTGATACGCCTGCGTGCCATTCATCGGCTGCCCGCTTGATTCGCCAAAGTGCTAACAACATGATGGCCCTGCATTTTTCATCGAGGCAGGCCCTTCATGAGTTCAGTCGAAACCGACCGCGACGTTTACAAAACCCTGCTTGAGTCGACCAAAGCCATTCCCTGGCGCATCGACTGGAAAACCATGACCTTCAGCTACATCGGGCCACAGATCGAAGAACTGCTGGGCTGGAAGCAGCACAGCTGGGCCTCGGTCAATGACTGGGTCGAGCGCATGCACCCGGATGACCGCGACTACGTGATGGACTTCTGTGTCTCGCAATCGCGGGCCGGCATCGATCACGAGGCCGACTATCGCGCACTGACCGAAAGCGGCGAGTACGTGTGGATCCGCGATGTGGTGCACGTGGTGCGCAAGGACGGCGAAGTCGAGGCGCTGGTGGGGTTCATGTTCGATATCAGCGAGCGCAAGAAAACCGAAGAGCACCTGATCCGCCTGCAAAAGCAGCTCGAAGAGTATTCCTTCCAGGACGGCCTGACCGGCATCGCCAACCGCCGCATGTTCGATACCGTGCTGGAGCGCGAGTGGAACACGGCCCAGCGTAACGGCTTGCCGTTGTCGGTGATCGTGCTGGATATCGATTATTTCAAGCAGTACAACGACCACTACGGCCACATCAAGGGCGACGAATGCCTGCGCCGCGTCGCGCAAACCTTGTCCCTGGCGGCGAACCGGCCACGGGATTTCATCGCCCGGATCGGCGGTGAAGAGTTCGTCTGGCTGCTGCCGGAAACCGATGCCGAATCCGCACGGCTGGTGGCGCACAAGTGCCTGCACCTGATTCGCCAGCAGCAGATCCCCCATGAATTCTCGAACGTGTCGAAGCTGCTGAGTATCAGCCTCGGCGTCGGCACCACCCTGGCGTCGATGCATGCCACCGCCCTGGAGTTCGTCGAGCAGGTCGATCATCAGCTCTACAAGGCCAAGCACAATGGCCGGATGCGCGCCGAGTTCGCTGATTTTCGTGATTGACAAAAGGCGCGCCGGCTTTTAAAACTGGGCGCCTCACTCAGGGTGTAAACAAGTATGTCCGCAACCTTCAATCTCGACTCTTCCGTCATTGGCTTGATTGCCAAGGCGCAAGGTTGCGTTGCGCACGCCCTCAAATCGAAGAAACAGTCGCTCATGTGACCGGGGCGCGCTGTCCCGTCAGATGAGCTGACAGGACATTGAGCGCGACGGACCACACTCCCCTTGCTTACTCTCCTTCCATGCCCCTGACGGTGACGAAATCGGTCAACCATCAGGAGAAAAAAGCATGTCAGCGTTTCAGGGTATCTGGGTTCCACTGGTCACCCCCTTCCACAACGGCGCCATCGATTTCGTCGGCTTGCGCCGGCTGGTCAGCCATCTGCTGGAAAAAGGTATCGACGGCCTCATCGTTTGCGGCACCACCGGCGAGCCGGCGGCGATGGGCAAACATGAGCAACTGGCAGTGCTGGATGCGGTGCTGGAGCTGGTGCCGGCGCAACGGGTGGTCATGGGCCTGGCCGGCAACAACCTGACCGAGTTGTTGCAGTTCCAGAGCGAGATTCTCAAGCGCCCGGTGGCGGGCCTGCTGGTGCCGGCGCCGTATTACATCCGCCCGTCCCAGGCCGGCCTCGAAACGTTTTTCCGCACGGTCGCCGATGCCTCCAGCGTGCCACTGATTCTCTACGACATCCCCTACCGAACCGGCGTGGCCTTCGAACAGTCGACCCTGCTCAACATCGTCGCCCACGAGCGGATCGTCGCGATCAAGGATTGCGGCGGTAACTTCTCCAACACCCTCGCCTTGCTCGATAGCGGCCAGGTCGACGTGCTGTGTGGCGAAGACAACCAGATCTTCAATGCCCTGTGCCTGGGCGCCAAAGGCGCGATTGCCGCGTCGGCGCATGTCCATCCGGAACTGTTCGTGCAGTTGCACCGGCAGATCCGCGACAACCAATTGGCTGAAGGCCGCGCCACGTTTTTCCGTCTGCTGCCGCTGATCAACAGCCTGTTCCTGGAACCCAACCCGGCCCCGGTGAAAACCGCGCTGGCCCTGCAAGGCTTGATCGGAGACGAACTGCGCGCACCGATGCAATGCAGCAGCGAATCAATGACCGCACGTTTGAAAGGCGTGCTCAGGACATTGGATCGCGACAATCGATAGAGCGTCGGCCTGCGGCCCGAGTACCATGGAGCGATTCGATCAGCCTTCAGGGGCACCGACATGCTGTACCGAATCGCCGCCGACGGGCTGATGCTGTTTCACCTGTCGTTCATTGTGTTTGTCGTGTTCGGCGGGCTGCTGATACTCAAATGGCGCCACCTGATCTGGTGGCATCCGCCCGCTGCGCTGTGGGGGATGGCGGTGGAGTTCTTCCACCTGCCCTGCCCGCTGACCGACTGGGAAAACCACATGCGCCATGGAGCCGGGCAAACCGGTTATGGCGGTGGGTTCATCGAGCATTACATTTGGCCGGTGATTTACCCGGCGGGCCTTACGCCGACCATTCAACTGGGTTTGGGCAGCGTGGTGTTGGTGATCAATGTGTTGGTCTATCTTCGATTGATCAGGCAGTGGCGATTGCGGCGGGTAACCTGAAACCAGGATCAAAAGATCGCAGCCTGCGGCAGCTCCTACACAGGGAACGGACCGGTTTGCCTGACGCCTGAGCCTCAGTTGGCAATCACACTCATATTGCGCCCACTGGCCTTGGCCACGTACAGCGCCTTGTCCGCCGCACCGATCAGGTCTTCGGAGCGAACCTGGGACGCACCATTGCTGGCACACACGCCAACGCTGACGGTGACGGCGCCTTCCGGGCTGTCGCTGTGGGCAATTTCAGCCTGCAGCACCGCGCGACGGATTTTCTCCGCCACCAGGAATGCCC
Source organism: Pseudomonas sp. ACN5 (assembly GCF_002303975.1). Lineage (NCBI taxonomy): Bacteria > Pseudomonadati > Pseudomonadota > Gammaproteobacteria > Pseudomonadales > Pseudomonadaceae > Pseudomonas > Pseudomonas sp. ACN5. Next base: position 19,665 of record NZ_MRCP01000020.1, on the reverse strand, counting down.
CCACGTAGTCGTTGCCGGGCAGCACCACTGCAAACTCCTCGCCACCATAACGGGCGGCCAGGTCACCGGGGCGCTTGATGTTGTCGGTGATGATCGCACCGACCTTGCGCAAACACTCATCACCAGCCAGGTGACCGTAGCGGTCGTTGAACGGTTTGAAATGATCGACATCGATCATCAGCAGCGCCAACTCGCTCTGGCTACGCCGGGCACGGCCCATTTCGGCATCGATGAACGCGTCGAGCTGACGCCGGTTGGCCAGCCCCGTCAGCGCATCCTTGAGGGCCAGGCCTTCAAGGTTGCGATTGACCTCCAGGAGCTTGTCCTGGGTGTCCAGCAACTCGACCTGCGCCAGGTTCTGCTGCTTCATCAGTTTGATCAGCCGGAACCCCAGTACCCCGAGAACACTGAGCAACAGCGTGACGATGCCGGCGCTGAGCAGCGTTTCCTTGCGCCAACTGGCCAGCACTTCATCCTTGTTCAGCGCGACAAAAACGATCAGTGGATAACCCTCGACCCGGCGGTACCCCGTCACCCGCTCGACACCGTCGACGACCGACGTGATCGTGGCCGTGCCCGCATCGCCCTTGGGCAGCAACCGGGTGAACAACGGGCTCTTGGCGAGACTGCTGCCGATATCCGTCTCCTTGAAGGGTCGGCGAATGATAATGCTGGCGTTGTCGGCGATCAGGGTGATCACGCCGTTGCTGCCCATGTCGATGCTGTCGTAGAGCTGCAGGAAATGACTGAGGTAGATCGTCGCCAGTGCCACGCCGGCAAAACTGCCGTCGGGATGATTGAGCCGACGCGAAACCGTCAGGATCCACTCGCCGCTCGAACGGCTCTTGATCGACGGCCCGATGTGCGGCCCACGGCTGGGGTTGTCGCGATGGAAGATGAAGTATTCGCGGTCGGAATTGTTGACGCCGGTTTGGCCGGCGCCATTGGAATTGGCGAGCCACTGCCCTTTTTCGTCGAAAACGAACAAGCCATGGAGCTGGCTCAACTCACTGCGCTGGGCATTGAGCAATGCCGGCAGCCGGGATTGATCCACGCCGTCGTGTTCCAGACGATCGACCAACGTGAACAGCAGCGTATCGGCCTGCTTGATCGTTGCCTGTGCTTGCGAAGCCAGCGTCTGCGCAAGGTTGGACATCACCACTTCCTTGTCATGCAGGTGGTACTGGCGTGAGCTCCAGGCTTCCCAGATCACGATAGCCACCATCGACAGGCACACCGCCATCAGCAAGGTCACCGCCGAGCGGACCTTGAGCCTTGGCACGGCTGACCGAAGCATTTGAATTTGATCGTTGATCAATGGATGTCCCATGGTGCTCCCTGTGTCGATGACGGACGAACCTTCCTGATCGCCGTTTTTGCTCACTATGCCCGAGCCGGGCTCGCCATGATGTTAGCGCGACACCTGCTTGACCGCCTCCAGCCACGCCGGATCCAGCCGAGTCTGTTGGATTTCGATGCCCTGCGCTTGCATCCGTTCCTTGTGCTGGTCCATTTCGCGGATCAACTGGCCATGGTCACTGGAGTTTCCATCGAGTTGATGCATCTGGTTCAAGCCCAAATGGTAGAAACGCAACAGCTTCATCGCAACCGGATCACCCCGTTCCACGGCAGCCGTTACATGATGCATGACATTGGTGATGCTCATCAGGCTGCGCTTGAGCTGCCAACTGTAGACCGCAGGCGCCATCCACGCCTGGCGCCAGAACACCTTGCGCATCAGCACGACCATCGCCAGCACGGCAACAAACACGCCACCGACGTTGAAGCGTAGATTGTCGCCCCCAGGCGTGCCGAACAGCGCCACCGCCGCCGTGGACAGCAGCATCGCCAGCGCCAGGAAGATCAGGGCAATGATGACCGTGCTGCGCCGCGTCTGTTGCCGGTAGGTGTCAGCGTTCATCGGCTGGATTTCGAACATTGCGTCGGTTTTTCCTGAGCTGAAAGGGTAAAAAGGGGGCTGAGGCAAAAAGTCAGCGGGCCATTATCGCCTCTGCGAGGGATTTAGCTATGCTGGAGCTCCTTTTCATCTTTTCATCGTCAATCGGGGGACATGGCGAGACCGCGCAGTTCGTGCCATCTTCTTTCATGAATACACATCATTCGGATGCCATTCGTAGTTGCTGTGTGAATGACATCGTTTTAAGGATCATTGAATGACCCAACGCCAAGTTATCAACGCCTCCGTCAGTCCCAAAGGCAGCCTGGAAACGCTCTCGCAACGGGAAGTCCAGCAATTGAGCGAAGCCGGTTCCGGCAGTATCTACAGCCTCTTCCGCCAGTGCGCCCTGGCCATCCTCAACACCGGCGCCCATGTCGACAACGCCAAGACCATTCTGGAAGCCTACAAGGATTTCGAGATCCGCATTCACCAGCAGGACCGAGGCGTACGCCTGGAACTGCTGAACGCTCCGGCCGACGCCTTCGTCGACGGCGAAATGATCGCCAGCACCCGGGAGATGCTCTTCAGCGCCCTGCGTGACATCGTCTACACCGAAAACGAACTCGACAGCCAGCGCATCGACCTGAGCAACTCCCAGGGCATCAGCGACTACGTCTTCCACCTGCTGCGCAACGCCCGTACCCTGCGCCCCGGCGTCGAGCCGAAGATCGTGGTGTGCTGGGGCGGGCACTCGATCAACACCGAAGAATACAAATACACCAAGAAAGTCGGCCACGAACTTGGCCTGCGCAGCCTGGACATCTGCACCGGTTGCGGCCCCGGCGTGATGAAAGGCCCGATGAAGGGCGCGACCATCGCCCACGCCAAGCAACGCATCCACGGCGGCCGCTACCTGGGCCTGACCGAACCCGGCATCATCGCCGCCGAAGCGCCGAACCCGATCGTCAACGAACTGGTGATCCTGCCGGACATCGAAAAACGCCTGGAAGCCTTCGTCCGCGTCGGTCACGGCATCATCATCTTCCCGGGCGGCGCCGGTACGGCCGAAGAATTCCTGTACCTGCTGGGCATCCTGATGCACCCGGACAACGCAGGCCTGCCCTTCCCGGTCGTCCTCACAGGGCCCAAACATGCCGCGCCGTACCTGGAGCAACTGGACGCGTTCGTCGGCGCCACCCTGGGCGACGCCGCCAAGCAGCACTACCAGATCATCATCGATGACCCGGCCGAAGTGGCGCGCCAGATGACCCAGGGCCTCAAGGCGGTCAAGCAGTTCCGCCGCGAGCGCAACGATGCGTTCCACTTCAACTGGCTGCTGAAAATCGACGAAGGCTTCCAGCGCCCGTTCGACCCGACCCACGAAAACATGGCCAACCTGAAACTGAGCCTCGACCTGCCCTCCCACGAACTGGCGGCCAACCTGCGCCGCGCGTTCTCCGGCATCGTCGCCGGCAACGTCAAGGACAAGGGCATCCGCCTGATCGAAGAGCACGGGCCCTACCAGATCCGTGGCGACGCGGCGATCATGCAACCGCTGGACCTGCTGCTCAAAGCCTTCGTCGCCCAGCACCGCATGAAACTGCCGGGCGGCGCGGCGTATGTGCCGTGTTATCGGGTGGTGGCTTAACCCTTTCGGTCTAATAACGCCGACATGAGCTTTACCGTCGCAAGCCGCAGTGAAAGCTGCGGTTCGCGGCACTCTATGGAAAGAAAAAAATGCGCCAACGTAATTCCGCCAGACTGCTGGTGATCAATCCTGCACAACAGGTTCTGCTGTTTCACTTCCAGCACAAAGGCGATGCCCTCGACGGCCAAAGCCACTGGGCGACACCCGGTGGCGGGCTTGAGCCGGGTGAATCCTTTGAGGCTGCGGCGGTTCGTGAACTGTTTGAAGAAACCGGGCTGAATGTCGCAGCCGTGGGAGTCAGCGTTGCAGAGCGCAGTTTTGCGATGATGCTGCCAAGCGGTGAAACGGTGCTGTCGGTTGAACAGTATTTTGTGGTTCATACCGACAGTGACCGCCTGTCCCGTGAGGGCTGGACGGCTCACGAAGCCCGGGTAATGGCTGACCATAAGTGGTGGTCCGTAGCCGAACTGCGAGAGACTCGAGAAACGGTGTGGCCTGAGGAATTGATCAAGATGCTGGAAAGCGCCTGATGCATGGGTGATAGCGACACATCTGAGCAATCAGACATCCACAATGGTTCTGTGTTTAGTCCAGTGGGGCAACGTTATCCAGTGCGCGGTTGACTGCCAGGTCCGCCAGCATGATCACCTCACGTTGAGAGGTATTGGTTTCTGATTCGGGGGGATTGGGTGTGGGTTTGACCATGACGAAGCTCCTTGATTGATGGAGCCGCCACGATTCGCTGCGAAACGAAGCAGGTGGCGGCCATACGCAGGTTCGCAGACCGGGAATCAAGGAACCCGGCAGACCCGAAAGTCTCCCGCGCACAGCCGCCATAACGCAAAACAGTGGGCGAACAAAAGCGCCAACTGTATGGAAACGGTGGCGCTGAGCGCCTTGATTAACCCGGGCTGCGAAACCCGGTCGCTGAATTTGCAGCGACCCGACAACGATAGAGTCAGGGTCCAAGGCCCACAAGCCGGCGGATTCTGGCGTAGTTGTAGGCAACGACGCAAGGCGGTGTAGCCTCACTCCTGGTCCTACAGCCTTGCCTGACGTCCATAATTTCTGGCCATTTTGCTGGTGTGAGGCAGAGGATTTTCGTTGGCTGCAAGGCCGTCTTCGCGAGCAGGCTCGCTCCCACAGGGATTGGGTATACCTGTGAGAAATTGGTCGCCTGGCAGGCCGTCTTCGCGAGCAAGCCCGCTCCCACAGAAGAGCAAAGGCAGGTCGGCGTACACCTTCGCTCTTCACCACTCATCAGGCCGAGCGTTAGCTCGCCTGCAGCTTGTGATCTTGATCCACCCGCCCCCTCGGCAGGCTGAGTGGAGGTGTTCATCCGGGGATGGGCGCGCAGCGCCGTTCGACGCAGTCGAACTCATTGCATGTAGGTCGAAGCGAAGCCGACCGGAGGGCAATGCCCCCGGATGGACACCGGAGCGAAGGAACCCCGAGCCTAAGCGAGGGGCCGTACGTAAGGGGCGAGACCTTTTGGTTACTTTTGGCTGGGCCGGCACTCCGGGCGTTTGCCAAAAGTGACCCGCTGTAAGAGCGGAACCATAAGCCGCCGTTACCAAAAAAACGGATATGTACACAGTCAAAAAAAGACAGGTCGGCTATCAGGCCGCCTTCGCGAGCAAGCCCACAATTGGACCCGGTATATCTGGCGCAAAACCCGCTCCCAAGAGTTCAAGGCTGCAATGCCTGGGGCGCGGTGGACTGTTCTTTCGGCAGCCCCTCGGTGCCATCGAGGACAACTTTCTCGGCCACGAACTGCCAATCCTTGTAGCTGGCCATGCCTTTGAAGTCCGACCACTCGCTGGGAAAGTTCTCTTGTTTGAGCGGCTTCTGCTCGGACGGGCAGTACACACCGTTGATCCGCCCGTCGACACCGCGCATCAGCTCCCATTCGCCCCCCGTCATCGGCTCCGGGTACAACTGGCGGATATGGTGCCTGGCCGACGGGAAGCGCTCGTCCTGCAACAGGTCCGCGAGTTCTTTCGGGTACATGGCGACGCCGGGCGAACTGCGGTAATAGCTGCGCAGCGCCTGGGCATACTGCGTACCGACCCAGAGCAACTGGTGTTCGCGATCCCGGCGTGAAGCGGTGGCCCACAACTCGCCGGCACTGGCCAGGCCCATGCCGATCACGACAATCAGAAACAGCACACCCAGGTAGGTGAAGCCGTCCTGACCCGAAGGCTTACCACTCGGAATAAAGGCTGCCATCACGCGCCCTCCCGCTGGCGCCACTCTTGATATCGGCCACCCCGCCCGCCACGCCATCCGGTGGCGCGACCACGACCCAGGTGTCCTTGCGCTCGGCAATCGGGTCCAGCGGCTGGTTACGCAGGTAGCGCAGTTCGACCAGCTGTTCGATGGAGTCCGGATAACGCCCGGTGTCGCCGTAGTAGTGATCCAGCGCCTCGCGCATGGACGACAGGCTCTGGCGCAGGGTGGTCTCTTTCGAGGCTTCCAGGCTGGTGAAGTAGCGTGGCATGGCGATCGTCATCAGGGTCGCGATGATTGCCATGACCACCATCAGTTCCAACAGGGTAAAACCCTTTTGCCGACGCATATGCTCACCACTCACGATAGGCGATGCCGTTCAGACCCTTGCCCCGGGCCTTGGAGTAAACGTCAAAGACGTCCCGGCCCTCGCGCGGGTTCTCAGCCGAACTGTCATAGGCACGCAGGCCCCAGCCGCCCTCGTCGTCACGCTTGACGGTGGCCAGCGGATCACGGGGGATGCGCCGCAGGAAGTAGAACTTGGCCCCCTTGGCGCTGCGCACGTCACGTACGCCCTCGACCAGCACTTTCAGGTTCGGCGGGTAGCCGTTGCTGTCGAGCGACTTCTCGATGTAGCCGGCGTCGAAGGCGCGTTTGTAGGCGTCGATGCCATCGCGGATCTGGTACAGCGCGGTCCGCAGTTCCTGCTCTTTGCCACGGCGCACCACCGTCTCGGTCAGCGGTGCGGCCATGCCGGCCAACAGGCCGACCAGGGCCAGCGTCACCACGACTTCGACCAGGGTAAAACCGCGTTGCGAGGCGCTCATGATCAAGGCTTCCCGACAGTAACCGTGGTGGCGATCGGTGCGCTCATGGGGCCGGTCTGAACCGTCGTTTTCATCGAACGGTCAGGGGCCTGGATGTGCATGCTGGTTTCAGTGCCGGTCGAGAATTCCATGTCCGACGGGCTCTGGTATGGCAGGTTGCGCACGATCCGCGGGGTGATCGACAGCACCAGTTCGGATTTGCTGATGTCGTCTTTGTTGCTGCCGAACAGGCGGCCCAGGCCAGGAATGTCGCCAAGGCCAGGGATCTTGTTACCGCTGCTGCCATGGTCGTTGCGCACCAGACCGGCGAGGATCTGGGTTTCGCCATCATGCAGACGCAAGGTGGTCTGGGCGTTGCGGGTATCGACCTGGACCGGAATGGTGCCCTGAGCGGTCGGCGCCAGCGGCGTGGCGTTACTGACTTCCAGCGCGACCTTGATCGCCACTTCGTTGTTCAGGTGCACGATGGGCTGCACTTCAAGCTTCAGACCGACGTCGAGGTAAGTCACGCTTTCGGTGATCACCGGCCCCTGGGTCGAAGGCACCGAGGTGGCGCTGATGATGGGCACGCGCTGACCGATGTGGATGCGCGCCTGTTCGCGGTTGCTCACCCGGATCACCGGGCTGGCCAGGGTATTGATGTCCTTGTCCTGGGCGTTGATCTTGGCCTGTGGCGCCGGGCTGATGGAAATCCGGCTGGAGTCGATACCTTTGAGTTGGTCAAGGATGGACACTGGCGAGCCGTCGCTGTTGATCACACCGAAGGTGTTGGGCCATTGCAGGCCGAGGTCGAGAATGCGCTGACGGGCCACTTCCATCACTTCCACTTCCAGCACCACTTCGGGGTTGGACTGGTCCTGCGATTGCAGCAGTTTTTCCGCCATGCGGATGGCGTCGCCCGAGTCGCGCATGGTCAGGGTATTGAGGCGTTCATCGACGAACACGTCGCGGGTCTTGAGCATGGTCTTGATCATGTTCAGCGCGGTATTGGCATCGATGCTGGTCAGGTAGAAGGTGCGCATCACCAGTTCCTGATAATCCTTGAGCTTCTGCGGCGAGTCCGGGTAGATCAGCAAGGTGTTTTCATTCACCACTTTCTGATGCAACTGGTTCTGTTGCAGCAGCAGTTCCACGGCGTCTTCGATGCGCACATCACGCACGAAGATCGTGGCTTTCATGTCCGGGCGCAGGTCCTTGTCGAAGATGAAGTTCAGGCCGGCGACCTGGGACAGCACTTCGAAAATGGTCTTGAGGTTGGCGTCGCGAAACTCCAGGGTCACCGGCCGGTCCAGGCGTGTGCGCAACTGCGGGTACTGCACCACGTTGCGGCTCTGCACCAGGCGGATGCTGTCTTGCAGTTCCCGGGCACCCTCGTTCTGCGGGTCCAGTTCGAGAATCTGCTTGACCTGACGGTCGGCACCGTAGATGTCACCGCGACGCAGGTCGCCACGGGCCATTTCGAGTTTCTCGTCCATGCTGCGCAAGTAGTCGAGTTGACGCAGGGAATCCTGGGCACGACGGTTGTTCGGTTCGATGCTCAGGACCCGGCTGTAGCCCATGCGGGCCCCGGCGAAATTACGCTGGGCGCGGTCCATGTCGGCCTGGGTCAGCAGTGCCGTCACGGCGCGGGCCCGACCGCTGTTGAGCGCTATGTGCAGATCGGTATCGCGAGGGTTCTCGCGCAACCCCTGTTCGATGCGAGCCAGGCCAGCTTCGTACTGGCCAGATTCCATCAGGGCGGAAGCTTCTTCCTTGGCGACCTGCGCCGAACTGCATGCAGCCAGCCCTGCGCAGAGACAAAGGCTCATCAACAAACGGGATTTGTTCATTCCGTACTCCCCACAGACAGAGTCTGAGCCAAATGCAAAGGCAGGTAGACCAGGCTCAGTTCCTTATCGGAAATGCGCTCGATCCGCCAGGTTTCGTCGATGACATCCCCTTTGCGCACGACGTATATTTTTTCGCCGCTCTGCAAGAACACCTGCAGATCGGAACGGTCGTCCAGCCTGCCGACAAACTGGAAGGGCAACGGCGGTGCAGTGGGGACCTGCACCTCTGGAGTCACGACTACCGGTTGTTCAATGACGGTGCCGAGGGCCGGCTCCGCGTTCCAGCTGCGGGCGGCGAACAGGTCGCCTGCAGGGCTCAGGTCCTTGATCGGCACGACCGCCGCGGCGCTCGATGCAGCCGCCGCTGCGCCCGGGGCCTTGCCTTTGGCTGAGGTGGCCACGGCGGCCACCGCAGGGTCGCTGTCGTCAGCCTGCCTGAAGTATTCGGGGAACCAGGCGAGCGCTGCCGCTACACCGAAGAACGCCACCCAGCCCACCACTCGTTTGGTATTCATCATGACCTCGACAGATAAAGGGTCATGCGGATCCGCCCGGTCAGGTCGGTATCGGCGATATTCTTGCGCTGAAGCTCCACATCCTCGAGCACCACCGCCGGCAACTGGCCGAGCAAGGCGTGCAGGAAACGCCGCAGTTGCGGATAGCTGCCACGTACCGGCAGCAGAATCTGATAACGGGCCAGGTGCGTCTTGGGGTCCACGCCCAGGGAGTATTCCCCCCGGGACAAGGTGATGCGCTCCTGGGCGGCCAGGGCGTAGATCTTGTCGATGGCCACGGTGGCCTGGGGCTGGGACGGCAACTTGCTGCGAAAATCGTCGAGCTGGCGTTGCGGCACCACCGGTGCAGCCACTGTGCCGTCTTCGACCCTGGCCAGGTACTCGGTGGCTTCGCGGGTCTGCTGGCTGAGGCTTTGCAGCGACTGCCAGTCCGGCAGCAATCCGGCCAGGCCATAGCTCAGCGCCAGCACCAGCATGGCCAACCCTGCCAGCCCCGGAGCCCCCAGGCCTTGCAGGTATTCGTGGACGATCAATTTATGGATTTGCATCGCCGATCTCCCAGGTAGCCGACAGGTTGAACTGCACCGGGTGTTCCGGCACGTTGGCGACAATTTCGTGGCTCAGCAGCGACACGTCGGACAGCTCGTCACTGGCTTCGAGGCGGCGGTGGAAATCGAGCATGGCGTCCAGGTCCATCGCCTCGGCGCTGATCCGGACCTGGCCTTTACGGGCGTCCGGGGTCAGGGTCAGCAGGGCAATGTTGTCCCGCGGCATGGCTTCCAGCGTGGCGAACAGACGCTCCCAGGGACGGCGCAACTGCTGGGAGACCTTGCGCATTTCGGCCAGGTTCTGCGCCTGCTCGCGAGTTTGTGCCGGGGTCAGGCCGGGCTTGCTGCCGTTGTCGCCGGTGAGCACCCGCTGGGTGGTTTGCAGGTGGCCCTGCTGTTGTTCGGCCTCGTTGCTCAGGTGCTGCTGCACCAGAGCGCAAGTCAGTGTCAGCACCACGCCACCGGCCAGCAGGCTCCAGCCCAGGGGACCTGCACGGCGGCGCGGCTGAAAGTCGAGCATCAGGGGGCGCATGTCAGGCCACCGCCCGGGACATGACGTACAGGCAATCGCGTACGGCTGTCCGGTCTTCTTCGAGAGTGCGCAGATGCACACCGGGCACATCAGGGTGCGAGTCGATACGCGCCGGCGCATGCAGGTAGACCGTCAACGGCCGCTCGCTGGTTGACGCCTGCAACTGGTTCTCACGGCCGATCAGCGCCGTCAGGGCCGCATCACTGTCGCTGCTGCCCACCGAGCGCACTGAAGCCCAGCGCCCTTCCCGGGCCAGCAGCAGTACGCTGCGTACCGGTTCGGCGACCACGAACAGGAAGTCCCCGGCATCAAGGCTTTTATCGAAATGGTTGAACGCCGCCATCAGGTACGGCTGCACCGAACGCAGGCGCAAGCCACGCGCGCTGACCAGGGCGCGCAGGCGGTCGAGCAAGTCCTGGGGCAGCGCGGTGGCGATGCGGTCATAACCGGCAGGTTCAGCCGACAGCACCAGGCTCCAGGGTTGCGTCGGGGCACCGTAGAGGTCCTCGAAACACAGTTGGGCGAAGCCAAGCAATTCGGCCGGGCTGCTGATCTGATCGCTCCAGGGCACCAGGCAATAGCGGCTGAAGTGTCCGGAGACCACCACCGTCAGTTCCGCCCTGGCAACGGCGTGCTCGGCCAGCAAACGGTCGAGGGTGTCGAGGGCCACCGCCCAGGCCTGGAAACCTTCGTCGATGTAGCCGACGCTGCCCAGCCAGTGGGTTGCACTGCCTTGCCGATGCCCCAGGCCTACACCGCTGGCGCCGAGCACGGCGACAAATTGCTCACGAGATAAAAGTGACACGATTGATCTCCTCGAGAGTGGTCCGGCCTTGTTCCACCATCTCCAGCGCCGACTCGCGCAACAGGCGCAAGCCACGTTTGCAGGCATGGGCCTTGATTTTCGAGATGGGTTGGCGCTCGACGATCATTTGCCGCAGTTCGTCATCCAGGTGCAGCAGCTCGGCAATCGCACTGCGCCCGCGATACCCGGTGCCCCGGCAATGCCCGCAACCCTTGCCGTGGACGAACCGGTAGTGAGCGACCTTTTGCGGATCGAGCCCCGAGACCTCCAGCTCTTCTTCTGTCGGGCTGTAAGGGGCGCTGCAACTGGTGCAGACCAGACGGATCAAACGCTGGGCCAGTACGGCATTGAGTGCCGAGACCAGGCTGTACGGATCGATTTCCATCTGGGTGAATCGGCCAATCACGTCGAACACGTTGTTGGCGTGGATGGTGGTGAACACCAGGTGACCGGTGAGCGCCGATTGCACGGCGATCTGTGCGGTGTCCGGGTCGCGGATTTCACCGACCATGATCTTGTCCGGGTCATGACGCAGGATCGAGCGCAGGCCCCGGGCGAAGGTCAGGCCCTTTTTCTCGTTGACGGGGATTTGCAGTACGCCCGGCAGTTGATATTCCACCGGGTCTTCAATGGTGATGATCTTGTCCACACCGTGGTTGATCTCGGTGATCATCGCGTACAGGGTGGTGGTCTTGCCGCTACCGGTGGGCCCGGTCACCAGCACCATGCCGTAGGGTTCGGCGGCCAGCCGGCGCAACTGGCGCAGGGTATCTTCTTCAAAGCCCAGGGCCTGCAGTTGCACGCCACAGACTTTGTCGGCGAGGTCCTGTTTGTCGAGCACCCGCAGCACCGCGTCTTCGCCGAAGATGCTCGGCATGATCGACACCCGGAAGTCGATCTGCCGGCCGCTGATGCCGATCTTGAAACGACCGTCCTGGGGCACGCGCTTTTCGCCGATGTCCAGTTCAGCCATGACCTTGACTCGGGAAATCACTTGCTCGGCGAACTCGCTGCCCTGGATCTTGCTGATGTTGTTGAGCACACCGTCGATCCGGTACTTGATCACCAGGCCGCTGCCGGTGGTGCCCAGGTGGATGTCGCTGGCGTGCATTTTCAGCGCGTCGTACAGCGTCGAGTTGACCAGCTTGACCACCACGCTGGCGTCTTCGCTGATGCTGGTCAGGGACAGGCTTTGCAGGGTGTCGATCTCGGTTGCGCCCTCGGCATGGGCGTTGAGCGACTCCACCGCGTGGAAACTTTCTTCGTGACGCGCCAGGTAGGCCTTCAGGTCGTCGGCATGCACCAGGTACAGCGGCGCGCCATGCAGGCATTCATCGATCCAGGCCAGGCGTGCGCTGTCGAAGGGGTCGGCGAATACGCCGATGACCGCATCGTCGTGACGCAGCAGGATGAATTCTCGCTTGAGGCATTGGGCCAGGGTCACCCGGTCGAACACCGGGGTGGCACTGAACAGGCTGTCGGTGTCGAGCACCGGATAGTGCAGGGTTACACCCAGGCACTGGATGAAAGGCATGGGAGCCAGTTCACTCAACGCCCCGAGGGTGTCCAGCATCCGCTCGCCGGAACTGGTGGCCAGGGCGCGGGCCTGGGCCAGTTGTTCACTGGTGAAACGAGTCGGTACACCTTCCACTTGCGCCGGTTCTACGGCAAGGGATAGACGGTCCATGGCTTGCTCTCCAACGCCCGGGGCTTAGAGCCCTGTCAGCGCGGCGAGCCATTTCGGCACGGGCCGGAACGTCTTGTCGCGCCACTACTCCCCGGTGAGCAATTGTTCGTCGTCTGGCGCCATGGAAGCCGATGTATTTTTTCGGCGATCTGCAAGCACCCAACTACCGTCGTACAACTGCAGCGGGAAACTCTCGGTCCTGCTCTGGCGTCGTTCGACGAATCCTTCGGAGGTGCTCACACCCGGCCTGGGCTCGCGCCGCCTGTCCAGAAGATCAAGCACTGCACGGGCCAATTCCGCCAACGGAAAGGGCTTGAACAGGATATGGCTGACTCCCAGTAGCCGGGCCCGCTCGCAAACTTCCGCGGTTGGATGCCCTGTGATCAGCACAAAATGGCACTTCCTGTTCTGGCGGACGGCATCGAGCACCTGAAAGCCTTCCATATCGGGCAAGCGGTAATCGAACACCATCACATCGGGTGCGAAATCGTCTGCTTCGGCGATTCCATGTGCACCGTCGTGAGCAATCCGGACTTCCAGCGCTTGCGCCTGCAGGTAATCCTGGAGGTTTTGTGCCAGCAGCTGTTCGTCATCAACAACCAGTACTTTGTTCAACAAGGTCGACTCCTTGAAACCGCAGGTCCGGGTTTTGAACCTGGCGGAGCGCGTGCCCTGAGAGGACTAACGCACACTTCATGCCAGACTGAGCGCCGGTAATTTCAGGCATTCATGTCCTTGAATTTAAAAACAATGCCTTTTTTGTACAGCAATCCCATCCCCCAAAAACGGGGAAAGCGATCGGATTGGCATTGAAGTTTTTCCCCCACTGTTGGGGAACACCCTAGTCATCATCAATCCGCTCGATCCGATTGTGCGAGTGGCTGATGGCCCCCGGTGCCAGGGCAAACGCTGCAGCTTCGAACTGCGGCACCCTCCGTCCACGGGGAAAGTAACCCAGGTGACCCCCTTCGCAGGCCGACGCCTCTTCGGACCCGCCAAGGGCAACGTGGCCGAAATCGGCCCCGGCAACGATGGGGGCCCTGATCGCAGTTAAGCGTAGACCCGCGGCCTCGACTGTGGAAGCGTCAGCACCGGGCGCTACCTTGACCGGGGTATGTCGGGCCCGCAGGACCGGCAAAGTGTCGAGTTTCATGATCGGCCTCCGGTCAGGGCGTGGCAGCGACAGGTTTATAGGGGGCGACCAGATAGAACCGCTGGTCCGGCAGATCCACCGTGACGATATGGGCACCGCTCAAGCCCAGGCGTCGGCCTGGACCAAAGCTCATCAGGGGCGTCAGCCCGGTATCGAAGTCATGCAGGCCTTCCAGGGCACTGACCAGCTTTTCGCGGCTGGCATCCCGCCCGGCCTGCTTCATGCCTTCGCTGAGCAGCATCATCGAACTGAACGCGCCCACTTGCAGTATCGCGTGCTGGCCACCGAGGCCCTGGTGTTCGCGCAACTGAGTCAGGGCCAGGCGCCCGGCCAGGGTCCAGTCGCTGGGCACGAACGGATAGGCCAGGAACACCCGCCGGGAAAATCCGCTGGGCACCTGGGTCAGATTGCCCGCCACCTGGTTCGAGGTGGCGAACAGGTAAGGCACCTGCCCCGCCGTTTGCAGGCGCTCGGCCAGTCGGCTGAAGCCGCTGCTTGTGCCCAGGTAAAACACCGAGCGCGAGCCCAGGGGCAAGTCGTCCCCGCTCGGGTCGTAGGCTTGCAGGCGCACCTTTTGCCAGGCGCGCCCCTGCAAGTACCGGCTGAGTTCCTGCGCCGCCAGCCGTTGGCCGGATTCGTCCGGATAGGCGATCAACGTCGGCCCCTGAAGCACCCGCAGGCTGGCACTGGCGTAATCGGCCAGGGCGATCAATTGCTCGCGAAGCCCCGGCAGTGGTTCGAATATCTGCGGACTGGCGTGGGGCGTGCCCTGCAAGGACAGCGGCCCGATCAGCGGAATGCGGGCCCGTTCCAGGTGCACGGCGAGGTCCACGTCCAATGCCGGCGCCAGCGGGGCGATCAGGGCGAACACCTGTTCTTCATCGATCAACTGGTTCAGCGCCTTTTCGGCACTGGCGCGATCGGTACCGGGGTCGAGTATGGTCAGGCGCAACTGCCGGCCGTGAATGCCCCCCGCCTCGTTGATACGCGTCACGCAGCCCTTGAGCACCGCCGCCACCGTGACGCTCTCCTCGCTCAATGGCCCGGTGCCCGGCAGCAACGTGCCCAGGTGCAGACTGTCGGGGGTCAGGCCCGGATCGCGGTCTTCGGCCAGGCGTTTGAGGTACGCCGTGAGATTGCGTTGATCGTTCATCGACAACACGAATCGTGGCATCGATGGATCGAGCCGGTTATTGCCGGGGTCGCGCCCCTCCTGCACCGCCTGCGCCAGGGTGCTGTCGCTGTAGGCCGGGTAACTGCGGCCGTTGATGTGCTGCTGGCCATGGTTGCTGGCCAGCCGCGACCAATTCAGGTCCGGTGGGCGCACCCCGCCTTCCGGGCGTCCGAGGCCGTCGTCGCCATGACATTTGGCGCACGGCAGGCTGGTGGCCGGCAGCAGCATGTTCGATGCACCGACCCGAACCATGATCGGCTCGCCGCTGGCCGATATACCTTCGCGGTACAGGCGCTTGCCGGCACTTTCGCTGAGGTTCAGCGGCAGCGCCTGGACGCTGAGCGTGAGGCCGCCGAAGAGCAGCAGGCCAAGGACGAGGGCAGTATTGATGGCCATGGTTAGCGTCCGGCCACGGGCATTGTCAGCAGCTGCAGGCGCTGGGCAATGGCGGCCGCCGGGGCATCGGGACTGATTTTGCTCCAGCGATTGTTCGCCACGTCACCGACGATCAAGTGGGTGGAGTGCTGCTCGGGGGTCGGCACGATCTGACCGATACGACCCAGTACAAGGTCCATTTGCGCCTTGTCGCCGGTAAGAAAAAACCAGTGGGGCCCATCGATGCCCTGTTTCAAGGTGTAAGCCTTGAGTACCGCCGGGGTGTCCCGCAGCGGATCACTGGTAAGGGAGATAAAGGTGATGCCGTCGGCCTTGTCGCCGAGCACTTCACGCACTTCTTTGAGCTTGCGGGTAATCAGCGGGCAAGCATCGTCGCAACGGGTGAAAATCACATTGAGCAGCACCACACGGTCCTTCAATGCGTCGCTGTAGAAGCGCAGCATGTTGCCGTTCTGGTCCTGCAACGGCGTGTCGGTGAACCAGGTTTTCGCATCGTGGGTGCCGCTGGACGGTTGCGCGGCGGCCGCCACAGGCGCGGTCTGCTCATGCCCTTCGTGGGCAAACGCCACTGAACTGAAAATGCAGTAGCAGATGCCCAGGGTGAAGCAGTCGATGGCTCTCATGGCTGTCGCTCCATGGCAATGGCAGTGTGCTTGACGTGGGTGTTGCGTTCACCACTGAGTTTCTCGACGGCCCGGGCCAGTTCCGTCGGGTCGGTGAAACCGTAATAGCGGGTCCAGAGGCGGTTGTTGCCGTCGCCCACCAGAATCAGCGGCGAGTGGTTCTGGAAGTCACCGCCGTAGGCACCCAGGCCCTTGAGGGTGGCATCGACCGACTGCGGCGAACCGGTCAGCCAGCTCCAGCCCGGCCCCTGCTGGAAGGTGCGGGCGTAGTCGTTCAGGTGTTGGGGATCGTCACGCTGCGGGTCGATGCTGATCGACACCAGTTGCACCTCGGTGCCGACCCGCGCACCCAGCCGTTTCTGCACCTTGCCCATGATCGAGGACACCACCGGGCAGACCGTGGTGCAGCGGGTGTAGATGAAACCCATGACCACGATCTTGTTGCTCACCAGGTCTTTTTCCAGGCTGACGACCTTGCCGTTCTGGTCCAGCAAGGCCACGTCGGCAATCCTGATCCGGGCGGTCTCCTGGCCGGCCTTCCTGGCTGCCATGCCGTGCCCGGCGTGCTCGTCCGTCGAATGAGCCGGCATCTGGTCGATACCGAAGGCCAACAGGCAGAACGTCAGCATTGCGCGATGCGCGAATCGGTTCATGTCAGCTTCCTCTTAATGGGTATCGCCTGGTTCGCCCCGACACCCGGCGCGTCACCGGACAAGGGTTGGCCCGAGGCTTTGTCCATCACACGAAATTGCACGTCGGCGGGGTAGGCCAGCAGGTTCTGCAGATTGATGGTCAGGCAATCGTCGGCAGCCACCCGCTGCAAATTAATCAAGGACAAGGCGCGGGATATGCCGATCATGGACTCGGACCTCGCTGCGGGTTATCGGGGAACACTTCTCGACAAATCGTCTGGAGCAATCCGCATGCCAAAAAAAATACGTTATTAATCAGCCAGTTATAATCACGACTTGATAAGCCGGGGGATATTCCCCACCCAATCCCCAACTTTCCGACTGGGGCCACCATTCCCCACTATTGGGGAAAATCGCCCCCCGGAGGTTTCGATCACAGCGGCGCATCCGGGGACAAACCCTGCAAACGCCGATACTGGTTCAGCACGTTGGGCACATAACGCTGGGTTTCGGCGAACGGCGGGACCACGTTGCCACGGCTGAGCACCGCTTGCGGGCCGGCGTTGTAGGCCGCCACGGCGAGGCGGATATCGTTGTCGAACATCGTCATCAGGCGTTTGAGATAGCGGGCGCCGCCCTGGATGTTGGCCTTGGGGTCGTAGACGTTGGTCACGCCCATTTCGCGGGCGGTGTCGGGCATCAACTGCATCAGTCCGCGAGCGCCCTTGGGTGAGGTAGCGCGGGCGTTGTAGCTCGACTCGGTCTTGATCACCGCATGCAGCAGCGCCGCCGGCAGTTCGTTGGCCCTGGCCGCCGCCGCCACCAGTTCGGCGTAGGGTTGCGCGGCGATCATCTGCGGCTGCTGGTCGAGGCTGACGACCGGCGCATCGGGTTCTCGGATCACCCGTTCATAGTGGCGTCCGGGGCGGTGGACATTGGACAGGACGTAGCTGCCATTGGCGTCCACGGAAACAAACACATCGGCCTGGGCGGCGCCGGTCAACACCAGCAGACCCAGCAACCCGGTGGTGAGTAAGTTCATTGTCAGACCTCCCCTCCCGGCCCCGAAAAATGGGGGTATTGCCCCAATGGCCAGTCGTGCAACAGCCATACGCAAGCACTGTGCCGTAAGTGAGAAGGCGCATGGCACGGGGGGTACAGAAGGATCACCGATCATGAGCATGGCAATTGCATGCAACTGCATGGCAACACTGCTGCCTACCGTGCGAGGTCATCATGAATCAGCATCTGCGTTATGCCCGGCGAACCCAACGCGGGTTCACCCTGCTCGAACTGTTGGTGGTGCTGGTGGTGCTGGGGCTGTTGGCCGGCATCGTGGCGCCGAAGTATTTCGCCCAGTTGGGCCGTTCCGAAGTGAAAGTGGCCAAGGCACAAATAGAAGGCTTGAGCAAAGCCCTGGACATTTACCGCCTGGAGGTCGGCCATTACCCCTCGACCGAACAGGGTTTGCAGGCGCTGGTCACCGCGCCCAGCGACGAACCGCGCTGGACCGGCCCGTACCTGCAGAAAAAACTCCCCCAAGACCCTTGGGGTCGCAACTACAGCTATCGCTATCCCGGTGAAAACAGCGAGTACGACCTGTTGTCCATGGGCAAGGACGGGCAACCCGGCGGCGAAGGCGAGAACGCCGAAGTCACCAACTGGAACTGACGGATATGACGATCACGCGCTTTCATCTCAAAGCCGTCGGCAAGGCCGGTGTCGTCTCAATGACCGTCGATGCGCCGGGGCAAAGCGAAGCCAGGCGCATCGCCGAAGACCAGGGCCTGCGGGTTCTCAGCCTGCATGCCGAGCGACATTGGCGCGCGCTGCGCCTGCAAAGGCGCGAGACGTTCAACCTGGTGTTGTTCAGCCAGGAGCTGACCACCTTGCTCAACGCCGGCCTGCCGTTGATCGATGCGCTGGAAAGCCTGGCGGAAAAGGAAAACGCGCCACAAGCCCGCAAAACCCTGAGCGAGCTGGTGCGCCTGCTTTACGAGGGCAAATCGTTTTCCCAGGCCCTGGGCCAGTTGGCGGCCGTTTTCCCGCCTTTGTACGTGGCGCTGGTGCAGTCCAGCGAGAAGACCGGTGCCGTCGGCGATGCCCTGGGCCGATATGTCAGTTATCGACAGCGCATGGACGAGGTTCGCCAGAAGATCATCAGCGCGTCGATCTACCCCATGCTGTTGCTGGTTGTGGGCGGCGGTGTGGTGTTGTTCCTGATGGGCTACGTCGTGCCTCGTTTCAGCCTGGTGTTCGAAGGGCTGGGGTCGAACCTGCCGTGGTTGTCGCAGATCCTGATGAGCAGCGGCATGTTCCTTCACGCCCACCAGGGCGAATTCTTCGGTGGCTTGCTGGCCATCATCGTCGCCCTCGTCCTGCTGCAGCGCCAACCGGCGTTTCGGCGAGGGCTGGACCGCGTGATCGAAAAACTCCCCGCGGTGCACCAGCGCATCTTCATGTATGAGCTGGCACGCTTCTACCGTTCCCTGGGCATTCTGCTGCAAGGCGGCATTCCCCTCGTCACCGCCATGGGCATGGTCCGCAACCTGCTCACCGTCGCCTCCCGCAGCCGCCTGGACCAGGCCTGCGAACGGGTGCGCGAAGGGCAATCGTTGTCCACCGCTCTGGAGCTCAATCAACTGGTGACCCCCGTGTCCCTGCGCCTGCTGCGCGCCGGTGAACAGTCCGGCAACCTCGGGCAGATGATGGAACGCAGCGCCGATTTCTACGACGAAGAAATCAGCCGCTGGATCGAATGGTTCGTACGGCTGTTCGAGCCCTTGCTCATGACCTTCATCGGCCTGTTGATCGGGGTGATCGTGATCCTGATGTACATCCCGATTTTCGAACTGGCCTCGAGTATTCACTGACCTTTGGAACAGGGCCGCGCTGTCCGTTGCCTTTCTTCAACCACCCAACTGAATAAATCAGCCCGCCGAGGTGTTTAACAGGCTCCCATGGGAAAAAGCAGCACGTTGCAAGGCTCATCAACGTTCCAGGCTCAAACAAGAAGACGGAGAACGACATGCACATCAGTAAGCTTTTACTGGCAGTAGCTATTGGCGCGGTTCTGTCGGCGTCTACCGTACTGATTCCGGACAGCCTGTCCGGGGTATCCAGTGCTCAGGCCAAGGATGGGGGTAGTGGTGGTGGCGGGGGTGGTG
>NZ_MRCP01000019.1:0-99508 GCF_002303975.1 Pseudomonas sp. ACN5 | reverse complement strand
CAATGCCAGCGACAAGGGTGAGATAACGCGTTTCCCAAGAGTTTTCATAGGTTGACCCGCGATAAGTGATCGACACATTTTTGTGACAACAAAACCGGCGCGCAAAATCCATACACCTGTCACAAAAATAAATATTTGCGAATCACTTATGGCCCAGCCAGTGGCCAATGCCAGCAAAAAGCTGGCAGTTCTTACATCACCGGGTCAGGGCGTTGCAGGGAATTGCACTGCAGTTCATAGCGCAATTCTTCGATCAGCGAAGCGACCGACTCTGCTGTTTGTAGCGTGCTCATGTTCAGGCCACTGACCACCAGGTCCACCTGACCCGACACCGGGTGATAGAGCTTGACGGTCAGCCAGTGTTCGCCGGTGATACTGCATTCACAGGCCAAGGGTGAAAAACTGTGTTCGATCAGCATCCTCAACTGCGCCAGCGTAATCATTGCGACGGACCCTGGCGGCTTGATGCAGGGTGTAACGGGTTCATGGGGCTATTCCTTTTGGCGGTTTACGCAGAGGGCGCGCAAGTGACTTCAAGTGGCCTGCTGCATCCCCAGCCTAAGAGCCACCACGGCAGGTCGACACATGCATTTGCACCCGGCGCCTTAGTGCAATTGCACTTTAACGCTGCCCCTTGGGCCGCCACTCGCTGGAGAACAGCCCCCGCTCCCGCGCCCAGACAATCGCCTCGCTGCGACTGTGTATGTCGAGCTTGGAATACACCGCAGCCGCATGGTTGCGCACCGTGTTCGGCGCCAGCTTCAGGCGCGCGGCGATTTCCTTGTCGGCCAGGCCTTCGCAAATCAGGCCCAGCACATCGCGCTCACGGGCGGTCAGCTCGGTGAGGGCCGCGCTGGGCAACTTCGGCGAATTCACGCTTTTTACGTTGGCCAGTTTTTCGATCAGCGTGCGGCTGAACCAGGAGGCGTCCTTCATCACTTCCTCGATGGCCGCCACCAGCTCCAGCTCGGTGCGCTTGCGCTCGGTGATGTCCATCAACACCAACAGATAACAGGGCATGCCCTGAATGTTCACGGTGTCCGCTGACACCGTGCAATCGATCAGCCCGGCGTCTTTTCTACGCACACGTACATCGATGCAGTCCAGTCTGCCGGTTTTCTCCAGGGCGGTGAACAGCTGGAGGCATGCGTGCCGGTCTTCGAAGAAGTCGATCTGCGTTATGCCGATCCCACGCACCTCTTCACCGGGATAACCCAGGGTATCAAGGAAGGCTTCGTTGACATCCAGCACCAACTGATCCGCCGCGCCGCATACCAGTATCGGCACCGGCGACAGGCGAAAGGCCTTGGCGAAACGTTCTTCGCTTTGGCGCAGGGCGATTTCAGCCTTGTGCCGGAGTTCCATGTCGACAAAGGAAAACAGCATGCAGGCTTCGTCGTTGAGCTCCAGCGGCTGACCGGCCACGATGACTTGCTTGCGACCACCGTCGGCCAAGCGCAACTCGGCCTGCATCTGGGGAATGGTCGCCCCTTCGCATAGACGCTGCCTGGCCAGTTCTTTGTGCTCGGCCTGGTCCAGCACGTCCAGCTCATAGGTCGAAGTGCCGATCACCTGTTCACGGGAGTAACCGGTCATTTCGAGGAACCCCGGGTTGACCTTGATGTAGCGCAAATCACTGAGCCGACAAATCACCGCCGGTGCCGGATTGGCCGTGAAGGTTTTTTCAAAACGCTGCTCGGCGCTGGCCCAATCGGTGACATCGTCCATGATCAACACCAGAGATTCCGGGTCGCCACGGCTGTCGGCCAATACCAGGCTGCGCACGCGATGGACCCAGGTACGCGCCTGGTCCGCCGCCGGCGTCACTTCCACCAGCACATCGCTGAACGTCTCGCCGCGCGCGACCCGGCTGATCGGGTAGCTGTCGACGGCCAACCCGTGCTTGTTGCGATAGCGCAAGGCGAAGCGTTTGGCATACGCCGCGGCAGTGGCACCCAGGTCGCTGACTTGCGAAACACCGTGCATGGCCAGCGCCGCCTCGTTGGCCCACAGGATGCTCTGGTCGGGATCGAGCAGAATAACCCCGTCGGACAGACCGGCGATGATCTGCTGCAACTGGCGGCGATTGGTTTCCGTGCTCAGGACGTCCTGGCTCATCGCATCTCCACAAGAATGGCGACCCTGTGGAGAATACGACCGCCCGGGCTTGCAATAGTGCAAAGCAACCTTGTGGGAGCGAGCCTGCTCCGGGCGGCCGTTTGACTAGTACAGATTCAACGATGCCTCCAGCCCTGGCAATTTGTCCGGATTACGCATGATGAACCGGTTGGGTGTTGCGATCTTTTGATCTTCAAGCCGCCAGTTTCCCCTTCGCGATGGCCTCGGAAGCCGCCAGCATCGCCCGCAACAACACCGCACACCCGGCCGCCAGATCATCCGGCGCGGCGTTTTCGATTTCGTTGTGGCTGATACCGCCTTCGCAGGGCACAAAGATCATCCCGGCCGGACCGAGCTCGGCGAGGAAGATCGCGTCGTGCCCTGCTCCGCTGACGATGTCCATGTGCGACAGGCCCAGGCCTTGGGCGGCACCGCGCACCGCCTCGACGCAACCCTTGTCGAAGTACAGCGGCGGGAAGTCGGCAGTCGGGGTGAGTTCGAAGGTCAGGCCGTGTTCGTCGCAGGTGTTTTCGATGACTTCGCGCACTTCGGCGATCATCGAGTCCAGGCGTGCAGGTTCCAGGTGGCGGAAGTCCAGGGTCATGCGCACTTCGCCGGGAATGACGTTGCGCGAGCCGGGATAGGCTTGCAGGCAACCGACGGTGCCACAGGCATGGGGTTGATGGCTGAGGGCGGCGCGGTTGAGCGCACCGACGATCACCGCGGCGCCGACCAAGGCGTCCTTGCGCAGGTGCATCGGGGTCGGGCCGGCGTGGGCTTCGACGCCACGCAGTTTCAGGTCGAACCACTTCTGCCCGAGCGCGCCCATGACCACGCCAATGGTCTTGCGTTCGTCTTCCAGGATCGGGCCTTGCTCGATATGGGCTTCGAAATAGGCCCCGACTTTGTGGCCACTGACTTTACGCGGGCCGGCGTAGCCTATGGCATTCAACGCGTCACCCACAGTCACGCCATCGGCATCGACCTTGGCCAGGGTTTCTTCGAGGGTGAATTTTTCCGCGAACACACCGGAACCCATCATGCACGGGGCAAAGCGCGAGCCTTCTTCGTTGGTCCAGACCACCACCTCCAGCGGTGCTTCGGTTTCGATGTTCAGGTCATTGAGGGTGCGCAGCACCTCGACGCCCGCCAACACACCGAAGCAGCCATCGAACTTGCCACCGGTGGGCTGGGTGTCGATATGGCTACCGGTCATCACCGGTGGCAGGTCGGGATTGCGCCCGGGGCGACGGGCGAAGATGTTGCCGACAGCGTCGATGCTGACGGTGCAGCCGGCATCGACACACCATTTGACGAAGATGTCCCGAGCCTGGCGATCGAGATCGGTCAGGGCCAGGCGACACACGCCCCCCTTGACCGTGGCGCCGAGTTTGGCCAGTTCCATGAGCGACTGCCACAGGCGGTCGCGGTTGATGTGTTGATGGCTGGACTGCAGAACGTCGACGGCCGCGTTCATGATGATCTCCTCTGGCTGTTCTTGTGTGTTTCTTCAGGCAATTCGTTGGTGATTGTGCGGCCGCCTTCGCGAGCAAGCCCGCTCCCACAGGGGGAATGCATTCCAAATGTGGGAGCGGGCTTGCTCGCGAAGAGGCCAGCCGCTACACCGCAGATTTCGCGACAGATGCGCTGGGCCGCATCACACTCAACCCGTAATAAATAACCCCACCCAACGCCGAGCCGGTGAACCAGCCGTAGCTGTAGAACCAGCTGAAGACATCGCTGCCAAGCGACAGCAGCGTCAACACCACCGGCACGCCAAACGCAATGAACCCGCTCCAGTTCCACGCCGGATACACGTCATCGCGGTACAGGCCGGCAAGGTCCAGTTGCTGTTTCTTGATCAGGAAATAGTCCACCACCATGATCCCGGCGATCGGCCCGAGCAGGCTGGAATAGCCGAGCAACCAGTTGGAATAGACCGTTTCCAGGCTGAGGTCGGACACGATCAGGCCGAGTTTTTTCAACAACTCATGGGCCATCAACGCCAAGCCGACGAACCCGGTCAGCAGCACGGCGTTGGTGCGGTTGATCACCTTGGGGGCGATGTTCTGGAAGTCATTGGTCGGCGACACGATATTGGCTGCGGTATTGGTCGACAGCGTGGCGATGATGATCAGCGCCATGGCCAGTGCGACCCACACCGGGCTCTGGATATGGCCGATCAGGGTCACCGGATCGGATACCGTCACGCCCACCAGTTTCACCGAGGCCGCGGTCATCACCACACCCAGGGAAGCAAACAGGAACATGGTCAGCGGCAGGCCGATGATCTGCCCGACAATCTGATCCTTCTGGCTTTTCGCGTAGCGGCTGAAGTCCGGAATGTTCAGTGACAGCGTGGCCCAGAAGCCGACCATCGCGGTCAGCCCGGCGGCGAAGTAACTGGCCACCCCGGCGCCTTCGGGACGCTTGGCCGGAATCGCCAGCAACTCGGTCATCGACACGTTCGGCATGGCCCAGACCAGCAGCCCTACGCCCACCAGTACCAACAGCGGTGCAGACAGGGTTTCCAGCCATTTGATCGACTCGGCGCCGCGTATCACCACCCACAGGTTCAGCGCCCAGAACACCATGAAGCCGATGACCTCGCCGGTGCCGCCCAGGGATTTCCAGCCCTCGAACACCGAACCGAGGAACAGGTGAATCGCCAGCCCGCCGAACATGGTCTGGATGCCGAACCAGCCGCACGCCACCAGGGCGCGGATCAGGCACGGAATATTGGAACCGAGCACGCCGAAGGACGAGCGCAGCAACACCGGAAAGGGAATGCCGTACTTGGTGCCGGGAAAGGCGTTCAGGGTCAGGGGAATCAGCACAATGATGTTGGCAAACAGAATCGCCAGAAGCGCTTCACCGACCGTCAGGCCGAAGTACGCGGTCAACACGCCACCGAGGGTGTAGGTCGGCACGCAGATCGCCATGCCCACCCACAGCGCGGTGATGTGCCATTTGTTCCAGGTGCGTTCGCGCACCTTGGTCGGTGCAATGTCGTGGTTGTAACGGGGACTGTCGAGTACATCGCTGCCGGCTTCCAGCTCGAACAAGCCGTCGCGCTCGGTCACTTGCGATCTGATCTGTTGCATGGCCGCTCCACTGTTCTTTGAATTATTTTTTTGCTCATCGGGGGCTGGCGGCATCAATAAACGTGCCGGGCACCCCGATTACGCATCGGGCAGTTCCATAAACACATTGCAACCCACTGATGTTTATCGGTTTTATTCGCTGACTCGACTATTTGTCAGGCCACTCAGGCCGAAGGCCAGGCAAATTGTCCGGACAGTCAGGACTCAAACTGGTGCGTTGATCTTTTTTTCAATGGCTGCGCATCAACCATAGACCATACTCAAACAGCTGATTTCACATAAGAAATCTTGACTATTTTTCGATCCTGTCAAGTGCGTCAAAATGGTGAGATCGCTCACCATTTTGGTGATTCTTATATTAAGTCATTAAATTTCAATCAGTTAATAACTGTATAAGCTTATAAAAAATATTCTTGCCGATTCGAATAACTGCAGCTAGCGTTTAATCCTGACAGCACTGACAGGAATACACCTGTTGACGCTGGCGTCATATAAAACATCTAGAGCCGGCACAAGCCGGTCATTGCCTGCGAGGAACTCGGAATGTCTCTGTTGATTCGTGGCGCCACCGTTATTACCCATGATGAAAGTTATCGCGCCGATGTGTATTGCGCAGACGGCGTGATCAAGGCCATCGGCGAAAACCTCGATATCCCTGCAGGCGCCGAGGTGCTCGACGGCAGCGGCCAATACCTGATGCCCGGCGGTATCGACCCGCACACCCACATGCAACTGCCCTTTATGGGCACGGTGGCCAGCGAAGACTTCTACAGTGGCACGGCGGCGGGACTGGCCGGCGGCACCACCTCGATCATCGACTTCGTGATTCCCAATCCGCAGCAATCCTTGCTTGAAGCCTTCCATCAATGGCGCGGCTGGGCCGAGAAGTCGGCGTCGGACTACGGTTTTCACGTCGCCATCACCTGGTGGAGCGAACAGGTCCGCGAGGAAATGGCCGAACTGGTCAGCCAGCACGGCGTCAACAGCTTCAAGCACTTCATGGCCTACAAGAACGCGATCATGGCCGCCGATGACACCCTGGTGGCGAGCTTCGAACGCTGCCTGGAACTGGGCGCGGTGCCGACCGTGCATGCGGAAAACGGCGAACTGGTCTATCACCTGCAACGCAAGCTGATGGCCCAGGGCATCACCGGGCCGGAAGCGCATCCGCTATCGCGGCCATCACAGGTTGAAGGCGAGGCCGCGAGCCGGGCGATCCGCATCGCCGAAACCCTGGGTACGCCGCTGTATCTGGTACACGTCTCGACCAAGGAAGCCCTCGACGAAATCACCTACGCCCGGGGCAAGGGCCAGCCGGTCTACGGCGAAGTGCTGGCCGGGCACCTGCTGCTGGATGACAGTGTCTACCGTGATCCGGACTGGCAAACCGCCGCCGGTTACGTGATGAGCCCGCCGTTCCGCCCTCGCGGTCATCAAGAGGCGCTCTGGCATGGCCTGCAATCGGGCAACCTGCACACCACCGCCACCGACCACTGCTGCTTCTGCGCCGAGCAAAAAGCCGCAGGCCGCGACGACTTCAGCAAGATCCCCAACGGTACCGCCGGCATCGAAGACCGCATGGCGGTGTTGTGGGATGAAGGGGTGAACAGCGGACGCTTTTCGATGCAGCAATTCGTCGCGCTGACGTCCACCAACACCGCGAAGATCTTCAACCTCTACCCACGCAAAGGCGCGATTCGCGTCGGCGCCGATGCCGACCTGGTGCTGTGGGACCCGCACGGCACGCGGACCATTTCCGCCAAGACCCACCATCAGCAGGTGGACTTCAACATCTTCGAAGGCAAGACCGTGCGCGGTGTGCCCAGTCACACCATCAGCCAGGGCCGGGTGGTCTGGGCCGACGGCGACCTGCGGGCCGAGCGTGGCGCCGGGCGCTACATCGAACGGCCGGCGTACCCGGCGGTGTTTGATTTGCTGAGCAAGCGGGCAGAGTTGAATCAGCCGGTTGCAGTGAAACGCTGAGAGCGGCCTTCGGCCTATCGCGGGCAAGCCCGCTCCCACAGGTTTTGTGGACACCCGAGATCCCTGTGGGAGCGGGCTTGCTCGCGAAGAGGTCGGTACAGACAACAAAAAAACAATGCCCATTCAGAGGCAGCACCTCAAATAACCGTGAGGCCAACACCGTGATCAAGACCCTGGACCACCTTCCGCATCCCGTTGAGAATGCGGCCGCCCTCGCCGGCCATTTCACCGATCTGGCGCCGCCGCTCAACGAGCGCCAGGCGCACCTGGAAGCTTCGCGCTGCCTGTATTGCTACGACGCGCCCTGCGTGAATGCCTGCCCGAGCGAAATCGACATCCCCTCGTTCATCCGCAATATCCAGCAGGACAACGTGCAAGGCGCCGCGCAGAAGATCCTCTCGGCCAACATCCTCGGTGGCAGTTGCGCCCGGGTGTGCCCGACGGAAATCCTTTGCCAGCAAGCCTGCGTGCGCAACAACGCCCACGAATGCGCGCCGGTCATGATCGGCCTGTTGCAGCGCTACGCCGTGGACAACGCCCACTTCAGCACTCACCCGTTCCCGCGTGCTGCCGCCACCGGCAAACGCATCGCCGTGGTGGGCGCAGGTCCGGCCGGGTTGTCCTGCGCCCACCGCAGCGCCATGCACGGGCATGACGTGGTGATTTTCGAGGCGCGGGAAAAAGCGGGCGGCCTCAATGAATACGGGATCGCCAAATACAAACTGGTGGACGACTACGCGCAACGGGAGCTTGAGTTCCTGCTGGAAATCGGCGGAATCGAAATCCGCCACGGGCACAAGCTCGGGGACAACCTGACCCTCAGCGAACTGCATCAACAGTTCGATGCGGTGTTCCTCGGCCTCGGGCTCAACGCCAGCAAACAACTGGGCCTGGCCCACGAAGACGCGCCCGGCCTGCTCGCCGCCACCGACTACATCCGCGAACTGCGCCAGGCCGATGACCTGAGCCAATTGCCCCTGGCCGACCATTGCATCGTCCTCGGCGCGGGCAACACCGCCATCGACATGGCCGTGCAAATGGCCCGTCTCGGCGCCCGTGACGTGAACCTGGTGTACCGGCGCGGCGCTGAAGACATGGGCGCCACCCATCACGAACAGGAGATTGCCAAAGCCAATCAGGTGCGGCTGATGACCTGGGCGCAACCTGAAGAGGTGCTGCTCGATGACCACGGCCGGGTGCGCGGCATGCGTTTCGCCCGCACCCATCTGGTCGAAGGTCGCCTGCAATCAACCGGTGAAACCTTCGAACTGGCCGCCGACGCGATCTTCAAGGCCATTGGCCAGGCCTTCGACAGCGATGCCCTCGCCGATCCGCTGGCGCGCGAACTCAAGCGCCATGGCGAGCGCATCGCCGTCGATGAACAACTGCGCACCAGCATCCCCGGCGTGTATGCCGGCGGTGACTGCACGAGCCTCGATCAAGACCTCACCGTGCAAGCGGTGCAGCATGGCAAGCGCGCCGCCGAGGCGATCAACACTCAACTGATGCTCAACGTGGAGGCTGCGTAAATGGCCGATCTGTCGATTGTCTTCGCCGGCATCAAGGCACCCAATCCGTTCTGGCTGGCCTCCGCGCCACCCACCGACAAAGCCTATAACGTGGTCCGCGCCTTCGAGGCCGGCTGGGGCGGCGTGGTCTGGAAAACCCTGGGGGAAGATCCGGCGGCGGTCAACGTGTCGTCGCGCTACTCGGCGCACTTCGGGGCGAACAGGGAGGTGCTTGGCTTTAACAACATCGAACTGATCACCGACCGCTCGCTGGAGATCAACCTGCGGGAAATCACCCAGGTCAAAAAGGACTGGCCGGACCGCGCGCTGATCGTGTCCTTGATGGTGCCCTGCGTCGAGGAATCCTGGAAACACATCCTGCCGCTGGTGGAAGCCACTGGCGCCGACGGCATCGAACTGAACTTCGGTTGCCCCCACGGCATGCCGGAACGCGGCATGGGCGCCGCGGTCGGCCAGGTACCGGAATACGTGGAACAGGTCACCCGCTGGTGCAAGACCTATTGCTCGCTGCCGGTGATCGTCAAGCTCACACCGAACATCACCGACATCCGCGTCGCCGCCCGCGCGGCCCACCGTGGCGGTGCCGATGCGGTGTCGCTGATCAACACGATCAACTCGATCACCAGCGTCAACCTCGAGCGCATGGTCGCCAATCCCATGGTCGGCAGCCAGAGCACCCACGGCGGTTACTGTGGCTCGGCCGTCAAGCCGATTGCCTTGAACATGGTCGCCGAAATCGCCCGTGACCCGCAGACCCAAGGCTTGCCAATCAGCGGCATCGGCGGCATCGGCAACTGGCGCGACGCTGCGGAATTCATCGCGTTGGGCAGCGGCGCGGTGCAGGTGTGCACGGCGGCGATGCTGCATGGCTTCCGGATTGTCGAAGACATGAAGGACGGCTTGTCACGCTGGATGGACAGTCAGGGCTACGCCAGCGTCGCGGAATTTTCCGGGCGCGCGGTGGGCAACACCACGGACTGGAAGTACCTGGACATCAACTACCAGGTGATCGCGAAAATCGACCAGGAGGCGTGCATCGGCTGTGGTCGTTGCCACATTGCCTGTGAGGACACCTCGCACCAGGCCGTGGCCAGCCTCAAGCAAGCGGATGGCACGCACAAGTACCAGGTGATCGATGAGGAGTGCGTGGGCTGCAACCTGTGCCAGATCACCTGCCCGGTGCAGGACTGTATCGAGATGGTGCCGGTGGAGACTGGCAAGCCGTTCCTGGACTGGAATCATGATCCGAGGAATCCGTATCACGTCAGCCCTTGAAATCTGCGGCGCCTGATCTGGCGCCTTCGCGAGCAAGCCCGCTCCCACAGGGATCGCATAAACACCGAGATCCCCTGTGGGAGCGGGCTTGCTCGCGAAGAGGCCGGCACAGTCAACATAAACCTCAAGGCTCCAACCCGATCCCCCGCAAAATCACACGGGTCACCGTCTGCACTGCTTTTTCAAATTGCATGTCCGACAGCGGCTGGTGGTCGTTGAGAATATTCACCTGGTGATCGAAGTCGGCATAGTGCTGGGTCGAGGCCCAGATCATGTACAGCAGGCTCGACGGCTCCACCGGCAGGATGCGTTTGTCGTCCACCCACTGGCGGATTTTCGCTTCCTTCATCTTGGCCCAGTCGTACAGGCTCGCATCGAGCGCTGCGCCGAGGGTCGGTGCGCCGTGGATGATTTCGTTGGCCCAGACTTTCGAACCATAAGGCCGGCTGCGGGAATGGTTCATCTTGGCGCGGATGTAGCTGCTGAGCACCACGCGCGGGTCGTCGAACATCTCGAAGCACAGCGCGTCCTGCTTCCAGACTTCCAGCAAATCGAACAGCACCGCGCTGTACAGTTCGGTCTTGGTGCTGAAGTAGTAATGCAGGTTGGAACGCGGCAGTTGCACTTCAGCGGCGATGTCGGCCATGGCCGTGCTGCCGAAGCCCTTTTCAGCGAAGACCTTTTCCGCCCCCAGCAGGATTTTTTCGACGTTACTGCGACGAATCTCGATCTTGTGATTGCCCATGCGGGTCCCCGACAACAGCGTTGAGCAAGACTAGCATCCGCTCTGGACTGCGGCGACAGGGGAAAACGAATCTTCGTACAGCCGCAGTCAGAAAGCTGAACGTCTAATCCACCCCGCCACAAGTCATCGTATAACTTCCGATTGACAACCCCCAAAAATCCCGCAAATATCGCTCGCAATGTTGTACGACGACGTATGACAACTATAAAAACAAGAAACAAGGGAGCGTCACAGTGAGCAAGCTCGTCCGCAATTCGTCCGCCCGTTCTTCGCGTGCATACCCTTCTCGTCGTCATACCCTGAGCCTGATCGGTTGCAGCGGGCTGGCCTTCGCCTTGCCCATCACCGGCCAGGCCGCAGGTTTCACCGACGACGCCAAGGCCACGCTGAACCTGCGCAACGCCTACATCAACCGCAACTACACCAACCCGGCCTACCCCCAGGGCAAGGCTGAGGAGTGGACGCAAAACTTCATACTCGATGCCAGGTCCGGGGTCACCCAGGGCACCGTGGGCTTCGGTTTAGACGTACTGGGCCTGTATTCGCAGAAGCTCGATGGCGGCAAGGGTACTGGCGGTACGCAACTGTTGCCGATCCACGACGACGGCCGCCCCGCCGACAACTTCGGCCGCCTGGGCGTGGCGCTCAAAGGCAAGATTTCGAAAACCGAATTGAAGGTCGGCGAATGGATGCCGGTGCTGCCGATCCTGCGTTCCGACGACGGTCGTTCGCTGCCGCAGACCTTCCAGGGCGCCCAGGTGACGTCCACCGAAATCAGCGGCCTGACACTGTATGGCGGTCAATTCCAGAAAAACAGCCCGCGCAATGACGCGAGCATGGAAGACATGTTCATGAACGGTAAAACGGCGTTCAGCTCCGACCGTTTCAACTTCGGCGGCGGTGAATACGCGTTCAATGAAAAGCGCACGCAGGTCGGCGTCTGGTACTCGGAACTCAGCGACATTTACCAGCAGCAATACTTCAACCTGACCCACAGCCAACCCGTCGGCGACTGGACCCTGGGCGCCAACCTGGGCTATTTCATCGGCAAGGAAGACGGCAGCGCCAAGGCCGGTGACCTCGACAACAAGACCGCGTTTGCCCTGCTCTCGGCCAAATATGGCGGCAACACCTTCTATGTCGGCCTGCAAAAACTCACCGGCGACGACGTGTGGATGCGGGTCAACGGCACCAGCGGCGGCACCCTGGCCAACGACAGCTACAACTCCAGCTATGACAACGCCCGGGAAAAGTCCTGGCAGGTGCGCCACGACTACAACTTCGTCGCCCTCGGCATTCCCGGCCTGACCCTGATGAACCGCTACATCAGCGGTGACAACGTGCACACCGGCGCGATCACCGATGGCAAGGAATGGGGCCGCGAATCCGAACTGGCCTACACGGTGCAAAGCGGTGCGCTGAAAAACCTCAACGTGAAATGGCGTAACGCGAGTATCCGCAAGAGTTTCAGCACCAACGAATTCGATGAAAACCGCATTTTCATCAGCTATCCGATTTCGTTGTTGTAAATCCCGGGATCAAATCCCCCCCTGTAGGAGCGAGCTTGCTCGCGATGGTCGTCAACGATAACGCTGGAAACCTGATACCCCGTGGCGTTCTCAGGTTCATCGCGAGCAAGCTCGCTCCCACAGGACGGACAGGACAAGACAGGACGACCCTCCGTCAATTTCCACCAATGCCGCGTTGACAAGAGCCGGAAAGCCTAACGATACTTCAACCAAGTCATACGACAACCTACAACAAACCAATAACAGCGCACCCAGGATTCCCATGACGACCACAGCAACCGCCCGCCCCCCTTTCAACCGCCTGCTGCTGACCGGCGCCGCCGGTGGCCTCGGCAAAGTCCTGCGCGAAAGCCTGCGCCCTTACGCCAATGTCATTCGCCTGTCGGACATCGCCGACATCGCGCCCGCCATCGATGATCGCGAAGAAGTGATGCCGTGCGACCTCGCCGACAAGCAAGCGGTGCATCAACTGGTCGAAGGCGTAGACGCGATCCTGCACTTCGGCGGCGTGTCGACCGAGCACTCGTTCGAACAGATCCTCGGCGCCAACATCTGTGGCGTGTTCCACATCTACGAAGCCGCGCGCCGCCATGGGGTGAAGCGGGTGATCTTCGCCAGTTCCAACCATGTGATCGGCTTCTACCGGCAGGACGAAGTCATCGACGCCCACTCCCCTCGCCGCCCCGACAGCTACTACGGCCTGTCCAAGTCCTATGGCGAGGACATGGCCACGTTCTACTTCGACCGCTATGGCATCGAGACCGTCAGCGTGCGCATCGGCTCCTCATTCCCCGAGCCGCACAACCGGCGGATGATGAGCACCTGGTTGAGTTTCGGCGACCTGACGCAACTGCTCGAACGCGCCTTGTACACCCCGAACGTCGGCCACACCGTGGTCTACGGCGTGTCCGACAACAAGGACGTCTGGTGGGACAACCGCTACGCTACGGCCCTGGGTTTTGTCGCGCAGGACAGCTCCGAACAGTTCCGCGAAAAAATCGAAGCCCAGCCGATGCCTGCCGCCGATGATCCGGCGCGGCTGTACCAGGGCGGCGCCTTTTGCGTAGCCGGCCCGTTCGGTGACTGAACCTTCGCGCCCCGCTTGATCCCCACAACAAAAACCAAGGGAATGAGTTGCCATGCAAGCCGAATTGATTGTCGACGCCCGTAACGCAGTCGGCGAAAGCCCGGTCTGGGTGCCTGAGGAAAGCGCTCTGTACTGGGTCGATATTCCCGCCGGCGGTTTACAGCGCTGGAGTGCCGACACCGGGCAGGTGGCTACCTGGAAAACCCCGCAGATGCTCGCTTGCATCGCGCCTCATGCCGACGGCGGCTGGGTCGCCGGCATGGAAAGCGGGTTCTTCCGTTTGCATCCGCGCAACGACGGCAGCCTCGACAGTGAACCCTTGGCCCACGTCGACCATGCCCGCGCCGATATGCGCCTGAACGACGGCCGCTGCGATCGTCAGGGACGCTTCTGGGCCGGCAGCATGGTGCTGAACATGGGCGCCAACGCCGCCAACGGCACGTTGTACCGCTACAGCACCGGACAACGCGGGCCGCTCGATTCCCGGCTGAGT
The DNA here is from genome assembly GCF_002303975.1 of Pseudomonas sp. ACN5. NCBI lineage: Bacteria > Pseudomonadati > Pseudomonadota > Gammaproteobacteria > Pseudomonadales > Pseudomonadaceae > Pseudomonas > Pseudomonas sp. ACN5. The sequence continues at coordinate 85,645 of NZ_MRCP01000019.1, read as the reverse complement.
GGGTTCATCGTGCCCAACGGCCTGGGCTTCAGCCCGGACGGGCGCACGATGTACCTGTCCGACTCCCATCCGCAGATCCAGCAGATCTGGGCCTTCGACTACGACACCGAAACCGGCACCCCTTCCAACCGCCGCGTGTTCGTTGACATGAACCGGCACGATGGCCGACCCGACGGTGCAGCGGTGGACGCCGATGGCTGCTACTGGATTTGCGCCAACGACGCCGGCTTGATCCACCGTTTTACCCCCGATGGCCGACTTGACCGTTCCCTGGCCGTACCGGTGAAAAAACCCACCATGTGCGCCTTCGGTGGCCCTCGACTGGACACGCTGTTCGTGACCTCAATCCGCCCCGGCGACGACCATGACCCGCAGTCACTGGCCGGGGGCGTGTTCGCGCTCGATCCTGGCGTGAAGGGATTGCCGGAACCGCGATTTCAGGATCAGTGATGACGATGACGCCCGCACTTCTCGAGCTCGAAGACGAATACACTCAGCTGACACTCGCCCCCGAACTCGGCGCCAGCATCGTCAACTGGACCGTGCGCAGCAGCGGACAGCCCTTGCTGCGCCACGCCGATGAGCACGCCCTGAACACCGGCCTGCCCGGCAAGCTCGGCTGCTTTCCCTTGATCCCCTGGTCCAACCGCATTGCCGAAGGCGGTTTCGATTGCCCCGATGGCTGGCTGGCACTGGCGCCCAACAGCCTCACCGATCCCCTGCCGATCCATGGCAGCGCCTGGCAGCAGGCGTGGGATGTGGTTTCCCGGTCGGAAAATGAAGTGGTCCTGCAACTCGACAGCACAACCCCTTTTGCTTATCGCGCCAGCCAGCGTTTCCATCTGAGCCAGGGCAAACTCAGCATCGAACTGAGCGTCACCCATCTGGCTGAACCTGCCGCCTGGCATGGTCTGGGTCTGCATCCGTATCTGCCGCGCACCGCCAACACCCGACTGCAGGCCGCGGCTCGCGAGGTATGGTTGTGCAACGAGAAAAAACTACCGACGCAACTCAGCCCATTGCCGGTCGAGTGGGATTTTCAGCAACTGAAGCCATTGCCCGAATCGCTCGTGGACAACGGCTTCTGCGAATGGAACGGCCACTGCCTGATCCGCCAGCCCGACCTCGGATACGAACTGGACTGTCAAGCCACCGGCAGCGATTACTACCTGCTCTACTGCCCCGTGGGCCTGGAATTTTTCTGCATCGAACCGGTGAGCCACCCGGTCAACGCGCACCACTTGCCCGGTCGGCCGGGGTTGCGTTTGCTGGAACAAGGTCAAGCCATCGAACTGGGCTTGACCCTGCAGTATCGGCCGTTTCAGGCAGACGCCCCCAACAGTTGACTCAACACCGCTCGCAACTTGCCAGGCTTCACCGGTTTGTTCAGCAAGGGGGCATTGAGCCGCTGCAACGCACGCCGACAATGGTCGGTGCGGTCGGCAGTAATGATCACCGCAGGAATGTCCTGGTGGAAATGCTCACGCAAATGTCGCACCACATCACAGCCGACCACCCCGTGATCGAGGTGGTAATCCGCGAGAATCAGTTCCGGCGCCTGCCCGCCTAATGCCTCCAGCGCAGCCGCTTCATCGGTGGCGACCAGAACGTCGCAACCCCACTGCCCGAGCAACGCGCCCATGCTTTGGAGAATGCTCACTTCGTTGTCGATCACCAGTAAACGGCGTCCCGGCAACGGGTTGCCGGTGCCCGGCTGTGGCACCGCCTGGCTCACGGGCAATGGAACCTCGTTGGATAACGGCACCTCGATGCTGAACATCGAACCCCGCCCCGGCAACGAGTGAACGCCAATCCTGTAGCCAAGGATCTTGGCGATGCGCTCGACAATCGCCAACCCCAGGCCCACGCCCTTGCGGTCGGCGGCGCGGCCGACGTCCAGTTGGTTGAACTCGAGGAAGATCGAATCGAGCCGGTCGGCGGCGATGCCACGCCCGGTGTCCCAGACCTCCAGGCGCAACATCTCGCCCCGACGCCTTGCCGCCAGCAGGATGCTGCCTTCATCGGTGTAGCGGCAGGCATTGCTGAGGAAGTTGCGCAGGATCCGCGTCATCAGGCGCAAGTCGGTGCTGATGGCGTAATCGGCCATGTGCACCCGCAGATTCAAACCGGCCGCCTGGGCGACGGACTGGAACTCCGACACCAGAGGCCCCAGCAGTTCGTCGAGGCGGTACAACGCAACGTCCGGCTTGACCGCGGCCTGATCGAGCCGGGAAATGTCCAGCAGATCCGTCAGCAGGTCTTCGGCCCCTTCCAGGGCCTGGTGAGTGCGTTCCACCAGCACCTGCTCAGCTTGCGGCAACTTGCGTTCGCGCAAGGTCGAAATCAGCAACCGCGCGGCGTTCAGCGGTTGCAGCAGGTCGTGGCTGGCAGCGGCGAGGTATTTGTCCTTGCTGTGGTTGGCGGCCTCGGCGGCATCACGGGCATCGCGCAAGGCCTTGGCAATCTGTTTACGCTGGGTGATCTGCTGCTGAAGGTTACGGTTGGCTTCGAGCAATTCATCGGTGCGCGCGACGACGCGCTGCTCCAGTTCGTCATTGAGTTGCTGCAGGCGTCGCTGGGCCAGCTTGCGCTCGGTGATATCGGAGACGAACCCTTCCACCAGGCCTTCCTGGCCGGGCTTGAGCAGCAGGTTCATCAACACATCGAGGTGACTGCCGTCCTTGCGCCGCAAGCGGGTTTCATAGCCGTGCAGGCTGCGCTGGTGCCTGAGGATTTCGCCGATGGCTTCCAGTTCCTGCGCGCCGTCGACGAACAGGGTGCTGCCCAGGTCAGTCAGGGAGAACAGCACCTCCTGCGGGTCCTGGTAGCCGAGCATGTGTGCCAGCGCCGGGTTGGCGGCGCGCATGCCATCGTGCAGGCTGGCCTGGAAGATCCCGTGCACCGCGTTTTCGAACAGCCACTTGTAGCGGTTGCGCTCGGCTTCCAGATCATCCAGGCGCGCGGCCAGTTCCGGGTAATGACTCTTGCGCGCCGAATGACTGCCCAGCCCCAGCAGCCCGGTCAGGGCCCGTTGTTGCTCGTCAGAGGGCTTCGCCATAGACGACCTCGACATCACGCTGGCTGGATTCGCGCGGGTTGGTCAGGATGCACGGATCGTGCATCGCATGCTGCGACAGGAACGGAATGTCCGAGGTCCTGACGCCATGCAAACCGAGGGTTTCGTGAAAGCCGATGGCGTGCTTGAGGGCGATCAGGTGTTCGACCAGGCGCCCGCAGATCTGCCGGTGATTCAGGCCCCGGCAGTCGATGCCGAACGTCTCGGCGATCACCTTGAAACGCTCCGGCGCCGAGTTGTAATTGAAGGCCACCACATGCTCGACCAGCACCGCGTTGCACAGGCCGTGGGGCAAATCGAGAAAGCCGCCGAGGCTGTGGGACATGGCATGCACGGCGCCCAGGATGGCGTTGGAAAACGCCAGCCCGGCCTGCATGCTGCCGAGCATGATCTTCTCGCGCAGGGCAATGTCGCTCGGGTTGGCGATCATCTGCACCAGGTTGCCATTGATCAGGCGCATCGCCTCCAGCGCATGAGGATCGGTCAACGGCCCGTGGCCGGTGGACACGAAGGCTTCGATGGCATGCACCAAGGCGTCGATGCCGGTGCAGGCCGACAGGAACGGATCCATGCTCAGGGTGGTTTCCGGGTCGATCAGCGAAACGTCCGGCACCACGGCCTTGCTGACGATGGAGAACTTCATGCGCTCCTGCTGATTGGAAATGATCACGAATTGCGAGACATCGGCCGAGGTGCCGGCGGTGGTCGGAATCAGGATCAGCGGCGGGCTGGGCACGCGGATGGTGTCCACGCCCTCGAAATCGAGAATGCTGCGGCCATGGGCGACGACAATGCCGATGCCTTTGCCGCAGTCCATCGGGCTACCGCCACCCACGGCGACGATCACGTCGCAGTGGTTTTCCCGGTACATTTCGGCACCGAGCATCACCTCTTCAACCCTAGGGTTGGGCGAGACATCGCTGTACAGGCAGTATTCGATGCCCAGCGCCTGCAGGCTGGCCTCGACATCGGCGACCCAACCGGCGGCGATCACGCCGGGGTCACTGACCACCAGGACCTTGCGTGCGCCAAAGGTCTTGGCGTAATTGCCGACACTGTGCCGGCTACCGGCACCGAAGATGATTTCGGGGGAAACGAACTTGCGCAACTGGTTGAGACTCTGGCTCATTGGAAAGCCTGTTTTTATTGTTTTGGAAGGTAGAAACCACACTAAACCATCCAGCTGTGAATGCAATCAGACCAATGGCTGGATTCACCACAACCCCCCTGTAGGAGCGAGCTTGCTCGCTCCTACAGGGGGTTGTGTCGTTCGGGTTAGCCGCGATAGATCAGCTGCGAAGCCTTCGCGTTGCGCAGCGTCAGGTGTTCGATCCCCAACCCCGGTGCCTCGGCTTCCTCGCGGGCCTTGAGGATCACCCCGTGATGGGGCGACTTGCTGCACACCGGGTCGGCATTGGCGGCATCACCAGTCAGCATGAAGGCCTGGCAACGGCACCCGCCCAGGTCCTTGTGCTTTTCGTCGCAGGAGCGGCACGGCTCTTTCATCCAGTCGTCGCCGCGAAAACGATTGAAGCCGAACGAGTCGTTCCAGATGTGCGAGAGGCTGTGCTCGCGCACGTTGGGAAACGCTACCGGCAACTGCCGGGCGCTGTGGCATGGCAAGGCCGTGCCGTCGGGGGTGATGTCGAGAAACAGGTTGGCCCAGCCGTTCATGCAGGTCTTGGGACGCTCCTCGTAGTAGTCCGGGGTGACGAAGATCAGCTTGCACGGGTGGCCCTGGGCTTCAAGGCGTTCGCGGTATTGGTGAGTGATGCGCTCGGCGCGCTGCAATTGCTCACGGGTGGGCAGCAGGCCGACGCGGTTGAGTTCAGCCCAGCCGTAGAACTGGCAGGTGGCCAATTCGACAAAGTCCGCCTCCAGCTCCAGGCACAGCTCGATGATCTGCGCGATCCGGTCGATGTTGTGCCGATGGGTGACGAAGTTCAGCACCATCGGATAGCCCTGGGCTTTCACCGCACGGGCCATGGCGAGTTTCTGGGCAAAGGCCTTGCGCGAACCGGCGAGCATGTTGTTCACCGCTTCGTCGGCGGCCTGGAAGCTGATCTGGATATGATCCAGCCCGGCCACCTTGAAGTCGCGCACCTTCTGCTCAGTCAGGCCGATGCCGGAGGTGATCAGATTGGTGTAATAGCCCATGTCCCGGGCGGCCTTGATCAGTTCGGCGAGGTCCTGGCGCACCAGCGGCTCACCACCGGAAAAGCCCAACTGCGCGGCGCCCATGTCCCGCGCCTCGCGAAATACGCGAATCCATTCTTGCGTGCTCAGTTCCTCGCCGTGCCGGGCAAAGTCCAACGGATTGGAGCAATAGGGGCACTGCAACGGACAGCGGTAAGTCAGCTCGGCGAGCAGCCACAACGGCGGTCCGGGCAGCGTCTCACTCGATCCAGAATTGCGCATGGGCCACCTCCAGAAACGCCAGCACGTCTTCGTCGATCCCGGGTACGCCGGGGAAATTCGCGCTCAATCGCTCAATGATCGCCGCCACGCTGCGCTGGCCATCCACCAGATCGAGAATCTGCCCGGCACTGGCGTTGAGCTTGATCATGCCTTCGGGGTACAGCAGTACATGGCAGTCCTGACGGGGCTCCCATTGCAGACGAAAACCGCGACGCAAGGCCGGTGACTGTTGGCGATCGATCAGGCTCACAGGGCGATCCCCCGATGCCAGACGTTGTCGCCGGTAACCGTGTGATACGGCGGGCGCGCAAGTTCGTAGGCCATGCTCATGGCATCGAGCATGCTCCACAGCACGTCGAGCTTGAATTGCAGGATCTGCAGCATGCGTTGTTGCCCCTCGGCCGTCACGTAGTGCGCGAGAGTGATGCGCAACCCATGCTCGACATCACGCCGCGCCTGGCTCAGGCGCGTGCGGAAATAGTCGTAGCCGGCGACGTCTATCCACGGGTAATGGGTCGGCCAGGCGTCGAGTCGTGACTGATGGATCTGTGGGGCAAAGAGTTCGGTCAGCGAACTGCTGGCCGCTTCCTGCCAGCAAGCGCGACGGGCGAAATTGACGTAGGCGTCCACCGCGAAACGCACGCCGGGCAGCACCAGCTCCTGGGAGAGGATCTGCTCACGATCCAGCCCCACGGCTTCGCCCAGGCGCAGCCAGGCTTCGATTCCGCCCTCGCTGCCGGGGGCGCCGTCGTGGTCGAGAATCCGTTGCAGCCACTCGCGGCGCACGTCGCGGTCCGGGCAGTTGGCGAGAATCGCGGCGTCCTTCAGGGGAATGTTGATCTGATAGTAGAAGCGATTGGCGACCCAGCCCTGGATCTGCTCACGGCTGGCGCGACCGGCGTACATGGCTTGATGGAAAGGATGGTGGATGTGGTAGTAGGCGCCCTTGGCGCGCAGGGCGGCTTCGAATTCGCTGGGGGACAGGGGGGTGTCGGTCATTGCGGGTCTCCGGGGAATCTTCGGTGTCTGTTCCGGCCTCTTCGCGGGCAAGCCCGCTCCCACAGGTTTTGTGGACACTGCCGAACCCTGTGGGAGCGGGCTTGCCCGCGAAGAGGCCGTCGGCTACAGCTCAATACTCATGCCGTCATAAGCCACTTCAATCCCCCGCCGCTCCAGCAGCGCCCGCTCGGCCGAGTCTTCATCGAGAATGGGATTGGTGTTGTTGATGTGGATCAGCACCTTGCGCTGGCGGTTGAAACCCTCCAGCACGTCCAGCATCCCGCCGGGGCCGCTTTGTGGGAGGTGCCCCATTTCGCTGCCCAGGCTCTGGCCGACTTCGCAGATACGCATCTCGTCGTCGCGCCACAGGGTGCCGTCCAGCAGCAGGCAATCGGCACGCTGCATCCAGCCCAGCACTTCATCGTCGATTCGGCCAAGGCCCGGGGCATAGAACAGCGACGCGCCGCTGCGCAGGTCTTCAACGAACAGGCCAATGGTGTCGCCCGGTTGCGGGTTGCCGCGATTGGGCGAATACGGCGGCGCGTTACTCACCAGGGGAATCGCGCGAAATTGCAAATGCCCGCAGGCCGGGATGCCGAACGGCTGGCGATCGAGGCCGATCGGTTGCCATTGCAGTCCGCCGTTCCAGTGGCCGAGCATGTTGAACAAAGGGAAACCGCTGCTCAGGTCCCGATGCACACGCTCGGTGCACCAGACGTCATGGGGGCAGCCTTCGCGCAAGCTGAGCAAACCGGTGCAATGGTCGATCTGGCTGTCCAGCAGCACGATGCCGGCGATGGCGCTGTCACGCAGGCGCCGCGCCGGTTGCAGAGGCGCAAAACTTTCGAGTTGCGCGCGAATGTCCGGTGACGCGTTGCACAGCACCCACTCCACACCGTCGTCACTCAAGGCAATCGACGACTGCGTACGACGCTGGGCCCGCAGGCTGCCATTGCGCACACCGGCGCACTGGCGGCAGTTGCAGTTCCACTGCGGGAAACCACCGCCAGCGGCGGAACCGAGAACGCGGATGTACATGGCAGATGCTCCGGAAGGCAGGCCCGGCCAACGCATCGGCTGGCCGGGTGATCAATCAACGGTTGGCGAAATACATCGTCACTTCGAAGCCAATGCGCAGATCGGTAAACGCGGGTTTAGTCCACATGGGTCATTCCTCTTCTTGTGCCGGGTGATTCCGGTAGAGCCATTAATGCACGGGGCATCGGGCGCCCGAATGCTACTTTCGAAGGAGTTGGCGGGGTGATTTGGTAGGGGGTGTTGCAGGACTTACAAAACACACATAACCAATGTGGGAGCGGGCTTGCTCGCGAAAGCGGTGTGCCAGTCAACATTTCTGCTGAATGGGACTCCGCATTCGCGAGCAAGCCCGCTCCCACAGGTTATGTGTCGTGCTTAAGGAGTCAGAAGAACCCCAGCGGGTTGATGTCGTAGCTCACCAGCAGGTTTTTGGTCTGCTGATAGTGATCGAGCATCATCTTGTGGTTTTCGCGGCCGACGCCGGACTTCTTGTACCCGCCGAACGCGGCGTGCGCCGGGTACAGGTGGTAGCAGTTGGTCCACACCCGTCCGGCCTTGATCGCCCGGCCCATGCGGTAGGCGCGGTTGATGTCGCGGGTCCACAGGCCGGCGCCGAGGCCGAACTCGCTGTCGTTGGCAATCGCCAGGGCTTCGGCTTCGTCCTTGAAGGTGGTGACACCCACCACCGGGCCGAAGATTTCTTCCTGGAACACGCGCATCTTGTTGTGGCCCTTGAGCAGGGTCGGCTGGATGTAGTAACCGCTGGACAGGTCGCCCTCCAGGCGTTCGGCCGCGCCGCCGGTGAGCAGCTCGGCGCCCTCCTCCTGGGCAATGGTCAGGTACGAGAGGATCTTGTCGTATTGCTGCTCGGACGCCTGGGCGCCGACCATGGTCTCGGTGTCCAGCGGGTTGCCGCGCTTGATCCTGGCGATTTTCTTCATCACCTCGGCCATGAACGGCTCGTAGATCGACTCCTGCACCAGCGCCCGGGACGGGCAGGTGCAGACTTCGCCCTGGTTGAAGAACGCCAGCACCAGGCCTTCGGCGGCTTTTTCGATGAACGCCGGCTCCGCGTTCATGATGTCTTCGAAGAAGATGTTCGGCGACTTGCCGCCCAGTTCGACGGTACTCGGAATGATGTTTTCGGCGGCGCAATGCATGATGTGCGCACCCACCGGGGTCGAACCGGTGAAGGCGATCTTGGCGATGCGCTTGCTGGTGGCCAGGGCCTCGCCGGCTTCGCGACCGAAGCCCTGGACGATGTTCAGCACACCCGCTGGCAGCAGGTCAGCGATCAGCTCGGCGAACACCATGATCGACAGCGGTGTTTGCTCGGCAGGCTTGAGCACGATGCAGTTGCCGGCGGCGAGCGCCGGGGCGAGTTTCCAGGCGGCCATCAGCAGCGGGAAGTTCCACGGAATGATCTGCCCGACCACGCCCAGAGGCTCATGGAAGTGATAGGCCGTGGTCAGCTCGTTGATCTCGGCAGCCCCACCTTCCTGGGCACGGATGCAGCCGGCGAAGTAACGGAAGTGGTCGGCCGCCAGCGGTACGTCGGCGTTCAGGGTTTCGCGCACGGCCTTGCCGTTGTCCCAGGTTTCGGTGACGGCCAGGACCTCAAGGTTCTGCTCGATGCGGTCGGCGATTTTCAGCAGCACCAGGGAGCGGTCCTGGGCCGAGGTCTTGCCCCAGGCGTCGGCAGCGGCATGGGCGGCGTCGAGGGCCTTGTCGATGTCGGCGGCGCTGGAGCGCGGGAATTCGGCGATCACTTCACCGTTGACCGGCGAGGTGTTGGTGAAGTACTCGCCATTGATCGGGGCAACGAACTCGCCACCGATGAAGTTGCCGTAGCGCGGCTTGAAGGTAATGACGGCGCCTGGGGTTCCGGGTTGTGCGTAGATCATGGTGGGCCTCTGTCTGGGTCGATGCCTGTCGTACTGACAGGCGATGAGCCGATACTAGAGAGCCCCGCGTGCCAGACGAATGCGTCGTTGGCAGGAGGGGCTCTCGTTATTTGGTCGTAGGTTTCACACAAATTAATGTGGGAGCGGGCTTGCTCGCGAATGCGTTGTGTCAGCCACAAACTTGCTGAATGACACACCGCTTTCGCGAGCAAGCCCGCTCCCACAAGGGATCAGTGTTTGGCTACGAGATCCTTGGGCAGCTTGAACGTCCAGAGCATGCCGCCCTGGTTGAAGTCCTTCACCCGCTTGGCCACTTCGCCGCCCCACAGCGGTACCGCGCCGCCCCAGCCGGAGAGCACCGAGACGTACTGTTCGCCGTCCATTTCCCAGGTCACGGGCGAGCCGAGCACGCCGGAGCCGGTCTGGAATTCCCAGACCTTTTCGCCGGTCTTGGCGTTGAACGCCTGCAGGAAACCTTCAGGCGTGCCGGTGAACACCAGGTTGCCTTTGGTGGTCAGCACCCCGCCCCACAGCGGCGCGTAGTTCTTGTGGCGCCAGACTTCCTTGCCGGTTTTCGGATCGATGGCCCGCAGCACGCCGATGTAGTCTTCGTTCAACGGCTTGATGGTGAAGCCGGCGCCGAGGAACGCCGCGCCTTTCTTGTAGGCAATGCCTTCGTTCCAGATGTCCATGCCCCATTCGTTGGACGGCACATAGAACAACCCGGTGTCCCGGTTATAGGCCATCGGCATCCAGTTTTTCGCACCGAGGAACGCCGGTGCTACGAACACCGAGCTGCCCTTGACTTCCGAACCCGGGGCGCCGGGACGGCTGGCTTCGTTGTAGATCGGCCGGCCGTCCTTATCCAGGCCGGTGGCCCAGGTGATCTTGTCCACGAACGGGAAGCCGCGGATGAATTTGCCGTTGGTACGATCCAGCACGTAGAAGAAACCGTTACGGTCGGCCGTGGCCGCTGCCTTGATCTCCTTGCCGCCTTCGTTGTAGTTGAACGACACCAGCTCGTTCACGCCGTCGTAGTCCCAACCGTCGTGGGGCGTGCTCTGGAAGTGCCACTTGATGGTGCCGTCGTCCGGGTTGAGCGCCAGGCGCGATGAGGAGTAGAGGTTGTCGCCTGGGCGCAGGTGCGAGTTCCATGGCGCCGGGTTGCCGGTACCGAACAGCAGCAGGTTGGTTTCCGGATCGTAATAACCGCCAAGCCAAGGGGCCGCACCGCCGGTTTTCCACAGATCGCCCGGCCAGGTCTTGCCCGCCTCGCCGCCGGAAATGCCGTTTTCCACCGCTTTGCCGTCCTTGTAGACGTAGCCCATATGGCCTTCGACCGTCGGCCGGGTCCACAGCAGAGCACCGTTTTTCGGGTCATAGGCCTCGATCTTGCCCACCACGCCGAACTCGCCACCGGCCACGCCGGTAATCAGCTTGCCGTTGATCACCAGCGGCGCGGCGCTGATCGAGTAGCCTTCCTTGTGGTCGGCGACTTTCTTGCTCCACACCACCTTGCCGGTGTCCTTGTTCAGCGCCACGAGCTTGGCGTCGAGGGTGCCGAAGATCACCAGGTCGCCATACAGCGCGACGCCACGGTTGATCACGTCGCAGCAAGGGCGGATGTCATCGGGCAGGCGCGCATCGTATTGCCAGAGTTTCTTGCCGGTGCGCGCATCCACGGCGAAGACCCGGGAGTAGGAACCGGTCATGTACATCACGCCGTCCTTGACCATCGGCTGCGCTTGCTGGCCACGCTGTTTTTCACCGCCGAAGGAAAACGCCCAGGCCGGGCGCAGCTCCTTGACGTTGTCGACGTTGAGAATATCCAGCGGGCTGTAGCGCTGCCCTTGAACGCCGAGGCCGTTGGTCACGACCTGTTCCGGGTTCTTCGGATCCTGGAGAATGTCCTGGTCGGAAACCCCGGCCAATGCCTGGCCGGACAACAGCATGGCACTGAGCAGCAAGCTCAGGACGAAGGGCTGGCGACGTGCGGGTTGAGTCATGACGGCTTCCTCTGCGGATTTTTGTTATGTCCGGAAATTTTCCCGGTCTGGTGCAGATTCTTGGGCGCCACCGCCCTGACAACAATTGCCCGCAATGAGGAGATTGCTAGTTCCTTGGTACAGGGTGGGAAGAGATGGACACAAGATTTTTGAACAGCACCGGCCCCCTGTAGGAGCGAGCTTGCTCGCGATGGACTCAAGGACACCGCTGGGTGTCAGGCTGCCAGCGTTATCATTATCGTCCATCGCGAGCAAGCTCGCTCCTACAGGGGATTTGGGTCGGCTATTTGCTGGCAGAATCCACCCGCGTCATCCGCTCGCGCTCGTAGCGCGGGTACAGATGACTGACGCTGCGGATCAGTTCATAACGGCTCAGGCTGATCCCGGCGAAGCGTTCGGGGATGGGGCTGCGGATCATCTCGGCCATATCACTGCCATTGGCCGCGCCGTCGCGCATGAGCTGATCGAGCCAGCTCAGGTAATCGCGCATCTGCTCGAAGGGTTGTGGGTCGCTCGACACCGGCCCATGGCCCGGCACGACCTGCGTCCAGGGCAAGCCTTGCAGGGTCGCGATGTCCGCCAGCCACACTGACAACCCCGGACTGTTGGGCGTGGTCAGCGCCCGCTGATAAAACACCAGGTCCCCGGCATACAGCACGCCGGTTTGCTGGTCGAGAATAGCCAGATCCGCGCCCGTATGCCCACCCAGGCTCAGCAGACGCAGATCGTGATTCCCAAAACTTTTCACACCAGGTGTCAGCGTCTGCGTCGGCAGCACCACTTCGGTGCCACGCATCCAGTCGCCGACCATCCGGTACATATTCTCGGCCATGGCATCGCCTTGCCGGTGCAACAGTTCGGTGGTGCCGGCCAGGGCGCCGATCGGCACGTCGGTGAAGGCTTGATTGCCCAGCACATGGTCCGGGTGGTGATGGGTCAGCAAGACCTCGATCACCGGCTTGTCGGTGGTGGCGGCAATGGCCTTGCGCATCGCTTCGCCGTAACGCCGGGACGGCCCGGTGTCGATCACTACCACACCGCGTTCAGTGACGATAAACGCGGTGTTGACGATGTTGCCGCCGTTGGCCTTGGCGAAATTATCGGTGCTGCCTTCGAGCAGCCAGGTGTCCCGGGCGATCTGCCGGGGCTTGAGTGAGTAGTCGAGATCGGCCAGGGCCGGCAGACTGACGCATAACACCATCAACAGGATCCAGCGCATGCCACGCTCCTTGGGGTCAGGGGATCGACGCATCGAACTCATTGCCACTGTTGTCCCGCAGTAACAGACGTGTTTGCCCTGCCCCCTCGATGTCAAAGGCCAGGTTGGGGTTTTCGCTGACCGCGGGGAACAGCTCCAGCCAGGCCAGCACGTGTTGGTTGTGGTCACGCAGCTCGGCATGGTTGATGAAGAATTCCGGAATGCCGCTGACCATGCCGTTGTCCATGGGGTGGGCCACCTGCAAACGCAAACGACTGAACCCGTCCCGGGGATAGCGCCCGCCGAGCACTTCGCCGATGTGTTCCTCCCAGCCCGGCTGGGTGCGCACCACACTGGGCGCGGTGCAACCGCCGCCTGCGGCGTCAATCAGGGTCGAGCCGACATGCCACAGCCCGTCGCGGGTCAACACCGCCGCGCGCAGGGGCGTGGCCTGTTCGATGCGAATGCGCAACGACAACCAGGGCAAAACCGAATCCAGCGGCTGGAAGTCGACGATTTTCGGCAACGGATTCAGTTCTGCCCAGGCGAGGATTCTTACCACCTCGCCCTTGAACGCCCGGGCGTCGATTTCCAGCGGCACCTGCCGGGCATCTTCGGCAAACGGCGGCGCCAGCAGCTTGACCCGTTCATCGAAAACGAACGGCGCATTGCCCAGAAACTGCTGGTGATAGAAAGCCCACATCACCGATGGCACCGGGTCTTTGCCGGGATCGATAGCGCCAGCCTGTGCCGCCAGGCTCAACCAGCAGGCCAACAGACAACTCCCTCGCCATTTCATCGCCTGCTCCTTATTGATACATCTCGGGCACGTCGTATTGCAGGCCGTAACGGCCGTAGATGGTCTTCACCGAACCCTCGCGGATCAGGCCTTCGAGCGCTTCTTCCACGGCATAGGCCAGTTGCCGGTTGCTTTCGTGCACCGCCATGCCGATTTCCCAGAGCTGCTTGCCCATGTTCGGGTAGGCATTTTCTGCCAGCGCCAGCTGCGGATCGGCCGCTTCGTGCACTTGCCAGTCGATTTCGCCGCGCATGGCCATCACCGCGTCGACCTCGCCGGCCTTCATCGCGGCAAACGCCTGGGGCACGCCCGGATAGTGATGGGTCTTGCCGGCGAGCATGCCGTTGAACACCGAGGTCAGGTAGAACGACGGCACGCTGTCGACTTCGACACCAATCGGGTGCTGCTCGAACACCGCGACGCTGGCGACCTTGTCCAGCCTTCGGCGGTCATAGGCCACCTGCCATTGTTCGTTCTGGTACGGACCGAACATCACCACATGGCCGTTGACCAGTTCACCGAGCTCATTGCGCTTCTGCGCGTAGTCGTGGTCGTAGGGCACGCGCATCATCAGGTCGGCCAGTTGCTGGTTGTGCAAGGCACTGGCACGCCAGATGTAATCGCGCAGGTCGTCGTCGAGCTTTTCCCCGGCCGGCGCCCAGATCAGCGTCAGGCGCACGCCGAGCGCCTTGGCCAGGGCTTCGGCCAGCTCGACATCGACACCCTGGGGTTTGCCGGCACGTTCAAAGCTGTAGGGGGCGAAGTCCTTGTAGACCGCCACCTTCAGCTCCCCGGCGGCGATCATTTCGTCGTAGTTGCGAACCTGCGCCTGCGCCGCCTGGCAGCACAGCCACAGAGCACTGATCAACACCGCGAACAGGCGCATGGGTCACTCCTCGACGTGCACAGTGTCCAGATAAGTGCGCACCGCCCACAGGGCTTCCTGGCTCAGGTAGTCGGCCATCTTCGGCATGTACACGCGACCGTCGCGTACCGCGCCATGGCGCACCCGTTCGGCGAACCATTCATCGCCCGCCTCGCCGACATCGAGCATGCGCAGGTCGGGGGCGATACCGCCGGACTTGGCCTCCAGGCCATGACAGGCCGCGCAGTTCTGGGTATAGGCCGAAGCGCCGATTTCCACTGCCTTGTCGTGTTCCGGGGCGGTGCGATACGGGTTCACCGCGGCCCAGCCATCGGCATCGAGCTGCACACCGGCATCTTTTATCGGGGTCAGGCCCTGGGTGGCGACAGCCTGTGGTACCACGTTGCCGTGGGCCCAGACCGAACCTGCGCTGATCAAACTGGCCAATAGACCGGTCACGAGCAAGGCGTTGCGTTTTGTTGTCATTGTCATGCCCTCTGGATTGCACGCAAAACCTCTTGGCAGAGGCTATGGCAGCCATCTTAGAAAGCCCTGCGCCCAGACCCCATGCTGCTTTGGTGGTCGCCACCTACTCCCTTGGTCGTAAGGCGATCGTGGGACACCGGACGCGGGCCCTGGAGCCGGTCGACGCCGATCAGGGTCAGGATCAGCAGAAACGGCAGGAGCAGTGCTTTGACGATACGCATGGTCAATCCCCTCCAGATCAATGGCCGTGGTTGCCCATGCTAGAACCGCGCCGTGCGTGGCGGGCTACTACCTTGGTACTGGCCCTTCGGTACTTTCTGCATATTTTCACTGCACCCCAGGCTTCCTATGCTGGCGCTAACGGTCATGGAGAGCCTTATGCGCCAGCTTGCCCCTTACGCCCTGATCTACCTGCTGGCGATTGCCTGCGCCGCCGGCCTGGCCACCCAAAGCCAGGCCGCCGATGCCCCCTTGCAGGTGCGGATCGGCTACCTGGGTTATCGCCCCGACCCTGGCCCATTGTTGTCCAACGTCATCCCCGAACCCACCGATGCCGGGCTGCGCGGTGCCGAACTGGCGATCACTGACAGCAACAGCACCGGGCGTTTTCTCAACCACGGCTACAGCCTGGTCAGCGCCAGCGTCGACAGCCCCGAGGCCTTGCTCGAAGCGGCGAAGACTCAGCACGAACAAGGCCTGCGCCTGTTTGTGGTGAATGCCCCCGCGACCAGCCTGCGCCAATTGAGTGCGGCACTGCCCGACAGTTTGCTGTTCAACGCCGGCAGTGCCGATGACAGCCTGCGCACCACCGATTGCCTGCCGAACGTGCTGCACACCTTGCCGAGCCGGGCGATGCTCGCCGATGCGCTGGCGCAGTTTCTGGTGTTGCGCAAATGGCAACGGGCGCTGCTGATTGTCGGCCCGACGCCCGACGATCAAGCCTATGCCGCCGCCCTGCGCCGCGGGGCCAAGCGTTTCGGCTTGCAACTGGTGGCGGAAAAAACCTGGAGCTTCGATAACGACCAACGCCGCAGCGCCCAGGCCGACATGCCGCTGTTCACCCAGACCGCCGAGTACGACGTGGTACTGGTGGCCGATGAACGCGGCGACTTCGGTGAATACGTGCCCTACCAGACCTGGTACCCACGCCCGGTCGCCGGCACCCAGGGCCTGACCCCGGTGGGCTGGCACAAGACCGTGGAAACCTACGGTGCCGCGCAGCTGCAAAAACGCTTTGAAGCCCTGACCGGGCGCTGGATGAATGACCGCGATTTCGCCGCCTGGATGGCCGTGCGCAGCATCGCCAGTGCCGTGAGCAAATTGCGCCAGGCCGAGCCGATGGCAATCCGTACCCTTGAAATCAGCGACCAGTTGCCCCTCGACGGTTTCAAGGGTCGCAAGCTCAGCTACCGGCCGTGGAACGGCCAGTTGCGCCAGCCGATTCCCATCGTCCAGCCCCGGGCGCTGGTCAGCACTTCACCCCAGGACGGCTTTCTGCACCCGTTCAACGAGATGGACAGCCTGGGCTACGACAAACCCGAGGTCAGCTGCCGCTTTCCCTGATCCGAACATCACAACAACAAGGAATCCGCCATGCGCCGCACCCTGCTCTCGTGCACCTTGCTGCTCGCCGCTGGCCATGCCGTTGCCAGCACTGCCTGGGTCTCTAACGAAAAGGACAACAGCCTGAGCCTGATCGACATGCAGACCCTGCAAGTCACCGACACCCTGCCCGTCGGCCAGCGCCCCCGGGGCCTGCTGCTGTCCCATGACAACAAGCTGTTGTACATCTGCGCCAGCGACTCGGACCGGGTCCAGGTGATGGACGTGGCCACACGCAAGATCATCAAGGAACTGCCCTCGGGTAAAGACCCCGAGCAATTCGCCCTGCACCCGAACAACCGCTGGTTGTACGTCTCCAATGAAGACGATGCGCTGGTCACGGTGATCGACACCGAGACCTCCAAGGTGCTCGGCCAGATCGATGTCGGCGTCGAGCCCGAGGGCATGGCCGTCAGCCCTGACGGTAAGTGGGCGGTCAACACCAGCGAAACCACCAACATGCTGCACTGGATCGACACCAGCACCCAGACCCTGGCCGACAGCACCCTGGTGGACCAGCGTCCGCGCTTCGTCGAGTTCTCCCCCGATGGCGCCAAGCTCTGGGCCTCGGCGGAAATCGGCGGCACCGTGACCATTCTCGATGTAGCCAGCCGCACCGTGCTCAAGACCCTGAACTTCCAGATCAAGGGCGTGCACCCGGACAAGGTCCAGCCGGTCGGCATCAAGCTCAGCGCCGATGGCAAGTACGGCTTCGTCGCACTGGGCCCGGCCAACCATGTGGCGGTGATCGATGCCAGGACCTTCGAGATTCTCGATTACCTGCTGGTGGGTCGACGGGTCTGGCAGATGGCGTTCACCCCGGATCAGAAGCAGTTGCTGGCCACCAACGGCGTCAGCGGCGATGTCTCGGTGATCGATGTCGACAGCCTCAAGGTCAGCAAATCGGTGAAGGTCGGGCGCTATCCCTGGGGCGTGGTGGTGACGCCATGAACGCCCTTGAAGTCAGTGACCTGAGCTTTGCCTACGGCGCCCGGGAGGCCTTGCGCAAAGTGAGTTTCAGCCTGGAGCCCGGGCGTTTCGCCGCGCTGCTGGGGCCCAACGGCGCCGGCAAGTCGACCCTGATTGCCCTGTTGACCCGGCTCTATGATCTGCAGCACGGCGAGATCCGCGTCGGTGGCTGTTCATTGCGCAGCGCGGCACGCCCGGCGCTCAGGCAATTGGGCGTGGTGTTCCAGCAGAGCACCCTGGACCTGGACCTCAGCGTCGAGCAGAACCTGCGTTATCACGCGGCATTGCATGGCCTGTCCCGGCGCCAGACCGACCTTCGGGTCGACGCCGAACTGGCCCGCCAGGCCCTGACCGAGCGCCGCCGCGAACGGGTGCGCGAACTCAATGGCGGCCATCGTCGCCGGGTGGAAATTGCCCGCGCCCTGTTGCATGAGCCGCGCCTTTTGCTGCTCGATGAAGCCAGTGTCGGCCTCGACCCGGCGAGTCGCCTGGCGCTCAACCAGCACATCCGCAGCCTGTGTCGCGAGGAGCACATCAGCGTGCTCTGGACCACCCACCTGCTCGACGAAGTGCAACCCAGCGATGACTTGCTGATCCTGCATCAAGGCCGGCTGGTGGCCAGCGGACAGGCCGATGCGCTGAGCCTGGAGCACGGCGGTGACCTCGGTTCGGCCTTCACCCGCCTGACTACATCGGGAGCTGCCCAATGAATGCTTACTGGCAATGTTTCAGCGGTATCGTGCTGCGCGAGTGGCTGCGCTTTGTGCTGCAACGCACGCGATTTCTCAGCGCCCTGGTGCGACCGCTGCTGTGGTTGCTGGTGTTCGCCGCCGGTTTTCGCGCGGCGCTGGGTATAGCGATCATCGAGCCCTACGACACCTACATTCCGTACGAGGTCTACATCATTCCCGGCCTGGCCTGCATGATCCTGCTGTTCAATGGCATGCAGGGGTCTCTGTCGATGGTCTACGACCGCGAGATGGGCAGCATGCGCGTGCTGCTGACCAGCCCTCTGCCCCGAACCTTCCTGCTGTGCAGCAAACTGGTGGCCACGTCACTGATTTCGCTGCTGCAGGTGTATGCGTTCCTGGCGATTGCCTGGGCCTATGGCGTGCGGCCACCGGCCATGGGTCTGTTGCTGGCGTTGCCGGCGCTGCTGCTGGTGGCGTTGATGCTCAGCGCACTGGGCCTGTTGCTGTCGAACGCGATCCGCCAGCTGGAGAACTTTGCCGGGGTGATGAATTTCGTGATCTTTCCGCTGTTTTTCCTGTCATCGGCACTGTATCCGCTGTGGAAGATGCGTGAGGCCAGCGAATGGCTGTACTGGCTGTGCGCGGTGAATCCGTTCACCCACGCGGTGGAGCTGGTGCGTTTTGCCCTGTATGAACGCTTCAATCCGCTGGCGCTGGCGGTGTGCACGGGGCTGACGCTGCTGTTTGCGTTGCTCGCCGTACTGACCTTCAACCCGCAGCATGCGGCCTTGCGCAAGGCGGGCTGACAACACGATTTAAATGTGGGAGCGGGCTTGCTCGCGAAGGCGGCGGCAAAATCAATAAATAAGTTGACTGACACTACGCCTTCGCGAGCAAGCCCGCTCCCACAGGGGGGATCTTCATTGAACAGGGTGAAATTACTACTTTAGTACTGGTTTCCCTGTCTATCGTCGCATTCCCAACGCCCCCCGACTGGCATGTAATAGGTCCATAACTATAAGGACCGACCCCATGCCACGTGCCCGACGTTGCCTGTTGCGCCCTGCTCTCGCCGCCCTGTCGCTGGGCCTGCTGCTAAGCACCGCCCAGGCCGACACTGCGCTGTTCTCCAGCGACGGCTATCGCATCGGCCTGTACCGCAGCCCGACGCCGGACCAACTGCAAGGCGCAACCATCGTCGATACCCAAGCCCTGCAAGCACTGCTCGGCCAAACCCCGCGCCCGCTGCTGATCGATGTCTACCGCCGCCAGTGGCTGCAAGGGCAATTCATCGAAGACCAGCCCCATGAAAACCTGCCCGGCAGCCATTGGCTGGCCAATACCGGTGACGGTGAGCTGACGCCGCAATGGCAGGACTATTTCGCCGCCAACCTGAAAAAGCTGACCGCCGGCGACCCGACGCAACCGCTGGTCTTCTATTGCCGCTCCGACTGCTGGTTGAGCTGGAATGCGGTCAAGCGCGCAGCCACCATGGGCTATAAGACCCTGTACTGGTATCGCGATGGCCTGGACGCCTGGCAAGCGGCCAATCTACCGGTTTCGCCAGCCAGGCCCGAACCCTTTCCCTGAGCTTTACGCGTGCGTGTTGTTGCCACACCATAATCAAAATAATGAGGTGAAAGGCCATGTACAAAATTCTGATTGCCGACGATCACCCGCTGTTTCGCGAAGCCATCCACAACGTCATCAGCGACGGTTTTGCCGGCAGCGAAGTGATGGAAACCGCCGATCTGGACAGCGCCCTGGCCCTGACCCAGGAACACGATGACCTGGACCTGATCCTGCTCGACCTGAACATGCCCGGCATGCACGGGCTCAATGGCCTGATCAACCTGCGTAACGAAGCGCCAACCATTCCGGTGGTGATTGTCTCCGCCGAACAGGACAAACAGATCGTGCTGCAAGCCATCACCTACGGCGCGGTGGGTTTCATCACCAAGTCTTCACCCCGCGCCCAGATGACCGATGCCATCCAGCAGATTCTCAATGGCAATGTCTACCTGCCCCCGGACATCATCCGCACCGCCAAAAGCAGCACCCACCGGCGGATGAACGACACCCCGAGCTTCCCGCCCGAACTGCTCCAGGCCCTGACCCGCAAGCAGTTGCAGGTATTGGAACGCATGACCAAGGGCGAATCGAACAAACAGATCGCCTACACCCTGGAAATCGCCGAGACCACGGTCAAGGCCCACGTCTCGGCGATCCTGCGCAAGCTCAACGTGCACAACCGGGTGCAGGCGATCCTGAGTGCCGGGGATATTGATTTCGGGTCTTATTTGCGGCGTTGAGTCATCAAGACCGCGGCGCGCCCTTCGCGAGCAAGCCCGCTCCCACATTTGACCGTATTCCAAATGTGGGAGCGGGCTTGCTCGCGAAGGGGCCGTCCCATGCTCCGAAGATTTCAAGGCCGGCCAAGCAAATGACTCATCGCCGTCTTCAGCTTCATCGGCCGCACCGGCTTGTGCATCAGGGTGTGGCCCAGTTCGCGGATCTGCTGCTTGAGTTCATTGCTGTAGTTGGCCGTGATCATCATCGCCGGGAGCGGTGACGCACGCCGGGCATTGATGCGCGCCACAGCGTCGACACCGTTGCGATCGTTATCCAGGTGGTAATCGGCAATCAGCAGATCGGCCTCGGCGTGGAAATTGTCCACTTGCCGCGCCAGGTCCTCCTCCGACAGCGCCGTCACCACCCGACACCCCCACCCCTCCAGCAAGGTGCGCATGCCGGCACAGATGGTCGCGTCGTTGTCCAGCACCCATATCCGCGCCCCCCGCAGGCGCTCGAGCATCGGCTCGCTCATCTGCAACGTGGGCTGCGGCTTCGGCGCGGTAGCGCTCAAGGGCACTGCGACCGAAAACATCGAACCCCGGCCCGGCCATGAGCGCACATGAATGGGATGTCCGAGGATGCCGGCAATCTTCTCTACGATCGCCAGGCCCAGGCCCAGGCCGCGATCCTGATCGGGCCGCTGCACATCGCCGCGCTTGAACTCCTGGAAAATCTCCTCCAGGCGATGCTCGGCAATGCCCATGCCGCTGTCCCAGACTTCGATCGTCAGGCACTCATGATGCCGCCGGCAACCGAGCACCACGCGACCACTGTAGGTATAGCGAATCGCATTGCTCAGCAGGTTGCGCAGAATCCGCGCCAGCAGCTGGATGTCACTGCGCACCAGCGCCGAACAGCCGATGAAGTGCAATTGCAGGCCTTCACTGCGCGCCACCTGGGTGTATTCGGCGGCCAGGTTGTCCAGCAGTTCACTGAGGGCGAACGGCGCAATGTCGGCCTTGATCACCCCCGCATCGAGCTTGGAAATATCCACCAGGGTGCCGAGCAGGTTCTCCACGTCTTCCAGGGAATTGCTCACGTTGCGCACCAGAATCTCGCTGGACATCGGCTCGCGCCGTTCCAGCAAGGCACTGGTAAACAGGCGCGCGGCATTCAACGGTTGCAGCAGGTCATGGCTGACGGCGGCGAGGAACTTGGTCTTCGACAGGTTGGCCTGCTCGGCTTCCTGCTTGGCCTCGCGCAAGCGTGACTCGACCAGGCGTCGCTCATCGATCTCGCGCAGCAGCTGGTCGTTGAGGGTGGTCAATTCCGCCGTGCGCTCGCGTACCCGCAGCTCCAGGTTCTGATACGCCTGATGCAGCGCCTCGGCGGTGCGGCGGCGTTCGGTGATGTCGCGGATCAGCACGAAAATCCCCACCACCTCGCCACTGGCCAGACGGTTGGGCACATAGGAGCGCAGCATGTAGCGCTCCTGGTTGTTGACGTTGGTTTCGGCGAACTCGAACGTTACGCTCTCGCCGGCCAGTGCCCTGGCCACGTAGGGCTCCAGCCGCTGGTAATGCTGCTCGCTGTGCACTTCGCGCAGGCTCTGGCCGAGCATCACGCCGCGGGGCCAGCAGTACCACTCTTCGTAGACCTTGTTGGTGAACTCGTAGACCAGGTCGGCATTGAGGTAGGCAATCAATGCCGGCACGTGATCGGTGATCAGGCGAATCCAGTGTTCGCTTTCACTCAGCGCCTCGGCGTGCTGGTAGCGCTCGGTGATGTCGGTGAAGGTGTTGACGAAACCGCCGGTGGGCAACGGATGGGTGCGGATTTCCAGGACCCGGCCATCGTACAGGCGCTGCTCGCATTCGCGCACCGGTCGTCCGTTGCCATCGCGACTGGCCGGGGTCAGCAGGTTCAGCTCGCTGTCGGCGATCACTTCGGCAAACGGGCGATGGGCCGCCACCGGCGCCAGGCCGCTCAACTCCAGGAACCGCCGGTTCCACAACTCCAGGATGCCCTCGGCGCTGACCATCGCCACCCCTTGGGACAGGTTGTCGACCGCCCGTTGCAACAGATGCGACTTCTGCGCCACCGCCTGCTCACGGCGTATGGTTTCGCTGAGTTTGACGTCGGTGATGTCAGTGAACAGGATCACCCGCCCTCCTTCCTGGGTCGGGCGCTCGCTGACTTGCAGCCAGCGCCCGTTCTGCAGGCGGTAAAGCAGGTTTTCGTCGGCATGCCCGCGCGGCTCTTCGGTGAACAGGGCGTTGTTCATCATCAGCCGCTTGACCTCGGTCAGGCGCATGCCGGCGTTGATCCGCACCCGGCTGTTGCTCCAGAACGCCTTGAAGCGACTGTTGAACAGCACGATGCGCTGGTCGGCGTCAAACAGCACGAAGGCGTCGGAAATGCTTTCGATGGCATCGATCAGGTGTTGGTGCGCCGTTTCCGCGCGCAAACGGGCTTCGCTGAGCAAATGATTACCGGCCTTGAGTTCGGCCATGGCCTGGTTCAGGGCATCGGTGCGTTCGCGCACTTGCTCGGCCAGCACCACCGAATGCTGGAATGCCGCGTACGGATCGTTGCCGCGGGTTCCCCCGGACTCGACCCGCTCGATCAGCGCGCCATTGATGCGCTGCAGTTTGTGGTTTTCCAGGCGCAGCCCGGCCAGCTCGGCCTGCAGCTCAGCGATGTCCTGGGGCACGGCCACGGGCAATGGCAACGCCGGTGAAGGTCTGGTTGATGTGCATGCCATTGAACTGTTCTCCATAGGTGTTGAAACCCATCACCCGTTGCTCACGCAAAAAACCGCCGATCTGATCAAGACTGCCGTCGTCTTCGAGTTCCAGACGCCGCAGGAAACAGTCGCAACCGATGGTCAGCAGCAAATCGCCCAGGCGCTCCTGCAACCCTTCGAACAGGCGCTGCAGGTTCGGCAGCATCGGCCCCGGGGTCATGGCGGTGAGGACGATGCCGTTTTCCACGGCGCAGTAGAAACTCAGGCTCAGGTCCGGATGCACCTGCTGGATGGCCCGCACGTAGTATTGCTGGTTGATCCGCACCGCCAACGGGTGCGCGGCAAAGACCCGGTGATCAAGCTGCGCCACCGGCACGCCGATGTGCCGGGCGTACTCCTCGGCAGCCGGCTCGGCATTGAGCTCGAAGACCCGGCGCAAGGTGCTGTCGGCCCCGGTGACCACCAGCTTTTCGGCGCGGGGCAGCACGTGGTGGGTGGTGAACACTTCGAAATCCAGCCAGGTATTGACCAGCACCACCACGGCCGCGCCGCTGTGGAACTCGCCATCGAAGTACACATGGGTATGGGTCAGGTAGTTATCGTCGCCGGCCGAACCGCCGAAATGCGGAATGTCGCCCAAGGCCGCACTCAAGGCTGCCAGGACCATTTCTTCACGACTGGACAGGCCATCGAGCAGGGTCAGGGCAAAGCTGTTGCCCTTGATCGGGGCCAGGGTGTTGCTGCGACAGCCACTGACCAGGCGCTCGACCATTTGCTGGGCGTCGATCAGGCTGAAGTGTTCCATCTGGTCGATCAGTTCGATCGAGATGGAAAAGTGCCGGTGGTCGAAGCCCACCGCCGTCACGCAATTGCGCCCATAGCCCAGCGGGGTGATTTCCCCGGCGCTGGTGCAGCCCGCCAGGCGAATGCCACCGAAGCTTTGCTGCAAGGCCTGGCCCAGCGCCTGCAAGTCGTATTCGGCGGAACAGAAGAACAGCACGAACCCCAGGTGCGGGTGCAACAACTGTCGTGCCAGTTCCTGCGCGACCTGTCGGGCATCGGTGGCCTGGGACATTGCACTGACGACGCCTTCGCTCTGCTGCATCCTTACCTCCCGCAGGTGCGTGTGTATGAGGCACGAGTGTACGAAGTCTGTGGGGTGCGACGAATGCTACTTGGGTAGCGGGTAGCCGCTTCGATGGGATGAGACGGTTGGCAGCCCTCGCCGCGATGCGCACGGCCAGGGCCACCTCCCGGGGTTACCAGGTCAGCACCGCGCCCACGGCAAAGGTGTCGGTGTCTTCGTTCTGCTCATCGGTGTCGTGGCCGTTGATTTCGAACTGGTTGTACTCGGCCACCAGCTTGAGGTTGTCGTTCACGTCATGGAACAACGCGATGCCGCGGGTCTCGTAGTCCGCGCCGCTGCCGACCACACCGTTGCCGTCGTCATTGGTCTTGCCGTAGGACAAGGCCAGGCGGTTCTTGCCCAGTTTGTAGGAACCCTGCATCAGGTAGCCGTCGCTGTCGACGTTGCGCAAGGTCGGCTCGCCGGCATTGTTGGTGAAAAACGGGTTGATGCCCTTGGCCTGGAAACCGGACCCGGTGAGGGACAAGCCGCCCATCTTCGCCTGCACGCCATAACCGACCCCCTTGGAGGTGACGGTCTCGACCGTGGAATCGGTGTTGTCCGAGGTCTGGTAGCTGCCGTTGACCCAGCTGTAAATCTTTGCCCCGGCCAGGTCGAACTGATAGGTGACTTCACTCTCGGTACGCGGGTTTTCCTGATAGGCCTTGCCCGTCGGGCTGCTGTCGTTGGTGTCCACCGGGTCCATGATCCCGACCGCCACGCGCAGTCCGTCCATCACCGGGGTGCGATAGGTGATCTGCGAGGTCGGGAACGGATACGGGTAACCGGTGCCGATGTTGCCGAACGACACCCCGCCGCCATCCACCAGCCCCAACGTATCGCTGACCTGGCCGTAACCGGCGAGCATTTCGTCGAGCAGGATGTTGGAACGGGCGAACAAGCCGAAGTCCTTGCCGATCAGTACCTCGCCCCACTCCGGGTTGGCCACGGTGCCGAAGAACTGCCGCACGTCGATCGCGGTGTCTGTGCCGTTGGTTTGGCTGTCGTTGATGGTGACCCAGAACGAGGCGCGGGCGCCGAGCTTGAGATCGTCTACCTGCTTGCCCATGTTGAATCCCAGGTAGTTGGGCAAAAAGCCCATCTTGACCCGCGACTGCCGACGGTCGTACTGATCGCCGGCGCGGTCGACATCGCTGTTTACGTAGAAGGCGTTGATGTAGCCGTCGGTGGAGAACGTGGTCTGGTCCTTGTCGTACAGCATGATATCCGCCTCAGCCACCTGGTTCAGGCCCAGGGCAGACAGGCTGGCGATAAAGGCTGGCAGAAAACGATGCGTGACGTTCTTATTGTTGTGCATGGCGCGCTCCGAAACGGGGGACTGAGTGTCGGAGGCGATTATCGAAACCTGACGGGCGGCGCCATACGCTGCCTTGGGGCTGGTTTTGAGGTGCTTTGGATTGGCTGGCGGCGCGTGACCGCTATGGCGTAAGACCGCTCGTCGGCGAGGCTCGCCACTTAGGGTGTAGGCCTGTGGACCCGACTGGCATCCACAGGAACCGGTACCGGCTAGGCGTTGGCCTTGAGCAACATGTAGGCGGCGACCACCACGCAGATGCTGGCGAACCCGACCTGCAACGCCCGCGCCGGCACCCGGGCGCACAGCTTGCGGCCGATGATCATGCCGATAATGCTCGTGCCAATGAAGGTGGCACCCACACTGTCGATGCGCACGCCGGCATGGAACGCGCCGATCACGCCGATGGCCGAAATCAGGCTGATCACCATCAGAGAAGTAGCGATGATTCCGCGCATCTGCACATCGGTCAGTTGCTTGAACGCCGGGACAATCAGGAAGCCGCCGCCCACCCCCAGCAATCCCGAGACCACACCCGTGACCGCTCCGAGCGCGGCGAGGGTCGCGGTGCATTTGGCGGTCCAGGAAAAGCGCCCGGTCTGTTGATCGAGCATGCAGTTTTTCTGGCCCCAGTTCGCGTGCCCGTGGTCGCTCGGGCCTTCGTCCTTGCGTTCACGGCGCAACATCCGCCAGGCCACCATGACCATCAGCAGGCTGAACAGGATCATCAGGATTTTTTCCGGTAACTGATGGGCGAAGTAGATGCCCACCGGCGAAAACACCGCACCGAGCGCGGCGATCAGCAACGCCGCGCGATACCGTACCAGGCCATGACGCAATCCATCGATGGCGCCGACCGCTGCCGCACTGCCCACCGCAAACAATGCCACGGGAGCGGCCTGGGTCATGCTCCAGCCCAATCCCAATACCAGGGCCGGTACCGCGAGAATCCCGCCGCCCGCGCCAGTCAAACCCAATACCAACCCCATCACCACGCCAAACAGACTTGCCAGCAACATAGGGAGTTCTCAGTCGACCCTGGACAGACGCGTCAGCCACTCGCGCCCCTTGAGCATACCGTTCCAATAGAACCACGGTAGCAGCGTTGCCTTGAGCCACCACGCTGAGCGGCGCGGCGTCGTCGGGTCAAGGGGAAAGGTCGGCAGCAATTTGCCCGCATAACCGAACTCGGCAAGGATCACCTTGCCCTTCTCCACCGTCAGCGGGCAGGAGCCATAGCCGTCGTACTTCAGCGGCAAGGGTTGTTGCTTGCGCAAGGCCAGCAGGTTTTCGGCCACGACCACTATCTGCTTGCGCACCGCCGCGGCGGTTTTTGCATTGCTGGTGCCGCAGATATCACCCAGCGCGAAGACGCCTGGATAACGCGGATGCTGCAGGCTGTGGGGATCGACCTCGCACCAGCCGGCGGCGTCGGCCAGCGGACTCCGGGCGACGAAATCCGGGGCCACCTGAGGCGGTACGACATGCAGCAAATCAAAGGTTTTTGCCTGGCGGGTGACAGTGCCTTCGGCGTCCTTGACCTCGAACCACGCGGTTTTCGCCGGGCCGTCGACCTTGACCAGATTCGAATTGAATGCCAGCCGGGCGTTGTACTTCTCGATGTAATTCATCAGCGGCGGGACAAAGGTCGCCACGCCGAACAGTGCCGCGCCTGCGAGATTGAACTCGACATCGATGTTGTTCAGCACACCGTTCCTGTTCCAGTGATCACAGGACAGGTACAGCGCTTTTTGAGGCGCTCCCGCACATTTGATCGGCATGGCCGGCTGGGTGAACAGCACCTTGCCGCCGCGCAGTTTCTGCACCTGGTCCCAAGTGTAGGGCGCGTGCCGGTAGCTGTAGTTGGAGGTCACGCCGTGCTGGCCGAGGGTCTCCTCCAGGCCTTCGATTTTCTCCCAGGCCAGGCGCAGGCCGGGGCAGACCACCAGGTTCTGATAGCTGACCGTGCGCGCGTCACTGAGGATGAGCCGGCCATGATCGGGGTCGATGCCGGTCACGGCAGCCTGCACCCAATTGACCCCGCGCGGCATCACCGACGCCATTGGCCGCACGGTGTTTTCCACGTTGTAGGCGCCACCGCCGACCAGCGTCCAGGCCGGTTGATAGAAATGCCGGGAGTCGGGTTCGATCACCGTGATGTTGAGGTGCGGACTACGCTTGAGCAGGCTGGCGACAAGGCCTATGCCCGCCGTGCCGCCGCCGATCACCACGATATCTGCACTGATGGATGGGCCCCAGTGTTGATCGTTCATTGCTTGTTCCTTTTGCTGCACGCAAGGATTTTTCCAGTCAACACACAAAACTACTGTGGGAGCGGGCTTGCTCGCGAAGGCGGTGTGTCAGTAGACATAAACGTTGGCTGACACACCGCCTTCGCGAGCAAGCCCGCTCCCACAGGTTCGGTGTGTTGAAAAAATCAAGGTTGAACCCAGCTTTTAAGCACCGCCCCGCAATACAGCCCGGAGAGGGTTTTCATCACCTGGATCACCTCGTGACTGGCGAGACCGTAAAAAATGTACTTGCCTTCACGACGGGTCGCGACCAGTCCTTCATCGCGCAGGATCCCCAGTTGCTGGGACAGGGTCGGTTGGCGCACGCCGGTCATTTTTTCCAGCTCGCCGACGTTGCGCTCGCCCTGGGTCAGCTGGCACAGGATCAACAGGCGGTCCTCATTGGCCAGGGCCTTGAGCAGCGCACAGGCCTTGGAGGCCGAGGCGCGTAGTTGGGCGACTTCACATTCGGTCAGACTGGATTGCATTTGCAGGATGCCTTCAACGTCACTTAAGCTGCGAACATTATGTTTTTACATAAAGTGTTGCAACTGACTTTTCCACCCCTGCACAGGTTCGTGTCCATGCCCGCACTGATTGAAGCTTTCCTCGACCCCGCCTCCTCGACCTACAGCTACGTGGTCTACGAGGCCGATGGCGGGCAGTGTGCGATTGTCGACCCGGTGCTCGACTACGACGGTGCGGCCGGGCGTACCGCGACCACCCAGGCTGACAAAATCATCGCCTTCGTCCGCGCCCACACACTGCAAGTGCAATGGCTGCTGGAAACCCACGCCCACGCCGATCACCTGTCCGCCGCACCCTATCTGCGCCAGCAGCTGGGTGGAAAAATCGCCATCGGCGAGTCGATCAGCAAGGTCCAGGACGTGTTCAAGGCGCTGTTCAATCTGGAGCCATCCTTTCGCGTCGACGGTTCGCAGTTCGATCACCTCTTTGCCCCCGATGAGTCGTTCATGATCGGCAACCTCAAGGCGACCGCCCTGCACGTGCCCGGCCATACGCCGGCGGACATGGCCTACCTGATCGACGGTGATGTGATTCTGGTGGGCGATACGATGTTCATGCCCGATGTCGGCTCTGCCCGTTGCGATTTCCCCGGTGGCAATGCCAACCAGATGTTTGCCTCGATCCGCAAGCTGCTGGCCTTCCCCGCCAGCGTGCGCCTGTACGTCTGCCACGACTACCCGCCCGAAGGGCGCGCTCCCGAATGCATGACCACCGTCGGTGAACAGCGCAAAAACAACATTCACGTGCGCGACGGTATCGACGAAAACGCCTTCGTGGAAATGCGCACCCGGCGCGATTCGGGGTTGGGGATGCCGACACTGTTACTGCCGGCGATCCAGGTGAATGTGCGGGCGGGGAACTTGCCGCCGGCCGAGGACAACGGCGTGACCTACCTGAAAATCCCTCTGAACAAACTCTGACCCTGTAGGAGTGAGCTCGCTCGCGATGGACTTGAGGGCAACGCGTTTATTCAGAAGACTCGCGTTATCGTTAACCTCCATCGCGAGCAAGCTCGCTCCTACAAGGTGATCGTTATTTCAGGTGCCCAGCGTCAGGCCATTGGCCGGCAACGGCAGCGCGGTCTTGTACCTCACCTGCTTGAGCGCAAAGCTCGATCGAATGTTCGCCACCCCCGGCACCTTGGTCAGAAAATCCATCATGAAACGCTCCAGCGACTGGATGGTCGGCACCAGCACCCGGATCAGGTAGTCCGGGTCGCCGGCCATCAGGTAGCACTCCATCACCTCGGGGCGGTCGGAAATCGCTTCTTCGAAATGCTGCAACGCCTCTTCCACCTGCTTCTCCAGGCTGACGTGAATGAACACGTTCACGTGCAACCCCAGCAGGTCGGCATCGAGCAACGTCACTTGCTCGCGGATCACCCCCAGTTCTTCCATGGCCTTGACCCGGTTGAAACACGGCGTCGGCGAGAGGTTCACCGAACGTGCGAGGTCGGCGTTGGTGATGCGCGCATTCTCCTGAAGGCTGTTGAGAATGCCGATATCGGTACGGTCCAGTTTGCGCATGAGACAAAACCACCTGTTTTTTATGCTTATGCAGGTTTTTTATCTGCAAATGATCTTTAACGCAACGAAACAGAGAGAAATATTCTTCTTGGGCGGGCCTATGATTGTTGTAGGACAAGATTTCTTCTACCGAACGAAATCTGTCAGCTCACTACAAGAAATTCACAAGATCGAGCGTAGAAGCCATGACCCAAGCGTATGAACCGCTGCGCCTGCACGTCCCCGAACCCTCGGGCCGTCCCGGCTGTAAAACCGACTTCTCCTACCTGCATCTGACCGATGCCGGCACGGTGCGCAAACCCCCAATCGATGTTGAACCGGCTGACACGGCTGACCTGGCCCGAGGCCTGATCCGCGTGCTCGACGACCAGGGCAATGCCCTTGGGCCGTGGGCCGAAAACGTGCCGGTGGAGATCCTGCGCAAGGGCATGCGCGCCATGCTCAAGACCCGCATCTACGACAACCGCATGGTGGTCGCCCAGCGTCAGAAAAAGATGTCGTTCTACATGCAGAGCCTCGGCGAGGAAGCCATCGGCAGCGCCCAGGCCCTGGCCTTGAACATCGACGACATGTGCTTCCCGACCTACCGCCAGCAAAGCATTCTGATGGCCCGCGACGTGCCGCTGGTCGACCTGATCTGCCAGCTGCTGTCCAACGAGCGCGATCCGCTCAAGGGCCGGCAATTGCCGATCATGTACTCGGTCAAGGAGTCCGGTTTCTTCACCATCTCCGGCAACCTCGCCACCCAGTTCATCCAGGGCGTGGGCTGGGGCATGGCCTCGGCGATCAAGGGCGACACCAAAATCGCTTCGGCCTGGATCGGCGACGGCGCCACCGCCGAGTCGGACTTCCACACCGCCCTGACCTTCGCCCACGTGTACCGCGCGCCGGTGATCCTCAACGTGGTCAACAACCAGTGGGCGATCTCCACCTTCCAGGCGATCGCCGGTGGTGAAGCCACCACCTTCGCCGGTCGCGGCGTCGGTTGCGGCATTGCCTCCCTGCGGGTCGACGGCAACGATTTCTACGCGGTCTACGCCGCCTCCGCCTGGGCCGCCGAACGTGCGCGCCGCGGCCTCGGCCCGACCATGATCGAATGGGTCACCTACCGCGCCGGCCCGCACTCGACCTCCGATGATCCGTCCAAATACCGCCCTGCCGATGACTGGAGCCACTTCCCGCTCGGCGATCCGATTGCGCGCCTCAAGCAGCACCTGATCAAGGTCGGCCAGTGGTCCGAAGAGGAACACGCCGCGGTCAGCGCCGAACTGGAAGCCCAAGTGATCGCCGCTCAGAAAGAAGCCGAACAGTACGGCACCCTCGCCGGCGGCCAGATTCCAAGCGCTGCGACCATGTTCGAAGACGTCTACAAAGAGATGCCGGAGCACTTGAAGCGCCAGCGCCAAGAGTTGGGGATCTGACATGAACGATCACAACAACAATATCGAGCTGGAAACCGCCATGACCACGACCACCATGACCATGATCCAGGCCCTGCGCTCGGCCATGGATGTGATGCTTGAACGTGACGACAACGTCGTGGTCTTCGGCCAGGACGTTGGCTACTTCGGCGGCGTGTTCCGCTGCACCGAAGGCCTGCAGAACAAATACGGCACCTCCCGGGTGTTCGACGCGCCGATCTCCGAAAGCGGCATCGTCGGTGTCGCCGTGGGCATGGGCGCCTACGGTCTGCGCCCGGTGGCCGAGATCCAGTTCGCCGACTATGTCTACCCGGCGTCCGACCAGATCATTTCCGAAGCCGCCCGCCTGCGTTATCGCTCGGCAGGCGAGTTCACCGCACCGATGACCCTGCGCATGCCTTGCGGCGGCGGTATCTACGGCGGCCAGACCCACAGCCAGAGCATCGAGGCGATGTTCACCCAGGTCTGCGGTTTGCGCACGGTGATGCCGTCCAACCCGTACGACGCCAAGGGCCTGTTGATCGCCTCCATCGAAAACGATGACCCGGTGATCTTCCTCGAGCCAAAACGCCTGTACAACGGTCCGTTCGACGGCCACCACGACCGTCCGGTAACCCCGTGGTCGAAACACCCTGCCGCGCAAGTCCCGGACGGTTACTACACCGTGCCGCTGGACGTCGCTGCGATCACCCGTCCGGGCAAGGACGTCACCGTGCTGACCTACGGCACCACCGTGTACGTATCGCAAGTCGCTGCTGAAGAAAGCGGCGTTGACGCCGAAGTCATCGACCTGCGCAGCCTGTGGCCGCTGGACCTGGAAACCATCGTCAAATCGGTGAAAAAGACCGGCCGTTGCGTGGTGGTGCACGAAGCGACCCGTACCTGCGGCTTTGGTGCCGAACTGGTATCGCTGGTGCAAGAGCATTGCTTCCACCACCTGGAAGCGCCGATCGAACGCGTCACTGGTTGGGACACCCCTTACCCGCACGCGCAAGAGTGGGCGTATTTCCCAGGGCCGTCCCGAGTGGGCGCGGCGTTGAAACGGGTCATGGAGGTCTGAATGGGCACGCACGTCATTAAAATGCCGGACATTGGTGAAGGCATTGCAGAAGTTGAATTGTCGGTCTGGCACGTCAAGGTCGGCGACATGGTCGTCGAAGATCAGGTGCTGGCCGATGTCATGACCGACAAGGCGATGGTCGATATCCCGTCGCCGGTGCATGGCAAGGTGATTGCCCTCGGTGGCCAGCCGGGCGAAGTCATGGCGGTTGGCAGTGTGCTGATCAGCATTGAAGTCGAAGGCGCGGGCAACGTTAAGGAGTCGGCGCAACCGGCTCCCGTTAAAGAAGCCCCGGTGGTCGCACCAAAAGTTGAAGCCGTGGTTGAAAGCAAACCGGTCGCTGCCCCAGCGCCGAAAGTTGCTGTATGCCAGGGCCCTATGGTGGCTCGCGCGGCCGATGAACGTCCGCTGGCCTCCCCGGCCGTGCGCAAGCATGCGCTGGACCTGGGCATTCAGTTGCGCCTGGTGCGTGGCACCGGCCCGGCCGGTCGTGTGCTGCATGAAGACCTGGACGCCTACCTGGCTCAGGGTCAGTCGAATGCATCGACGGTCAGCAGTGCTTACACCCAGCGCACCGACGAACAGCAGATCCCGGTGATCGGCATGCGCCGCAAGATCGCCCAGCGCATGCAGGACGCCACCCAGCGCGCCGCCCACTTCAGCTACGTCGAGGAAATCGACGTCACCGCCGTGGAAGAGCTGCGCGCGCACCTCAACGAAAAACACGGCGCGACTCGCGGCAAGCTGACCTTGCTGCCGTTCCTGGTCCGCGCCATGGTCGTCGCCCTGCGTGATTTCCCGCAGATCAACGCTCGTTATGACGATGAGGCACAGGTCATCACCCGCCTCGGTGCCGTGCATGTCGGCATTGCCACGCAAGCCGATATTGGCCTGATGGTGCCGGTGGTGCGTCACGCCGAAGCCCGCAGCCTGTGGGACAGCGCAGCGGAAATCTCGCGTTTGGCCACCGCCGCGCGCAACGGCAAGGCCAGCCGCGATGAGCTGTCCGGCTCGAGCATCACCCTGACCAGCCTCGGCGCCTTGGGCGGCATCGTCAGCACGCCGGTGCTGAACCTGCCGGAAGTGGCGATTGTCGGCGTGAACAAGATCGTCGAACGGCCGATGGTGATCAAAGGCCAGATCGTGGTCCGCAAGATGATGAACCTCTCCAGCTCCTTCGATCACCGCGTGGTCGACGGCATGGACGCGGCGCTCTTCATCCAGGCCATTCGTGGCTTGCTCGAACAACCCGCCACGCTCTTTGTCGATTAAGCATTTGTGGAGAAAGTCATGCAGACACTGAACACCACGCTGCTGATCATCGGCGGCGGTCCTGGCGGTTATGTGACGGCGATCCGTGCCGGCCAGCTGGGCATCCCGACCATCCTGGTGGAAGGCCAATCCCTGGGCGGCACCTGCCTGAACATCGGCTGCATTCCGTCCAAGGCACTGATTCACGTCGCTGAGCAGTTTCATCAGACGCAGCAGCACCATCAGCTTTCGGCCCTGGGCATCAGCGTTTCGGCGCCGACCCTCGACATCACCAAGAGCGTCGAATGGAAAGACGGCATCGTCGATCGCCTGACCACCGGCGTTGCCGCGCTGCTGAAAAAGAACAAGGTCCAGGTCATTCAAGGCTGGGCCAAAGTGGTTGACGGTAAAACCGTCGAGGTCGGCGACACACGCATTCTGTGCGAGCACCTGGTGCTGGCCACCGGTTCGAAAAGCGTGAACTTGCCGATGTTGCCGATTGGCGGGCCGATCATCTCGTCCACCGAAGCCCTGGCGCCGACATCCGTGCCCAAGCGCTTGATTGTGGTCGGCGGTGGCTACATCGGTCTGGAGCTGGGCATTGCCTATCGCAAGCTCGGTGTCGAGGTCAGCGTGGTGGAAGCGCAGGAGCGCATCCTGCCGGCCTACGACGCCGAACTGACCCAGCCTGTGCACGACGAACTGAGAAAGCTCGGCGTGAAGCTTTACTTGAAACACAGCGTGCAAGGCTTTGATTCGAAAGAAAATACCTTGCAAGTTCTAGCCCCGAACGGCGCGACCCTGAACCTGGAAACCGATCAGGTGCTGGTGGCCGTCGGTCGCAAGCCGAACACCCAGGGCTGGAACCTCGAAGCGCTGAACCTGGACATGAACGGTTCGTCGATCAAGATCGACAACCGCTGCCAGACCAGCATGCGCAACGTCTATGCCATCGGCGACCTGAGCGGCGAACCGATGCTCGCGCACCGGGCCATGGCCCAGGGCGAGATGGTCGCCGAGCTGATCAGCGGTAAATCCCGCGAGTTCAACCCGACCGCCATCGCCGCCGTGTGCTTCACCGACCCGGAACTGGTGGTGGTCGGCAAGACCCCGGACGAGGCCAAGACCACGGGTCTGGACTGCATCGTGTCGAGCTTCCCGTTCGCCGCCAACGGCCGGGCGATGACCCTTGAGTCGAAAAGCGGCTTCGTGCGTGTGGTCGCCCGTCGGGACAATCATGTGATTGTCGGCTGGCAGGCGGTGGGTGTCGGCGTGTCCGAATTGTCCACGGCGTTCGCGCAAAGCCTGGAGATGGGTGCGCGGCTGGAAGACATCGGCGGCACCATCCATGCGCATCCGACGCTCGGCGAGGCTGTGCAGGAAGCGGCGTTGCGTGCGCTGGGGCATGCGTTGCACCTGTAAATCAGGGCGAGGGATGATGGCAGGGATGGCCTCTTCGCGAGCAAGCCCGCTCCCACAGGGGAATGCATTTCAAATGTGGGAGCGGGCTTGCTCGCGAATTCTCAAGGTCAACGCGAATTATCTGCCGATCAGCCGATCAGCCGATCAGCCGATAGTCTGGGCTGCGAAATTGGCCCGGAATGAAGTATTGTTGTCCCCATCCAAAAAACGTCAGAAGCCTTGAACCGTTTCGGCGGTTGTTAAGTGATAGAGGGTGTCATGGGTAACGAAAGCATCAATTGGGACAAGCTGGGTTTTGACTACATCAAGACTGACAAGCGCTATCTGTCGTACTTTCGCAATGGCGAATGGGACAAGGGCACCCTGACCGAAGATAACGTGCTGCACATCAGCGAAGGCTCCACTGCCCTTCACTATGGCCAGCAATGCTTCGAAGGCATGAAGGCCTATCGTTGCAAGGACGGCTCGATCAACCTGTTCCGCCCGGACCAGAACGCCCTGCGCATGCAGCGCAGTTGCGCCCGTCTGCTGATGCCGCAAGTCGACACCGAGCAATTCATCGAAGCCTGCAAGGCCGTGGTCCGCGCCAACGAGCGTTTCATTCCGCCGTACGGCACCGGCGGCGCGCTGTACCTGCGCCCGTTCGTGATCGGCGTGGGTGACAACATCGGCGTGCGTACCGCCCCCGAGTTCATCTTCTCGATCTTCTGCATCCCGGTCGGCGCCTACTTCAAGGGTGGCCTGACCCCGCACAACTTCCAGATCTCCAGCTACGACCGCGCTGCGCCGCAAGGCACCGGTGCGGCCAAGGTCGGTGGCAACTATGCCGCCAGCCTGATGCCGGGCTCCAAGGCCAAGAAAGCCCACTTTGCCGACGCCATCTACCTGGATCCGATGACCCACACCAAGATCGAGGAAGTCGGTTCGGCCAACTTCTTCGGGATCACCCACGACAACAAGTTCGTGACCCCGAACTCGCCATCGGTACTGCCGGGCATCACCCGTCTGTCGCTGATCGAGCTGGCCAGGACCCGTCTGGGTATGGAAGTGGTTGAAGGCGACGTGTTCATCGACAAGCTCTCCGACTTCAAGGAAGCCGGTGCTTGCGGTACTGCGGCGGTGATCACACCGATTGGCGGCATCGACTACAACGACCACCTGCACGTGTTCCACAGCGAAACCGAAGTCGGCCCGGTCACCCAGAAGCTCTACAAAGAGCTGACCGGCGTGCAAACCGGCGACATCGAAGCGCCAGTGGGCTGGATCGTCAAGGTCTGACCTGACGCCAGAAGCACAAAAGCCCCCCATCGGGTGACCGACGGGGGGCTTTTTGTTTGCATCGTACTGACGAGTCCCCCCCTGTGGGAGCGGGCTTGCTCGCGAAGGGGCCGTCAGATTCGACATCATCATTGCCTGACACACCGCTTTCGCGAGCAAGCCCGCTCCCACACTGGTTTTGTGTCGTTCGCAGATCTTGTGCACACTGAAAATCCCTGTGGGAGCGGGCTTGCCCGCGAAGGCAGTATGTCAGTCACCACAGAAGCAACCGGAAAAATGCTATTGATCGTTAATGGATGCACCTGGTGTGGTCGGCGCTGCCGCGATTGGTAATCTTTTGCCATTGCCTTCAACCAGCAGCGGCAACTCAAGCCCAAACCGCCCCGCCATCTCCTTGCGCCCCAACGCCGTCAACGCCAACGCCCGACTGTCCAGATCCTGGGTCACCCATTTGCGCTTGAGCGCCGTTTGCAACAACGCCGCCCCTAGTGATCCACCCAGGTGCGGCCGGCGCATGCTCCAGTCCAGGCACGGGCAGGCAAAACGGCGGCGCAGCGTACTCAGATCCTGCACTTCAATGCCTAGCCCCTGAAACATTGCCGAACCACTGTCACTCAAGCGATAGGCCTGTTCGTCGGTTTCCTCCAGCCAGCCCGCTTCGAGCATCCGGTCATGCAACAGCACGGCCAGGGTTCCCGCCATATGGTCGTAGCAGGTGCGGGCAAACTGCAGGCGATCCGGGGTACGCGACTGGAAGCTCGGCGCGCTGTTCTGGCCGATCACCATCAGCGCTTCCAGGACCTGGGCCACACGTTTGTCCGCCAGGCTGTAATAGTGGTGACGCCCCTGAACGTGCAGCCGTATCAGCGCCATCTCCTTGAGTTTGCCCAGGTGGGCACTGGCAGTCGACGCGCTGACTTCGGCCACGGCCGCGAGTTCGGTGCTGGTGCGAGCGTGACCGTCCATCAGCGAGCAAAGGATTTTCGTCCGTGCAGGCTCCGCGATAGCGGCCGCCACTTGCGAGACACCGATGTCGTGCTGTTCTGCGCTCATATTTCGCTCCCGGACGAATCAACGCTCTTTCGGACTGGAGATAGTAGCAACACTTTCCAACAACAAAAGGCTGTAACCATGGACCCGATCATCGCTGCGACCCATGCCGATCCTTATCCCTACTACGCACAACTGCGTGCCGAGGGCGGGCTCGCTTTTCATCCGCAGCTGAACATGTGGGTGGCCAGCAGCGCCCGGGCGGTGGCTGCCGTGCTGGCGCATGCCGATTGCCAGGTTCGCCCCGCGCAGGAGCCAGTCCCCAGGGCGATTGCCGATGGCCTGACCGGCCAGGTGTTCGGCCAGTTGATGCGCATGAATGAGGGTGAGC
This sequence comes from Pseudomonas sp. ACN5, assembly GCF_002303975.1. Lineage (NCBI taxonomy): Bacteria > Pseudomonadati > Pseudomonadota > Gammaproteobacteria > Pseudomonadales > Pseudomonadaceae > Pseudomonas > Pseudomonas sp. ACN5. The sequence continues at coordinate 47,953 of NZ_MRCP01000019.1, read as the reverse complement.
GCCAGCAATACCCACGGTCGGCGATTGCGCCGGGGCTGGAGTTGATCGATACGCGGGAAGTCGAGAGTCTGGTCAGCGCCCGGTTGATCTCCGCCGACGCCGTCGGCCTGTACAACGCCATGTTCCGTGGGCCAGTGTGCGTGGTGGCGGCGTTGCTGGGATTCACTCCGGCTCAGGGCCGAATCATCAGTGAACTGACGGCGGACTTCGTGGCTTGCCTGTCGCCCTTGAGTACCTCGGCACAGCTGTCCGCCGCCCATGCCGCCGCCGAACAACTGAGCGGTTATTGTGTCGAGCTTTTGGCTGACCCGGACAACCACAGCCGTCTGCTTGCAGGCATCCGCCAGCGCTTCACCGGCGGTGCACCGCAAATGCTGATCGCCAACCTGATCGGCCTGTTTTCCCAGACGTTCGACGCCACGGCCGGGCTGATCGGCAACGCTGTGCTGGCATTGATTCAACACCCGACGTTACTCAGCCAATCACCCCATGTCGAAGATCTGCTGGCCGAAGTGCAGCGCTTTGACCCGCCGGTACAGAGCACCCGCCGCTTCGTCGCCGCCCCCTGCGAAATCGACGGCGCAAGGCTGAATGCCGGGGACATGATCCTGGTGCTGCTGGCCTCGGCCAATCGCGACCCACAGCTCAACGACAACCCCGACGCGCTCCTGCTCGGCCGCCCGAACCGGCGCAGCTTCACTTTTGGTGCGGGGCGCCATCAATGTCCGGGACAGACTCTGGCGTTGAGCATTGCCGGCGCTACCATCCGGCACATTCTGGTGCTGAAGCCGGGACTGGACCGCCTGACCTGGGACTACCGCCCGTCCGCGAATGGACGAATTCCGCTGTTCAGGGATTGGCCAGTGGCTTGATCGACGATCAGTCCAACTGCCCAACCCGTGCAGCATCCGGCCAGAACAACGCCGCCTGCCCCAAACGCACACCCTGCTGATCAACCAGCGTCCACACCTTGCCTTCATGAATCATGAAGGCATTGCCCTGCCGATCCACCCGATAGCCACTGTAGCCATGGGCAATGCCATGGGCCGTGACCTGCTCCAGAAGCGCCTGGCGCATGTCCCGGTCCAGCGGTGATGCACTGAAACGCGAAGGCATGCCGATGAACTGCTCGCGCGGGTACTTGAAACTGGCGAGGGCCTGCTCGTTGGCGTAATAAAACAGCGGATCGGCCTCGGTGCCATGGGCCAGCAAAGCAAAAGGCGCGTGAGCATGCAGCCAGGCCAGGCGCTCGTCTTCGCTCAGCGATTGCGGAGCCGGCAAGCGCGCACCGGTCCAGTGCCGGTAAGCGACATCCAGCTGTTGAACCATCTCCAGAAATTCATTGGCTGGCGACATGGGCTTCCTGTACGGCGGGTGAGTTCAAACACAAAACCTGTGTGAGCGAGCGGGCTCGCGACGATGGCGTGCTATTCAACATCATTGTTGACTGACGTGTCGATATCGCGAACCCGCTCGCACATGGACCCGGTACGGAACCGAACGCGCGGTGCCCGGATCACATCAGTATCGACCGCTGTCACGCCAGGGATGCACGGATGAACGACTCACCAGCACTGCGCAGTTTTATCCCGCCCTACATTCTCAACCGCATCATCGCCCACGGCTCAGAACCGCAGCGCACGGCGGCGATGATCACCCTGCATCATGTGCAAAACCTGCTGCCCAATCCCGGGCCACCTTCGCGGCCGCCGGAGCGGGCGATTCTGCCGCCGCCCGGAAAGCCGGGAGTGGTCCAGCGCAGCCTGCACGACGCCCAGAACAAAATGCTGTTGCCGGGTATGCCGGTGCGAATGGAAGGCCAGCCGGCCACAGGCGATGCGGCCGTCGATGAAGCTTACGACGCACTGGGAGCCAGCTATGATTTCTTCTGGAAGGTGCTGCGCCGCGACTCGATCGATAACAAGGGATTTGCCTTGGTCGGCAGCGTGCATTATGGCCAGGGATATGAAAACGCCTTCTGGAATGGTGCGCAAATGGTCTTTGGTGATGGTGACGGGGAAATTTTCCAGCGCTTCACCCGCTCGCTGGATGTGGTCGCCCATGAACTGGCCCATGGCGTGACCGAAAGCACGGCCGGGCTGATCTACGCCAACCAGTCCGGGGCCTTGAACGAGTCGCTGTCGGATGTGTTCGGCATCCTCACCAAGCAGTTCGTCCTTGGCCACACCGTCGAGCAGGCGGACTGGCTGATCGGGGCTGACTTGCTGACGCCAAAGATCAATGGCAGAGGCCTGCGCTCGATGTCCCACCCGGGCACGGCCTACGACGATCCGCTGTTGGGCAAGGATCCGCAACCGGATCACATGCGTGAATTCGTCATCACCCAGGAGGACAATGGTGGTGTGCACATTAATTCCGGCATCCCCAATCGCGCGTTTTATCTGGCGGCCAGAGCGCTTGGCGGGTTCGCCTGGAAGAAAGCCGGGGTGATCTGGTACGACGCCCTGTGCGACAAACGCCTGAATCCGGACGCCGATTTCGATGCCTTCGCCCGGCTGACCGTCGACCATGCCGCCCAACGCTTCGGTGCGCGAGAAGTCGAGGCCGTGCGCCAGGGCTGGGCTCAAACGGGCATCGAAATCACGGAGACCCTATGAAAACCCTGCCTGCATTGGGCGAAGACGCCCGGGTTCGCCTCTCCCGCCAGGGTGGTTTCGCGGCGATCCACGCCTTGAGCCGCCCTCGGGAAATTGAGTTTGCGCAATGCGACATCAGCCAGCGCACCCGCATCTGTTCGGTACTGGAGGGTTGCCTGACCCTGGACAGCACGGTATCCGGGCGTGGCGACCAGCGCTTTTACCAGATAGAGGTGAACTATCGGTCAGGCGAGCAGGAAGACCGGATGGTGCTTAAAGTGCCGGAGGACCAGGCACCGGGAGAGCTGGTCCATCTTTGGGACACGGGGCAGTTGCTGTAGATCTCCCCGCCCCCACCGGTCAATCATCCCGCGTCAGCACTTCCAGCAATTCAATTTCGAAGATCAGGTTCGAATTCGGCGTGATCTTGCCCATGCTGCGTTCGCCATAGGCCAGGTGCGCCGGTACCAGCAACTTGCGCTTGCCACTGACCTGCATGCCCAGGATGCCCTGGTCCCAGCCCTTGATGACCCGCCCGGTGCCGATCACGCACTGGAAGGGTTTGCCCCGGCTGTAGGACGAATCGAATTCGGTTCCGTCCTCCAGCCAGCCACGGTACTGGGTGGTGATCAACGCGCCTTTTACCGCGGCTTTTCCGTCACCCAACTGCAGATCGATTATCTGAAGCTCGTCATTCATTGAATTCACTCGTATGCTCACTCGCCCTCAAGGGCCTGATGGGCGCCGTTTTCCCAGATTTGCCCGTGATTGGCAACCCTTGCCGTCTCCGCGCGCTGCGTTTAAAGCGGTTTGCTGAACTAAAATAATCAACGATTACCCGTACGGTTCAACGCCCTGATGGCCATGCCCGAATGATCCTGCTCTGGACCAGCGTCATCCTTGGTTCAATGACGCTCACCCTGATCGTCGCGCTGGTCTGGCGCGAACGCTCGCAGCACAAGCAACTGGCGCAGTACCGCGCGATCATCAACAGCCTGTCCGAAGGCCGGAACATCCATCAGGCTGGCGACGCCGAGCGCTTCAAGCGCAGCCAGTATTTCGCTCGCATCGGCACCTGGGATTGGGATGTCGACACCGACCACCTGTACTGGTCCGACGCGATTTTCGGCATGTTCGGGTTCAAGATCGGCGAAGTGACGCCCTCCTACGCCCTGTTCTGCTCCTGCGTGCATCCTGACGACCGGCTGAGGGTCCGGGCCGGCGAACTGCGTTGCCTGGAAACCGGCGAAAACCATGATGAGGAATACCGCGTGGTCTGGCCCGACGGCACGATCCGCTGGCTGCGGGAAACCGGCAACGTGGTCAAGAATGACCACGACGAAACGATCAAGATGATGGGCGTGGTACGCGACATCACCGAAGAAAAGGCCTCGGCCAACTACCTCAAGCACCTGGCCCATTACGACCCGCTGACCGGTCTGCCCAATCGCCTGGTGCTCGAAGAGCGCCTGTGCGAAGCGCTGGAGCAGGCGCGCGCCAGCGCCACGCGGGTGGCGCTGGTGTTTGTCGATCTTAATGGTTTCAAGGCCATCAATGACCGCTATGGCCATGCGGCCGGCGACCGCGTGCTGGTCACCACCGCCACCCGGCTCAAGCGCATTCTGCGCGGCACCGACACCGTCGCGCGGATCGGTGGCGACGAATTCGTGGTCATCCTCCAGGACTTGCCCCAAGGCGAAAATCTGCAGGACGAAGTGCGCACCCTCTGCCAGAAAATCCTCGTCGAACTCTCCCCGCCCGTCACCATCGGCAACGACCAGCGCCACATCGGCACCAGCCTGGGCGTCGCCGTGTTCCCCGATCATGCGTCAAGCATCGACCGCTTGCTGCACATTGCCGACCTGGCGATGTATGAAGCCAAGCGCAGCGGGAACAATCAATATCGGTTGGGCACCGAGAGCATTGTGCGGGCACACAGCGAATAGCGTTTGCTCCTGGCATGCATTGATCCGCTTTGCACATCAATGCATGCCAACAATGCAATTAACATATCGATGCCCCTGCTCCACTATCCGCCCCAATAACAACCGTGCGCCGCGTCCAGCCGGCGCACGTCATAAAAGCGGTGGAGTACAGGTCAATGACAGCATCAATCCAACAGCCCGCGACTGCCGGTCGCTCCCGGGCCAGCGCGATTTTCCGGGTCACCTCGGGCAACTTCCTCGAACAGTTCGACTTCTTCCTTTTTGGTTTCTATGCCACGCAGATCGCTGCCGTGTTCTTTCCGGCCAGCAGCGAATTCGCCTCGCTGATGATGACCTTCGCCGTGTTCGGTGCAGGCTTCCTGATGCGTCCATTGGGCGCCGTGGTGCTGGGTGCCTACATCGATGATGTGGGTCGACGCAAAGGCTTGATCGTGACCCTGTCGATCATGGCCAGCGGCACCATCCTGATTGTGCTGGTGCCCGGTTACGAGACCATCGGTTTGTTCGCCCCGGTCCTTGTGCTGATCGGGCGGCTGCTGCAGGGCTTTTCCGCCGGTGCTGAACTGGGCGGTGTGTCGGTGTATCTCGCCGAGATCGCCACACCCGGCCACAAGGGCTTTTTCACCAGTTGGCAGTCGGGCAGCCAGCAAGTGGCGATCATCGTCGCCGCCGCACTGGGTTATGCCTTGAACCAGTGGATGGCGCCGAGTGTGATTGCCGATTGGGGCTGGCGGATTCCGTTCTTCGTCGGCTGCATGATCGTGCCCTTCATCTTCCTGCTGCGCCGCAACCTGGAAGAAACCGAAGAGTTCGCCACCCGTAAACACCGCCCGAGCATGGGTGAGGTGTTCCGCACCCTGGGGCAAAACTGGCTGATCGTGTTCGCCGGCATGATGATGGTCGCCCTGACCACCACCGCCTTCTACCTGATCACGGTGTACGCACCGACCTTCGGTAAAACCGTCCTGCACCTGAGCACGTCCGATGCGCTGCTGGTGACATTGCTGGTGGGTGTTTCGAATTTCATCTGGCTGCCGATTGGCGGCGCACTCTCGGACCGCATCGGTCGACGCCCGGTGTTGATCGCCATGGCCTTGCTGGCCATCGCCACCACTTACCCGGTGCTGACCTACCTGGTGAACGCGCCCAGCTTCATCCACATGCTGCTGGTGCTGTTGTGGCTGTCGTTCATCTACGGCCTGTACAACGGCGCGATGATCCCGGCGCTGACGGAGATCATGCCCGTGGAGGTCCGGGTGGCCGGTTTCTCCCTCGCCTATAGCCTGGCCACGGCCGTGTTCGGCGGGTTCACGCCAGCGATGTCGACCTTGCTGATCCAGTACACCGGCGACAAGGCGGCGCCAGGCTACTGGATGAGCTTTGCAGCACTGTGCGCGCTGTGCGCGACGCTCATGCTCTATCGCCGCGCCTCGAATCATCTGCAACCAGTGGCGTCGTGAACCTGCCCTTTATCGAGAACCTGAGCATGAAAAAACCGTTCAAATTCGCTGCCCTAGTGTTGGTCGCCACCTTTAGCCTGAGCAACCTGGCTCGGGCCGAAGAGATCCGTGTGATGACCTCCGGCGGCTTCACGGCGGCCTACAAGATCCTCGGCCCGAAGTTCGCCGCCGCCACCGGCAACACGCTCGACACCGCGCTCGGTCCCTCCATGGGCAAGGCGCCGGAAGCGATTCCCAATCGCCTGGCCCGGGGTGAGCAAGCGGACGTGGTGATCATGGTCGGCTACGCACTGGACGACCTGATCAAACAAGGCAAGGTCGACCCTGCTTCACGGGTCGAACTGGCGGATTCGCGCATTGGCCTGGTCGTGCGCGAAGGTGCACCGAAACCGGACATCAGCACTGTCGAGGGCCTGAAAAAGACATTGCTCGAGGCGAAATCGGTGGCCTACTCCGACAGTGCCAGCGGCGTGTACATCGAGCAGCAGCTGTTCAAGCGCCTGGGGATCGAAGACCAGCTCAAGCGCAAATCGACCATGGTGGCGAAAATCCCCGTGGGCTCCGTGGTTGCCACCGGCGACTATCAACTGGGCTTTCAGCAGGTCAGCGAATTGTTGCCGGTGCCGGGGGTCAGTTTCGTGGCGAAGATTCCGGAGTCCGTGCAATCGGTGACCCGGTTTGCCGCCGGCATCCCGGTAGGGGCACAGCACCCGGCCGAAGCCAAGGCCTTGCTGGAATACCTGGCCTCGACCCAGGCTCAACCGGATGTGAAGGCGACCGGACTGGACTCTGTCAGTCGTTGACCGACGGCTGCAGGACTTTCATCTCCACCACCAGCCGTTCCAGCTCCAATGCCGCCGGGGTCAGGGTTCGACCCCGGCGCTTGATCAGACCGACGCTGCGCATCACTTGCGGATCGGTCAGCGGCACCCGCGTCAGGATCGGATGATCCGCCGCCGGCATCGCCATCAACGGCACCGCCGCCACGCCCAACCCGGCCTCCACCAGACCGATCATGGTGGTCACATGACGGGTTTCACAAATACTCGACCGCTGCGGCACCACGCCAGTCAGTGCCTGATCCAGCAGAAAGCGGTTGCCCGAGGTTTTATCCAGGGAGATGTAATCCTGCCGATAGAACTCATCCCAAGTGACACTGCTTCGCCCCGCCAGCGGATGATCGCGCCGGCACGCCACGACATACCCTTCCTGCACCAGGGGCTCGAAATCCACTTCGGCCTCCAGCGTGCCCATGAAGCTCAGGCCGAAATCCGCTTCGCCATTGACCACCGCGCTCAAGACGTCGTGGGCGCTGGAGTCCAGCACCTTGACCTTGATCCGCGGAAACTGCCGGTGATAGTGCGCGATCACCCGCGGCATGAAGTAATAAGCCGCCGAGGGTACACAGGCGACCGTGACATGGCCGAGCCGGGTCGAAGCGACTTCGCTGATGCCCAGCAATGCCACGTCCAGATCGTCCAGCAGGCGCTCGACGCTGGGCATGAAACCCCGTCCGGCCTGGGTCAGGCTGACCTTGCGCGTGGTGCGCTCGAACAGGCGCACGCCAAGGGCATCTTCGAGTTTTTCGATCCGCCGGCTCAAGGCGGGCTGGGAAATGCGCACTGCATCGGCGGCCTTGCGAAAGCTGCCCTGCTCGACCACGGCACGGAAGGCTTGCAGGTCATTGAGGTCGAAGTTGATCGCCATGGCGTTACCCGGAAACGAGGCAGATTGATCAGCTTATTCTATGAATGTAACCAATTGATGCAAAGCTTTATGGGCTGAGCCGGTCATGTTCACTGGGTACACATGACGCGCAGCAGAAGCTCGATCGATTGAATCCACAGCCAGAAGCGGACAGTCGAACGTGCGCCCGAACCCAAAGCGCCGGCATCTCCCCGCCTGTTTTTTTGTTGAATAGTCTGTTTGAGGTATTACCGAGGGCTGAGTTTGATCAACCATGAAGCCCGTATTTTCCCCACGTGTCTGCACGGTTGCTTCATCCAACAATCCCAACGAGGCGCTTGATAGCTATGGAAAAAGTCATCTATCTGCTGTGGCGTGATACTCAAGTCAGTCCTGATACCTTCACCCATCGCCTGCGCAGTGAAGTCGCCGGGCAATTGTTGGCACTCGGTGCCTGTGGTGTGCAATTGAACCTGTCCGATGCCGATGTGCAGCCCGCAGCCGGACTGCGCCAGGAAAACAACCGACCACTGCCCGATGCCAGCCTGTCGCTGTGGCTGGACAGTGCCAACGGGCCCGCCCGTCGTCCTTTCGACAGCGTCATCACGGCCGCAACGGCACGCATGGCTGCCTACCTGGTATGCGAGTCGGTAGCCATCGCCAATACTCGCTTCCCTTCAACGCCCGGTGAACGTACTCACGGGTTCGCCCAGTTGGCCCTGCTGACCCGACCTCCGCGTCTGACGCCCGAAGCCTGGCTGGACATCTGGCGCAACCATCACACTGAGGTGGCCGTAGACACGCAGGACAACTTCCAATACGTGCAAAACCTGGTGGTGTTGGCGCTGTCGCACGGTGCGCCAAGGATCGATGCCATAGTCGAAGAATGTTTCCCACCCGCTGCCATGACCGATCCCCGGGCCTTTTTCGATGCAGTGGGCGACGAAGCGAAATTCCAGCGTAACCTGGCGACGATGATGGACAGCTGCAGCCGATTCATCGATTTCGACAAGATCGACGTGCTGCCTACCAGCCAGTACTGTCTGTAGGACCGGGTAATCGCCAAGCGTGCCCCCGGATCACAGCCTTATTCAGACTACTGCAACAGGGGGTGACGACGTAGTCGTGCCAAATTACGAGCTGCCCCAAAGTGAGGGGGTTATCGAAACCCCTTTGCCGACGTCAATGGGATGGCCGCTTCACGCGCTGAGCAAGTCAGTCAACGCACATCGAGGTTCTTGAAAATACCTCCTACAGACCCCGTCGTGGATTTAACCGCGATGGGGCCTGCAACCGCGTAGCAACGAGCGGCCGGCAGCAAAAGCATTATACCGCCAGGATAAAGTCCGCCTGATCGATACCTGCACTGCTGACCCCGACAAGGCGAATAGAGTCCACGCCGATCCCGATCACCGTGTCCGCCCCGTCAGCGGCAATGCTCACGTTGGCAGCGAACGTCTCGCTGTTGATCCCCGTCCCCGCAATATTGAGCAAGTCCTGCTCTCCGCTCGAATTGATGTCGAAGTCCTGGATCGAGTCGTTGCCGAAGCCTGCCGCAGCAAACATGAAGGTATCGTTGCCGAGGCCGCCGTAGAGCGTGTCGTTGCCCTGCCCGCCAAGGAACAGATCGTCACCCGCACCGCCGACCAGTGTGTCGTTGGCCAGACCGCCCAGCATCCTGTGGTTTGCCGCCGCGGCATCGTAGGCCAGCTCACTGCCGCTGCCCTCGGCGTTCGCCTGCAAACCGGCCGCTGCGTATTGGCCATTCAGCGCGATCTGCGCCGCATGTGCGCCGTCACTCACCATCAGCAGGCCGCCGGTGCCTGTGTCATTCGCTGCATAAGTGATCTGCGTATCGGCGCCGAACGCAATATCGCCAAAGTCCAGCTTGTCACCTGCGGCAAAACCGCTGACGCTGCCACTGAACGCCGTCGACACATCAAGCTTGAGCGTGCCTGCCGCGCCGCTGTCAAACGTCACATGCTGATCGGAGGCAGCACCGAATTCCAGCATCGCCGAACCGCTGATAGTCGCGCTTCCCGCGCCTTGGGCATCTCCGTGGATGGTGATATTGCCATCGTTCGCCCACAGGCTACCGCTGTTGACCAGCGCACTTTCAATCACCAATCCGCCGCTGCCACTGGCTTGCAGCACCCCCGTGTTGGTGACGGCGCTACTGCCGGTATCGATCACCAGCGCATTGACGCCGCCGGCAAGGATCAGGCCCGAGTTGACCAGCATCATCTGCCCCGCCCCCAACTGACCGGCGCCCGAGATGGTGTTGTCGGCATTGGTGAGTACCGTGTCGGCGCTGCCGCCGAAAATCACGTTTTGCGCGTTGTCGGATAGCAGCACCTGGCCGCCACCGGTCAAGGTCGCGCCACGGAACAGAATCTCAAGGCTGGTCTCGTTGCCGCTGGAGCCGAGCTCGATGGTGCCGCTGTTATGGATGCTGCCACCGAACGGCATGATCGCGCCGTCGGCAATGGTGAGGGTGCCGGCGTTGTTGGTGAGCGGATCGACATCGAACTGGAAGTTCGCTTCGCTCAAGTTCGCGGCATCGACACCTTTCAGGGTGACCGTCTGACCCGAGCTTATGCTGACCAATGCATTGCCATTGGCGTCGTTAGTGATACTCAAGTCAGCAAAGCCGGTGACGCCCGTGAAGCCGATCATGTCGATCTTGTCTGCCGTGGCATCGAAACTGTAGATCTGATTGTTGCCGATCGGCTGGGCGAAGACGAAGGTGTCGGTACCGGACGAACCGGTCAGGTTGTCGTCAGCGGACAGGGCGAAGATCGGCGTGTCGGGGGCAAAGGCCTCGACGTTATTGAATACATAGGAACTGCCCACACTGCCGTCGGCGTTAGTCCAGGTCATGTTGATGTGGAGTACCGCAGCGCCCGCGAAGCCTTCTGGTGTTGTCACGGTCAATGCTCCGGGATCGCTGGTCTGCACGGTCCAGGTGCCGTCGCCGTTGTTGATTCCGGCGTTTAGAGTCCAATTTGACGGAACGTCGGCAATTGTGACAACAAAGCTATCGCTCAGGCCTGCCGATGGATCAGCAATCGCAAGGTTAATTGCTTCTCCGGACACTCCCGCAGGGTAAGTCAGGCTAATGCTTGTTGCAGCACTAACGTTGCCTGCCGCGTCCATAGCCGTGACAAATAGCGTCTTGGTACCCGTAAACTTGCCAGCCAAATCAATATTGGCGAATTGACCGCCGGTATTGGTCGTTCCGGTCCCAATTTCTGTGTCGCCGGCGCCAAACACGCCATTGCCATTGTCCAGGTAAACCTTAATGAATGAATTGGCTTCGGCGCTCCCTGAAAGCTTATGGTTTGTACCGGAGTTGTTGTAAGTCAGCCCAGTCGGTGAAGCTGGCGGTGTTGTATCAATCGGAGTTTCAACGACGTTCTGCACGTTTACCGTAATCGTCTGCGTATCGATTCCGCCACTGGCGTCGGCCACCTGAACATCCACAACGTAGGCGTTGTCGCCATCGGTACCACCGACATCCTGGGGACTCTCGTAATCGGGCGCCGAATTGAACGTCAGCACCCCACTCGAACTGATCGAGAACTTGCTGAAGTCCGTCCCGGCCGTATTCAGGATCGAGTAGCTCAGCGTCTGCGCTGGTAGATCAGCATCGGTCGCCGCCACTGTCGAGACCGCCGTGGTGTTCTCCGCCACATTGATCGAAGCCGTCGCACCGCCACCGTTGGAGGTGATCGTCGGTGAGTCGTTGCTGCCGGCGATATGCACGGTGACCGAAGTGAGGGTGCCATCGGCACTGCTCACCGCGAAGGTGTCGGTGTAGGTGGTGCCGGCGGCGAACTCGTTGTGGGCGGAGTCGGCGACGTAGGTCCAGGCACCGCCGGTGCCGATGGAGAACTGGCCGTAGCTGCCGGCGGTGTTGGTTTGGGCGACGAAGGTGGTGGCGCTGTCGACGTCGCTGATGGTCAGGGTACCGGCGGTGGAAATGTCGACGGCGGCATTAGCCTCGGTGAGGTGGGCGATGTCGGCGGACAGCACGGCCGCATCATTGGTGCCGAGGATATTCACGGTGACCGAAGTGAGGGTGCCATCGGCACTGCTCACCGCGAAGGTGTCGGTGTAGGTGGTGCCGGCGGCGAACTCGTTGTGGGCGGAGCTGGCGACGTAGGTCCAGGCACCGTCGGTGCCGATGGAGAACTGGCCGTAGCTGCCGGCGGTGTTGGTTTGGGCGACGAAGGTGGCGGCGCTGTCGACGTCGCTGATGGTCAGGGTACCGGTGGTGGAAATGTCGACGGCGGCATTAGTCTCGGTGAGGTGGGCGATGTCGGCGGACAGCACGGCCGCATCATTGGTACCGAGGATATTCACGGTGACCGAAGTGAGGGTGCCGTCGGCACTGCTCACCGCGAAGGTGTCGGTGTAGGTGGTGCCGGCGGCGAATTCGTTGTGGGCGGAGCTGGCGACGTAGGTCCAGGCACCGCCGGTGCCGATGGAGAACAGGCCGTAGCTGCCGGCGGTGTTGGTTTGGGCGACGAAGGTGGTGGCGCTGTCGACGTCGCTGATGGTCAGGGTGCCGGTGGTGGAAATGTCGACGGCGGCATTAGTCTCGGTGAGGTGGGCGATGTCGGCGGACAGCACGGCCGCATCATTGGTGCCGAGGATATTCACGGTGACCGAAGTGAGGGTGCCATCGGCACTGCTCACCGCGAAGGTGTCGGTGTAGGTGGTGCCGGCGGCGAACTCGTTGTGCGCGGAGCTGGCGACGTAGGTCCAGGCACCGTCGGTGTCGATGGAGAACTGGCCGTAGCTGCCGGCGGTGTTGGTTTGGGCGACGAAGGTTGTGGCGCTGTCGACGTCGCTGATGGTCAGGGTGCCGGTGGTGGAAATGTCGACGGCGGCATTGGTCTCGGTGAGGTGGGCGATGTCGGCGGACAGCACGGCCGCATCGTTGGTGCCGAGGATATTCACGGTGACCGAAGTGAGGGTGCCATCGGCACTGCTCACCGCGAAGGTGTCGGTGTAGGTGGTGCCGGCGGCGAACTCGTTGTGCGCGGAGTCGGCGACGTAGGTCCAGGCACCGCCGGTGCCGATGGAGAACAGGCCGTAGCTGCCGGCGGTGTTGGACTGCGCCTGGAAGCTTTGCGGGCTGTCAATATCGCTAATGGTCAGGCTGCCGCCGGTGGTTAGCGGAGCATTGGTTTCGCTCAGCGTAACGCTGGCCGAGGACAGCACGGCGGCGTCGTTGCTGCCGGTGACGGTGATAGTCACCAGTTGGGTGTCGACACCGCCGAGGCCATCGCTGACCTGCACGCTGAACACTTCGTTGTGACTCTCGCCCGCCTTCAGTGACTGCACCGCACTGGCAACGCCATCGGTGCCGTTGGCCAGCGTGTAGGTCCACTGGCCGCTGTTGTCGACGGAGATCGAGCCGTAGGTGCCGGTTGGCGAGCCATTGATGCTCCAGGTCGCCGTCGCGTCGTGATCGATGTCGGCCGAGCTGAACTGGCCGCTGACGCTGAGTTTGATGTCTTCCTGCACCGCACCGGCATCATTGCCCGTCGCGAAACTGAGCACCGGCGCGTCATTGCTGCCGGTCAGGGTGATCGTCACATCCTTGGTCACCGTCGCCCCGAAGTCGTCGGTCAGCGTCACCGTGAACACTTCGGTCTTGGTCTGACCCTCGGCCAGGTACTGCGCCGCGCTGTTGTTCAGCGTATAGCTCCAGCCCACGCTGCCCGCCGCGTCGCCCGTGCTCTCGTCGTTCACAGTGGCCACCAGCGTACCCAGCGCACCGACCGGCGCGCTCACGGTGGCCACATGGGCGTCATCGGCCAGGTCCACGTCGCCGAAGGCGAAGCTGCCGCTGGCCTGCGTGGTGCCGTCTTCGGTCACCGCACCGCTTTCAACTTCTGCCGCCGTCACCGTCGGTCCATCGTTGGTGCCGGTGATGGTGATAGTCACATTCTGCGTTGCCGACGAACCATGACCATCGCTGATGGTGACCAGGTAGGTTTCGGTAACTGTCTGTCCCTGGGCCAGGTACTGCGCCGCCCCATTGCTCAGGTTGTACGTCCATTGCACCGAACCGTTGGCCGCGTTCGCGGCTTCGCTTACCGGTGAGAGCACGAACGTACCAAGATGAGTAGCGTTGCCCGCCGCCGGTGCGAACGTCGCCATGTGCGTGTCACTCAGGTCGACGTCGTTAAAGACAATGGTGCCGCTGGCCGTCAGCGAGTCGGTCGCGCTCGCAGTGGTGTCGGCGTCTTCGGTCACCATGCCGGCCTGCTCGCCGAGGCTGATCGTCACACCATCATTCATGCCCGAGAACTGCACTGTCGCGGTGGCCCAACTGAGCGTGCCGTTGCCCAGACGCATCGCATAGGTAAAGCTGTCCGTCAGGACCTCGCCAGCAGCAAGCGCCTGGAGTTGTGCCTTGAAAGCAGGGGTGAAAGTAGCGGCGTCGTAGCCGACCTTGCCGTCCAGGGTGATCCAGATCTTTGCACCATTCGCACTGGTGTCAGAACTCGTCCCCTCAGCCCTCGCCGTATCCTGGGTCAGGAGGTCGGCCGGAGCAGAAACCTTGGTGGTAGTAGAAGAACTTTCCGCGTTGTCGAGTGACCAGAGTGTCTTCGCGTTACCGCCGAGGTCATTGGACATGACGTCCCAATACATGACCCCCAGCAGATTTTCAGTGGTGGTAAAGACGTCATCCTTCGCCTGTGGCGTGTTGGAAAACGAGGTAACGGTTCCGCCGCTGGTAGTGGTGGTGCTAGCCATGTCTTTCTCCCAAGAATGTCACTCAGAGCAAAAAACCGCTGTGGGCCGCCAACAGCCGCAAGCCGATTCTTGCTCACTCCACAAACACTTCACTCCACCGCTACCAGCCGGCTGGCCAGTAGCTTCACGCCCACCCCGGCCCTGCCGCCCAGCGGCTCAATGCGCACGATTTGTCCTCGCGCCTTGAACTTCATGGGGCCGCCGGGAGTGTCGAGCTCGATCTCGAAGTCAATCAAGCTACCCACCTGCTGCTCGCTATCGGTTTCGAAATACAAACCGGAGGCGCTGATGTCACGGGTGACACCGTTGCCCCCGCCGATCAGTTGCAGCGACAGGGTGACTTGTTCACGGGGCTCAATGCGGTGTGTGTCTTTCATGTCGGCAGTCTAAAAACCACCGCTGTTTATTACATGAGCGCGCTATCCCTTTTTTTCTGGGAGTCAATCACCCATCAAAACAGTGTTTTACGGGACAAATGTCATGGGAGGGGGGGGACTGCAGCGCTATTGAAAACACTAAGGACTGCAACGATTGCTATCATGATCAGCTAACACAACCCGCCTAAAGGGGCAGCGACACGCATGCCAATTCAAGTTCTGTTAGTAGCTCTACCGCTCGTGGCCTGGGGCCTTGAGCGTCTGGTGGAAAGCGCTCGACCAAGATTGGCGCTGGCGGGTTCGGTGTCGTCGGTGGCGCAATACCTGCTTTCGCCGCACCAATACGCGCCGGATGTGGTGGTGCTGGACCTGGACAGCGAGGGCTGTATCGAGTCGCTGGCCGACTTGCACAACCAGACCAAAGCCAGGATTCTGGTCGTGACAGGGTCGAGCGACGTGGCGCTGCATGACAGTGCGGTGCTGGCGGGCGCACGTGGCGTGGTGGATAAGCGGGAGTCGGCCTCCGCATCAACATTGCTCAAAGCCATAGAAAAAGTGCATGACGGCGAACTCTGGATTGACCGCAATGCCACCAGCCGTATCTTTCTTGAACTGGCGCGCAAGAAAGCCGAGCGCGAAATAGACCCGGAGCAACAAAAAATCGCCAAGCTAACGCGCCGCGAGCAGCAAACCATTGCATCGCTGGCCCGCGACCCCTCAGCGCCAGGCAAGTTGGTGGCCGAGAAACTGCACATCAGCGAGCACACGCTGCGCAACCATTTGACATCGATCTACAGCAAGCTAGGCCTGACAAACCGCGTAGATCTGTACGCTTATGCACACAAGCATGGGCTGTCCACTGGCGACTGAGGACTGCGGCAACACGCCGGGCGTGTTGCCGCAGCCTGACCTTGCCCCGAAACTCCAGCACAGGTCATTCGCCGATTCTTTCCGGATTTATGAGAACCCGATCACCCCCCAGCTCCTGCGAGGCCGGCAAGATTCGCCATCAATCTCCATGACAGACCACTCCCGCAGTGGATCTTCACAGAACCCAACCTTTATCCTTGACACCCCCCGCTGCCCCGAGTCCTGGAATTTCGCCCATGCCCCATGAAAGCAACCTGCTACAAGCCGCTGTCGTGTTCCTGATGGCGGCCGTGCTCATCGTTCCGTTAGCCAAGCGTCTGCAACTGGGGGCGGTCCTGGGCTATCTGTTCGCCGGGGTGATCATCGGCCCGTCGGTGCTGGGGTTGATCGACAACCCGCAAAGCGTCGCGAACATTTCCGAACTTGGCGTGGTGTTGCTGCTGTTCATCATCGGCCTGGAGCTGTCGCCGCGACGCTTGTGGGTGATGCGCAAATCAGTGTTCGGCGTGGGTCTGGCGCAAGTGTTGCTGACCGGCACGGTGATTGGCGTGGTGGCTTTGTGGTTGTTTGGCCAGCCGTTGAACACCGCGATCGTCCTGGGCCTGGGCCTGGCGCTGTCATCCACGGCGTTCGGCCTGCAAAGCCTGGCTGAACGCAAGGAATTGACCAGCCCCCACGGGCGATTGGCGTTCGCAATCCTGTTGTTCCAGGACATCGCCGCGATCCCCTTGATTGCCATGGTGCCGTTGCTGGCCGGTGGCGATCACAGCACCAGCGTCAGCGAAAACCTGAACCATGGCCTGCAAGTGCTGGCCAGCATCGCCGTGGTGGTGATCGGCGGGCGTTACCTGCTGCGGCCGGTGTTCCGCGTGGTGACCAAGACCGCGTTGCCGGAGGTCTCCACCGCCACTGCGTTGCTGGTGGTGATCGGCACGGCCTGGTTGATGGAACTGGTGGGTATTTCCATGGCCCTTGGCGCCTTCCTCGCCGGCCTGCTGTTGGCGGACTCCGAGTATCGCCATGAACTGGAAGCCCAGATCGAACCGTTCAAGGGCCTGCTGCTGGGGTTGTTTTTCATCAGCGTCGGCATGGGCGCGAACCTGAGCCTGTTGCTGAGCATGCCGGTCGCGGTGCTGGGCCTGACCCTGCTGCTGATCGCGATCAAACTGCCGCTGCTGTTTATTGTCGGCCGCCTGGCCGGAGGTTTGAAGAACGTCAGTGCCATCCGCCTGGGAATCGTGTTGGCGGCCGGTGGTGAATTTGCCTTTGTGGTGTTCAAGATCGGTCGCGACCATGGGCTGTTCGCCGCCGGGCTGTATGACTTGCTGGTGTTGACCATCACCCTGTCCATGGCCGTGACGCCGCTATTGCTGTTGATTTGCGCACGCCTGGTCAGCCCGAAAGTGCAACCGGTGGAAGTACCGGAGAAGTTCCGTGAAATCGACACCGACGCACCACGGGTGGTGATCGCCGGGATGGGCCGCATGGGCCAGATCGTTGCGCGGATTCTGCGCGCGCAGAACATCAAGTTCGTGGCCCTGGACACCTCGGTGGAAACCATCGAACTGTCCCGCAGCTTCGGTGGCGTGCCGGTGTTCTACGGCGACCCGATGCGCCCGGAAATCCTCAGCGCGGCCAAGGTCGGCGAAGCCGAGTTTTTTGTGATCGCCACCGACGACCCGGACACCAACATCAAGACCGCCGAGCTGGTGCGCAAGCTCTATCCGCATATGAACATCATCGCCCGCGCCCGTAACCGTCAGCATGTGCACCGGCTGATGGACGTCGGTGCTCACGCCGTGCGCGAGACCTTTTTTTCGAGCCTGGAAATGAGCCGGCAGACCCTGATCGGACTGGGATTGACCCAGGCCCAGGCCGATGCGCGGATCAAGCGCTTCAAGCAGCACGACGAAGTGGTGCTCGAAGCCCAGCACGCGGTGTATGACGACGCAGTGAAAGTGATGCAGACGGCGCAGGAAGCCCGGGCGGAACTGGCCAGGTTGTTCGAGTCGGATCACCTGCAGGAGCAAGCGGGCAAGAAATGAGGCGGACTTGAGGGCCCCTTCGCGAGCAAGCCCGCTCCCACCAGGGGTCTCTGCCAGGCTCAATATTTGTGAGCACCTCAGATCCAGTGTGGGAGCGGGCTTGCTCGCGAAGAACGCTAACGCGGTGTGACGGAATAACCACAACTTCAAAGGAACCACCATGGCTGACCAACCTGCCCCCGCCCTCAAGGAAATCTTCAACACCGAGCGCCTAAAGCACATCGCCACAGAGATGACGGCGGTGTACCCCGATTTTGACGGCAAGAAATTCCTCAAGCTGGCGCAATCCGGCCTGGCAGACCTCAGCGTCATGCAGCGCATGGCCCGGGTCAGCGAATGCCTGCACGCGGTGTTGCCGCTGGACTATGAAGCATCGCTGCAGGTGCTGCGCGCCCTCGCCCCGCGCCTGAACAGCGGTTTCGTCAGCATGTGCCTGCCGCACTACGTCGCCCGCTACGGCGCCCATGCGTTCGAGCAGTCGATGGACGCGCTGAAGTACTTCACCGCTTTCGGCTCTTCGGAATTCGCGATCCGCCACTTTCTGCGCAGCGACCTCGAACGTTCGCTCGAGCTGATGCACGACTGGTCACTGGATGACAACGAGCACGTACGACGCCTGGCCAGTGAAGGCTGCCGGCCACGCCTGCCCTGGTCGTTCCGCCTGGAACCCGTCCAGGCCGACCCGACACTCGCCGCGAAAATCCTCGACAACCTCAAGGCCGACACCAGCCTGTACGTGCGCAAATCCGTGGCCAATCACCTCAACGACATCACCAAGGATCATCCCGACTGGGTGCTGGACAGGATCGAAGGCTGGTCGCTGGACAACCGGCACACCGCCTGGATCGCCAGGCACGCCCTGCGCAGCCTGATCAAACAGGGCAACCAGCGGGCACTGGCGATCATCGGCGCGGGCGGCAAGCCTGAAGTCGAGATCGTCGATGTGAAAGTCGAACCGCCGGTGATTGGCCTGGGAGAAAAGATCACCCTGTCGTTTGCCATCAGATCCACCGTTGAAAGCAGCCAGCGCCTGGTGATCGACTACGCCATCGATTACGTCAAGGCCAACGGCAGCACCTCGGCGAAGGTCTTCAAGCTCAAGGCGCTGACACTGCCCGGCAACGCCAGCGAGGCCGTCAGCCGTGGGCAGCAGATCAAGGAGCTGACAACACGCCGGCATTATGCGGGGCGCCATGCGGTGCATGTCGTGGTCAATGGCGAGAGGCTGGCCAGCACGGCATTTGAGATTGTTGTTTAAACCTCAAGATGGATAATGGATGTTCCGCCGCCTTCGCGGGCAAGCCCGCTCCCACAGGTATCTTGGGTGTACACAACACTTGCGTACGACATGAACCACTGTGGGAGCGGGCTTGCCCGCGATGGCGTCAGGTCAGCCACCCAGTAGCAACCCCTGCTCCCGCTCACACAACTCCACCACATAATCCCAAAGCACCCGCAACCGCACCGACTTGTGCAACTCCCGGCGGGTACTGATCCAGTAACTGCGCTGGATGCTTTCATCCGGCAACAGCGGCACCAGCCCCGGATCGGCACTGGCCATGTAGCACGGCAACACCGCGATCCCCAGGCCCGAGCGCGCAGCCTGCTGCTGGGCGATCACGCTGGTGCTGTGAAACACCACCTGCGGGTTGCGGCAGAAGCTGTTGAGGAACATCAATTCCTGGCTGAACAGCAAATCATCGACGTAGCCGATCCACGCGTGACGCCCCAGGTCCTCGCGACTGCGCAACGGCGGCGAATGATCAAGGTAGTCCTGGCTGGCATACAACGCCAGGCGATAGTCAGTGAGTTTGCGGGTGACCAGCATGTCGGCGGCCGGGCGTTCGAGGTGGATGCTGATTTCCGCCTCGCGGTTGAGAATGCTGACAAACCGCGGCACCGCCACCAGCTCCACTTCCAGCCCCGGATAACGTTCGAACAAGCCGTTCATGCGACTGGCGAGGAACATGATGCCCAGGCCTTCGGTCACCCCGACGCGGATCTTGCCCAGCGGCGCGGTGGATTGGGTGATTTCCTCCTGGGCCAGCAGCGCCACGTTCTCCATCGCCTCGGCGTGTTTAAGCAACGCCTCGCCCGCCGGGGTCATCTCATAGCCCTGGGCATGCTGAACGAACAACGCCGTACCGAGGCTCTTTTCGATGGCCTCGATGTGCCGCGCCACGGTGGCATGGGTGGTGTTCAGGCGGCGGGCGGCCGTCAGCAAACGCCCGCTGCGCTGCAATTCGAGAAAAAACCGCAGGTCATTCCAGTCGAACATGAAGCGTCCTTGTTCTTTGCCGTTCGGGATGCTGTTTAAAAACGCACAGCGGCTGCGCAAAAACTAACATTCTTTTGACGAAAGCTAACAACTAGGATGACAGACAACAAGAACAACAAAACGAGGTCAGGGATGCAGCCTTCCGTTGATGAATACGACTACATCGTGGTCGGGGCCGGCCCAGCCGGGTGTCTGCTGGCCAATCGACTGTCGGCCAACCCGCAACATCGCGTGTTGTTGCTCGAAGCCGGCGGCCGCGACAACTATGCGTGGATTCACATCCCCGTGGGTTACCTGTACTGCATCGGCAACCCGCGCACCGACTGGTGCTTCAAGACCGAAGCGCAACCCGGCCTGCAAGGTCGCGCCCTGAGCTATCCGCGCGGCAAGGTACTGGGCGGCTGCTCATCCATCAACGGCATGATCTACATGCGCGGCCAGGCCGGTGACTACGACCGCTGGGCCGCCGACGGCAACCCCGGCTGGAGCTGGCAAGACGTGTTGCCGCTGTTCAAGCAGAGTGAAAACCACTTCGCCGGCGCCGCCGAATTTCACGGCGACGCGGGTGAATGGCGAGTCGAACGCCAGCGCCTGTCGTGGCCGATTCTCGACGCCTTCCGCAGTGCCGCCGAACAAAGCGGCATCGCCAGCATCGATGACTTCAACCAGGGCGACAACGAAGGTTGCGGCTATTTCCAGGTCAATCAGAAGGCCGGCATCCGCTGGAACGCGGCCAAGGCGTTTCTCAAACCGATTCGCCAACGCTCCAATCTCACTGTGCTGACCGGGGTCGAAGTCGACCGCGTGCGGCTGGACAATGGCCGCGCCTCTGCCGTCAGCGCCCGCTGGCAAGGCGAGGTGAAGACCTTCAAGGCGCGCAAGGAAATCGTCCTCTGTGCCGGTTCGGTCGGGTCGCCAGGCATCCTGCAACGCTCCGGCATCGGCCCGCGTCCACTGCTGGAACGGCTGGGCATTGGCGTCGCCCATGAACTGCCCGGTGTCGGCGGCAATCTGCAGGATCACCTGCAACTGCGGCTGATCTACCAGCTGGACAATGCCCGCACCCTGAACCAGATGGCCGGCAGCCTGTGGGGCAAGCTGGGCATGGGCCTGCGCTACCTGTATGACCGCAGCGGCCCGCTGTCCATGGCGCCGAGCCAGTTGGGCGCCTTTGCCCGCTCGGGGCCGGAACAGACTTCAGCCAACCTTGAATACCACGTGCAACCGCTGTCGCTGGAGCGCTTTGGCGAACCGTTGCATGCCTTTCCGGCGTTCACCGCATCGGTCTGCGATCTACGCCCGCAAAGCCGTGGTCGGGTCGATATCCGCTCGGCCGATCCGCAACAAGCCCCACTGATCCAGCCCAATTATCTGAGCCACCCGGAAGACCTGCGGGTCGCCGCCGACGCCATTCGCCTGACCCGGCGCATCGTCGCCGCGCCGGCCCTGCGCGCCTTCAATCCAGTGGAATACCTGCCCGGCGCCAGTCTTCAAAGCGAGGAACAACTGCACGAAGCCGCCGCGCGCATCGGCACCACGATCTTCCACCCCGTGGGCACCTGCCGCATGGGCAATGACGCCGACGCCGTGGTCGATGCGCAACTCAAGGTCCATGGCATCCCCGGCTTGCGTATAGCCGATGCCTCGATCATGCCGCGCATCACCTCGGGCAACACCTGCTCGCCGACGCTGATGATTGCCGAGAAGGCGGCACAACTGATCCTCAACTCCGCCACAAGGAGCACCACACCGACAATGGAACTGATCGCACACCTCTGAATCCTGCGCGCCCCCTGTAGGAGCGAGCTTGCTCGCGATGGTCGTCAACGATAACGCTGTAAACCTGACACCCACGTGCGCTCTCAGGTTCATCGCGAGCAAGCTCGCTCCTACAAGTAACGAGTACGCCCGATACATCGCAACAGCGGCACCAGCCCTCAAGACTGGCGCCGACAGTGGAACAACAAAAACAATCACTGTGAGGGATACCGGTATGTCAGAAAATGTTCAAACCCTGGAAGCCGTGCGCAGCGCGGGCACCAGCCAGGAAACCCAGAAAGTCATCTTCGCGTCGTCCCTCGGGACCGTCTTCGAGTGGTACGACTTTTTCCTCTATGGCGCCCTCGCGGCGGTCATCAGCAAACAGTTCTTCGCCGGGGTCAACGACACCACGGCGTTCATCTTTGCGCTGATGGCCTTCGCCGCCGGCTTCATCGTCCGGCCGTTCGGCGCGCTGGTGTTCGGTCGATTGGGGGACATGATCGGGCGCAAGTACACCTTCCTCGCCACCATCGTCCTCATGGGCCTGGCGACGTTCTGTGTCGGGCTGCTGCCGACCTACGCCAGCATCGGCATCGCCGCGCCGATCATCCTGGTGGTGCTGCGCATGCTCCAGGGCCTGGCCCTGGGCGGTGAATACGGTGGCGCCGCGACCTATGTCGCCGAGCACGCGCCCATGGGCAAACGCGGCTTCCACACCAGCTGGATTCAATCCACCGCGACCCTGGGCCTGCTGCTCTCGCTGCTGGTGGTGCTGGGCTGCCGCTACTTCACCGGTGACCAGTTCGAAGTCTGGGGCTGGCGCATTCCGTTCCTGTTTTCCATCGTGCTGCTGGGCATCTCGACCTGGATTCGCCTGAGCCTGCACGAGTCGCCGGCCTTCGTGAAAATGAAAGAGGAAGGCAAGCTGTGCAAACAGCCGATTCGCGACTCCTTCGGCAAATGGGAAAACCTCAAGGTGGTGCTGATCGCGCTGTTCAGCATCAATGCCGGGCAAGCGGTGACCTTCTACGCTGCGCAATTCTATGTGCTGTTCTTCCTCACCCAGTTCCTGAAAATGGACCCGGCCGTGGCCAACGGCTTGCTGATTGTCAGCGTGACCATTGGCGCCCCCTTCTTCATTTTCTTTGGCTGGCTGTCGGACAAGGTCGGGCGCAAACCGGTGCTGATGATCGGCCTGCTGCTGGCCACCGCGCTGTACTTCCCGATCTTCAAGACCCTGGCCCACTACGCCAACCCGGCCATCGACCAGGCCAGCCGCCAGGCACCGATCACCGTGATGGCCGACCCGGCCACCTGCACCTTCCAGTTCGACCCGGTGGGCAAGGCGAAATTCGACAGCCCCTGCGACAAGGTCAAGACCTTCCTGGTCAAGCAGGGCCTGCCCTACCAGAGCGCAGCGGCCCCGGCCGGCAGTGACGTGCAGGTAAGCGTCGGTGACGTGAAGATCGATGGCTTCGACGAAGCCGCCTTGCGCGGTGCCGTGACTCTCGCCGGTTACCCACAACAGGCGGACATGCAGCAGATCAACAAACCGATGATCGTGGCACTGATTGTCGCGCTGATCATCATCTCGGCCATGTGCTACGGCCCGTTGGCGGCGTTGATGGTCGAACTGTTCCCGACCCGCATTCGCTACACCTCGATGTCCCTGCCCTACCACATCGGCAACGGCTGGTTCGGCGGCTTCCTGCCGACGGTGTCGTTCGCGCTGGTGGTGTACACCGGAGACATCTTCTACGGGCTGTGGTATCCGGTGGTGATCACCGGGGTGAGCCTGGTGGTGGGGATGATTTGCCTGCGTGAGACGCGTAACGTGGATCTCGACAAAAACTAAGATCCCCCCACCTTTGCAGGAGCGAGCTTGCTCGCGATGGACGTTAACGATAACGCGTGTTTTCTGGATAAACGCGTCGCTCTCAGGTCCATCGCGAGCAAGCTCGCTCCTACAAAGACCGGCTCAGAAACTGGCCTTGACCGACACCATGAAGTTGCGTGGATCACCGTAGTAATTGCCAAACGACTCGGTTCCGATAGTGGTGTAGTAACGCTTGTCGAACAGGTTGTTGCCGTTGAGCGCAGCGCCGTTCAGGCTGGCGTCGATGTCATCCAGGGTCTTGGTCTGGGTGTAGGTGTAGCCCGTCGGCAGTTGCAGGCGCTCAATGACTTCACCGCTGATTTCCGCTTCGAAGCCCCGGGCTCGCACCTTGCCGGCATTGACATAGCAATAGCCATCGGAGGACGGATTGGCTTGAGCTGTGCGCGCCTTCACGAATCCCTGACGCGCACGGTGCAGGGCCAACACAGACTGCTGTTCAACATTCTTGATTGGCACAAACCGCATGGTTGGCCGAGTCACAGCCTCGCAGATGGCCTCGGCATCTGCTGCGTCATTTTTGTTGCTCTTGACATAGGGTTTGACGAATTGGGGAGCCATGAGTCGCACGGTATGGCCCAGTTCCTCAAGCTTGCGGGCCCAATAGTGAGCGCTACTACAAGCTTCCATGCCGATCAGGCAGGGCGGTAAATTAGCAAAAAATACCACTACCTGATCGCGCTTCAGTTGCTTGCGCAATATCGGCTTGCCTCGCTCGTTCATGCCATGGATCTGGAACACGTTTTTGGCTAAGTCGATACCAACGGTTTTGATTTCCATGGCTGACTACCCCTTTGCACAAGTGGATGGCGACACCACTCACTCTGGCACAGCGATACGATTATGGGCGGGGGCGTCCATCCCATTGCTTACGTCTCTATGTAGGATTGGCGATCATTTGAGTATTAGATAAGTCTTGCGCACAGCTTCGCGAATATCCCAGGTACCGTGGGAGTTGGCCTCGAAGAAGAGTGCATCGCCCGGCTTGAATTGGATGGTTTCTCCATTATCCGGCGTGAACGTGCCCTCACCACTGACAATGTAGCTGTACTCGGCGCCTGCCACTTGACGGCGGAACTGCCCCGGGCTGCACTCCCAGAAACCTGTAACTGCGTTGTAGCCTTCCAGAGGCATGTGTTCGGCTGTACGGGTCATCGCGACGGGCTCTCCAATAGGCTGCCCGACCGGAGTTGGGGGGGAAAATGTGCTTTGGTCATGCAAACGGATGCGGACGACTGACATGCTGGTCTCCTTGATGTTTTACGTCGAGCAGGGTGCAGGGGGATTTTGATCGACATCGGTTAGCGCCCCTCCCCCTCCAGATGTTGAGGAAGCTGGGGCGCCAGCAGGTCGTCAGGTCAAAGCGTCGAGCATACGGTACCAAGCGATACCCAGGCCGACATAAACGCGCTGCAGGCCATGAAACGGAATCGGCTTGATACCGGTGATCGGGAAAGGGAACTCCTGCCTGTTACCGAGAAGGTTCATGGCTAAATGGCGGCCCAGGCTTGTTGAAAGTGCAATACCGCGTCCGTTGTAGCCTAGCAACATGCTCAAGCCCGGCTTGGGCTGATGGACATGAGGCAGGAAATCCTTTGTCAGTGCTACGCGACCGCTCCAGCGATATTCCAAAGGCACACCCTCCAGTTGCGGGAAGACGCCTGCCAATGCTTGCTCCAGATGAGCCCAGTCACTGTTTGAAGTCGGCTCTGAGAATGGCCCACGCCCACCGAACAAAACTCGACCTTGAGCATCTTGCTTAAAATACATCAGCAGCCGACGGGCGTCGGAGCATACTTCGCCACCAGGCAACACCGTTTCCCTAAGGTTTTTGGGCAGAGGCCGGGTCGCGATAATGAAGCTGTTGGCGGCAAGAACCGTCTGCCGCAAACCTGGCCAGAGGTTGTCGGTGTACCCATTAGTCGCCAGCACCACCTGCTGAGCCCGGACCTTACAACCTTGGCCCGTCGTCAAATTCCAGTGGCCGTCCCTGGACTCCAGCTTAACGACCGGGCTGCGACCATGAATTTCAGCACCATGGTTGAGAGCGACGCGAGCCAGTCCACGGGCATAGTTCAACGGGTGCACGCTACCGGCGCGTGGATCGACCCAGGCACCCAAGTAATCATCGCTACCAATTCGCTTGGTCACGCTGGCTTTATCAAGCATCTCCACGGACACACCGCGTCGTTGCCATTGCTCGGCCCGGCTCTCGATATTGCGCATTGCCGTAGCGGATACCGCGGGTTGTATCCAACCTTTACGGGTGGCATCGCACTCAATACCGTAGCGATCGATCAGTTCGAACACCTCGTCAGCCGCGTTGCCTACCACATCGATCAGGGCCTCGGCGCGCTCACTACCAAACATCTTTAGCAAATCATCCGGATCGTGCTTAAGCCCCGGAATTACCTGGCCTCCATTGCGTCCCGACGCTCCCCAGCCTGGCTCGGCTGCGTCCAGAACGCACACCTTCGCGCCACCTGCTGCCAGGTGCAGGGCCGTTACCAGGCCGGTATAACCAGCCCCGACGATAGCAACGTCTACCTGCTTGTCTTCACACAGCTGCGGTGTCGCCGGCCCGGCAGCGGCCGTAGATGCCCAGAGAGAAGGAGGTAATGCCAACTGCTGTCCAGTCATGCCGACACCTCATCGGTGTTGAGCAGACGGCGCAAAAAATCTTGAGTACGCGCATGCTTGGGTGCACCCAGAACTTCATGGGCAGGACCTTCTTCCACGATACGACCGCCATAAAGGAAGCAGACCTTATCAGCGACCTCGCGAGCAAATCCCATCTCATGAGTCACCACCACCATGGTCATGCCTTCGTCGGCCAGTTTGCGCATTACCGCCAGGACTTCGCCCACCAGTTCAGGGTCGAGCGCAGAGGTCGGTTCGTCGAAAAGGATGGCCTTTGGGCGCATGGCCAATGCGCGCGCGATCGCTACCCGCTGCTGCTGACCGCCCGAAAGTTCGTCCGGGAACGCATTGATACGATGCGAAAGGCCAACCTTCTCCAATAACTGGCGAGCGTGCTCGCGAGCCTCTTGAGGGTTTTCCTTTTTCACATAGATCGGGCCCTCCATCACGTTCTCCAGGGCGGTGCGATGAGGGAACAGATTGAAACGCTGGAAAACCATGGCAACCTGAGTGCGGATCTCGTGGATGCTTTTCGCGTGACGATCAACACGTTCGGAGGACACCAGGATGTCCCCGCCCTCGTATGTCTCCAGGCCATTGATGCACCGAAGAAGCGTGGATTTACCAGAGCCTGACGGCCCGATCAGGCAAACCACCTCACCGCTATTAACTTGTAAGTCGATTCCTTCGAGCACGCAGGTATTGCCGTAACTCTTGCGCAGCGCTTTGATCTCGATCATGACGTTTTCCTCATTCCAAGCCGCTTCTCAAGGCGGCGTAACGCGAAGGACAGCGGCAGGCTCAAAGAGAGGTAGAGCAGCGCTACCAGGGTATAGATCGTCATGTTTTCGAATGTGGATGAAGCGATCAGTTGACCTGCACGGGTCATCTCCACAACGGTAATGGTGGACACCAGCGACGAGTCCTTGAGCATCATGACCAAGGTGTTGCCGTAGGGTGGCAAAGCGATACGGAAAGCCTGCGGAAGTACAACGCGGCGCATCACCATGAAGCCGCGCATGCCTAGCGATTCCGCGGCTTCGATTTGCCCTTGCTGAATGGCCTGTATGCCGGCCCTGAAGTTCTCAGCCTGATAAGCCGAGTAGGCGATACCGAGACCGATGATGCCGGCTTGCATTGCGGTCAGTTGAATGCCGAATTCAGGTAGTACGAAATAGATGTAGAACAGCTGAACGATGATTGGAAGACCGCGGATCAAGTTGACCACGGTGATCGCGAACAACGAAATGGTGCGGACCTTTGACACCATCATCAAGGCCAAAACCAGGCCGATGACCGAACTGAGCAGGAAGGATGCAACCGTAACCTGCAAAGTGACCACCGCCCCGCTCAAAAGAATGGGAAGGAAGTCCAGAGCATTCTGGAGAAACATAGGATTATCCATGAGGCGAGTTCAACCAAGGCCTGGTGGGGGCACCAAGCCAAAAAAGGCGCTTAGTTAAGCTTCCACTTCTCGACAATGCGCGCGAGGGTGCCATCTGCCTTGATCTTGGCAATGCCCTTATTCACTTCAGCGAGCGCCTGCTCATCGCCCTTGCGCAGAATCAGGCAGACCTCACCCTTGATCTGAGGCTGATAGGTGTCAACCAGCCGCACCTTCTGCAGGGAGCCTAAAGACATCTGGTACGCCAGGATGGGACGGTCGCCGAATCCGGCCTTGATCCGTCCCAGAGATAGGTCGCGGGTGAGGTCCGCGATCGAGTCATAGCCACGGACTTCCTTGAAGATGCCGCGCTTATTGAGCGCATCGAGGAAGATGGTGCCGACCTGGGCACCCACCACCTCACCCTTGAAGTCATCCATGCCGGTGTACGACGTATTGTCGTCAGCCCGCACCACCAAGCCCTCGCCGTACTCGAACACCGGATCGGAGAACTGCACGACTTTCTCACGCTCCGGGGTGCGCACCATCGCTGCGGAGATGATGTCAATTTTGCTGGCTGTCAGGGACGGGATAAGCGAAGCGAAGGTGGTTTGCGCAATATCCACCTCGAAGCCAGCAGCCTTGGAGACGGCTTCGACGGTGTCGATCATCATGCCCTGGATACTGTTGCTTTTCACATCCAGGAAGGTGAAGGGTGCTCCGGTAGCGGTGGCGCCGACCTTGAACGTCTCGGCTTGAGCAACGAGAGAAGCGGCACAGCCAGCGACCAGAGCAATGGCACAGGTGAACACACGAAGGCGAGGATACATGTTGAACACTCCAATTTGACGCGGTTCTTGTAGTTGTGAGTGGTGGACAGCCTTTGCGCATCAAAAAAAGGCCTTGAATTAAATATATACGATTTACAAAAATCGTAAAGAGATTTATAAATATCGCATATCGATACTCAAATCAAAATCAGCAAAAGAGATGGCGCCATGAGCGAGAACGAAAACAGCCTCTTCAATCAGTCTCTAGAGAAGGGTCT
This sequence comes from Pseudomonas sp. ACN5, assembly GCF_002303975.1. Lineage (NCBI taxonomy): Bacteria > Pseudomonadati > Pseudomonadota > Gammaproteobacteria > Pseudomonadales > Pseudomonadaceae > Pseudomonas > Pseudomonas sp. ACN5. Next base: position 19,193 of record NZ_MRCP01000019.1, on the reverse strand, counting down.
AGCCGTACTGCGTGCATTCAACGCACGCCAGCGGACAATGAATCTGGCAGAAATTGCCGAGGCAGCCGGCATCAACAAGAGCTCTGCACAGCGCATGATTTTCACCTTGGAGGCGTTGGGGTACGTGTGTAAAAACCCTCAGTCCAAGCGATTCCAGCTCACTCCACGCGTCATGGAAATTGGTTACAACTATCTGGCAGCAGATACGCTGGTGGACGTCGCCAACCCTTTTCTCGCCGAATTGGCTGAGCTCACGGGGGAATCCACGAACCTCACCGAACCGGTCGACCTGGAAATGATCTACGTGGCTCGTTTCGTAGCCCCCAAGTTCATTCCGATCCACCTGCCTATCGGCAGTCGTATACCGATGTACTGCACGGCTTCTGGCAGGGCTTACCTAAGCGCCTTGAGCGATGAGGGGGTTAGTGAGGTGCTGGCTGCCAGTGATCTGAAGCGTCATACCCAACACACCCTGACAAGGGTGGACGAGATAGTGAGCGAGATTCAGACGATCAGAGATAAAGGCTATGCCGTTAATCTGGAGGAGCTTTACCTCGGAGATATGACCATTGCAGCACCTATCATCAACAGTCAGCATAAACCAGTGGCCTCGGTGCACGTGGTTGCGCCGACCAGCCGATGGACTTCAGAGGAGGCGCAGCGACGGATAGCTCCAGCGGTTATAAAGTGTGCCCGCGCAATCAGCACCTCGATACGTTCTCTCTGATGATGAATTGGAATCACCCTGAGTAACGTGATGCATAGACGGAGCATGCCGCCCTCTGCGTGCTCCGGTCCTGTGATTTGACGAGCGCTGACTACTTTCGATTGCCCCCACAGTCTGAGCGTTACAAAAACACCTCAACGTCAAAGAGATAGAGCTTGCGGCCAAAGTACGCTGTCGGGCGAGGCGTCATTGACCAGCGAAAATGCCCAACCAATGACTCGGCGATCATGAGTCTGATCCTGTCGGCGCGGCTCAACGGACATGATCCGTATGCTTACTTGAAGGAAAGTCTTACACGCCTGCCGACGCAGCGTGCAAGTGAGCTCGCCGAGCTGTTACCGCACCACTGGACGCCACCGCATCGGATTGACAGGGGCAGTCAGCATTACTCTAAAAGCCTTGGCGTCACTGTCCGAGCTAAACAACCGGAGAATGAAGGGGAGTACGATGACAACTCAGGCACCAGACGACACCGGTCACCAGCAGTGCAATCGCCACCATTTCATATGACTCGGGCAACCGATATTCCCATAAAAATCCAAAAACGAGCGCCGCTAACGTCTCAATCACGAGCACTTGCCCACTAAGTGCCAACGGTAGAAGTCGGCTCGCCTGGTTCCAGCACGCGCCACCCACAACCGAAGATAAAAGGGCTACGCCACCAGCCACCAGGAAAAAATGCAGCCATTCGGAGTTGCCATGCGTCCCGGGCTGCAAACCCAGGACAGGCACCGCCAAAAGCAGTGACTGAGCGCCAGTCATGATCCCTGTCAGCAGTGCCCAGTCATGCGAGGAAACGCCTGCTACCTGAACCAACCGACGAGCGTTGCTCACTGCGAACCAACTCCACGTCACTAATGCGCCCGTCGCGCATAAAATCCCGGCGATGTTTGTCAATGTATCGGGCCTGTCTCCATTGATCAGTGCATGCCAGCTGATAAGCACGACTCCACCCACAGCGCAGCACAGCGAGGGGACGAGCTTGCGCAAAGAAACGGCGTTGACGTCATGACGACCTGCCAAAGTGACGAGCACCGGGATGAGTCCGACAATCAGGGACGTTGTGGCAATGCCAACCAACTGCACACCGGTGCCCACCAACGCGTAGTAGATGAGGTTCCCTATCAGGCTAAGCCAGAAGAGTGACTTCCAATCGGCCATAGTGAGATTGGCGCAAACGCGCCTCCAGCGCGGCATAAGCAAGACCGCCGAGATCGCGCCATAGCAGAGGAATCTCAGGACGGCGAATTGCAGGCCACTCAGCCCCGGGGTTAGCTGGGGGCCGAGGAAAATCACTCCCCAACACAGGCCCGCACAAACCCCGTAGACGATGCCCTTGAGCAGAGATCGATCAGCAAACATTTCACCCGCGCTCCAAAGCGTAATGGATTAAGTCTGGAGCAGCTGACTCGGGGGAGTATTGTCGGTAACTGTGGGATTTTTTACCCAGACTGTTTTTGCGCTTTACGATAAACCGCCGGGGTCGTAGCGCTCACACGTTGCATGGTCCTGGTCAGCGATGCCTGATCGGAGAAGCCTGCACGCAAGGCAATCTCGGATATCGGTAATGAGGTTCCACGCAACCATCGCTGCGCTTCTTGTATGCGTAAATCAGTCAGCCACGCTTGAGGACTCATCTCGAACAATTGCCGGAATCGCTGGTGCAGTTGACTCATGCTCATGTTTGTTACTTGAGCCATCACTTCGTTGCTCCAGTTAGCTCCAGGATTCGCCCGAAGACGGGCGATCAACTGCTCCATGGGGTCTGATAAACAGCAGGTATCCGGGCTAAGGGACGACAAAAGCAGAGGGCCCAACTGTGAGGCCGCGATGGATAGTTGCGTGTTGCCTATCAACTCAGCGAACTCGATAAGCCGACGTGTCGCTGGGGGAATAGGCACATATATTCTCTGAGCAAGACGCCCGATCTGGAGTGTTTCCAACGTCGTAGGCGCACAATCCAAAACCAAAAAGCGGCTATCGACGTTAGTGAGCTGCGAATGCACCGAGCCGGGTGTCACAAGCGCTGCCAATGACTGATCAATGCAGCCCCCGCGCCCGTCTACGTCAATTTCCATTCGGCCATGAATCGGCAGTACCAATTGAGTATGGTCATGATGGTGGTGGTTAGGGTTTTCCCTCTCGTAGCTGCGAACTTCAAGACTTAGAAACATTAGTGCACCATCCGGCCCGTCTGGTGATTCGATATTTGACGTCGCAAAACGCCCGCGCGCACCTGCATCAGGTCAGGCTTGGGCCCCCAGATCCTAACACCTGCTCACCAGACCGTTAATCGCACAAGCTGTGTTGGCCATACGCTTACATTTAGTGTGCGGCATCGACCGGTTGAATCCACAGGTGTGAAGCGGTCATTGAGTAATGGAGGACACTTACGGGTTCAGTTTTTTCAGCGCATTTCGCAATTCTGTATCACTGCCGCCTAACGCGGTCGTTGCAATAGCAGCATTGCGTAAAAGGATCGACGCGGCATGCTGGATATGCTCTTGCAAGAGACGGTCTGAGGGACCCGACAGCGTCAGCGCCCCCTTGAGCTCATAACCCATGGAGAATACCGGTACTGATACAGCGGTCGTTTCCGGATCCCTTTCACCAAAAGAACAGGCCCAAAAGCGCTCACGCACCTCTGCCAAAAGGGGATCTGACTGTCGAGAAAAAGCACGAAGAATCTTCCCTGATGCACCTGCTTGCAATGGAAAGCGCGCGCCTTCGAGTACGGAAACACGCACCGCTCGCTTAGGCTCAACCCGAAACAACACGACTCTGCTACCGTTTTCGAGCACATAGAAAGAGGACGTTTCACCGCTCTCCTCGGTAATGGACTCCAGTAATGGATAAATGACATCGCGCAGACGGAAGGATGCCTGGTACAGCTGTGACAGACGAAGAGGCTCGGGTCCGACGGAGTAACTGCCATCGCTCAAGCGCCGTACAAATCCGGCCTTCTCCAACGAAGTAATCAATCGCAGGATCGTACTTTTATATAGCCCGGTACGCCTCGCGAGCTCGGCCAACGTCAGGCTTTCTTGCTCGGCTTGAAAGGCCGAGAGAATCGAAAAAGCGCGATCGACAGCCGCGACGCCGCCTCCTTCCGCACTGTTGGACTGATTAGAAAGGCTTGTGTCGGATTCGGTGTTCATAGCCACTCAACGTGAGGTCTGAGCTCGCAGGCGATCCAGCAGCACTGGAGCCGCTGGATCACCCACAAGAAAATTTTAGTGGGCCTAAGATACCTTCTGAACAGCCATGGAGCCAGCGTGTCACTCCTCTCGCAGGAACAGGCGTAACGACACAACCATCGCGGCGGCCAAAAACATGATGCATCCCATCACCATTAGCCCCGCGGTGAATGAACCGGTGTAATCCTTGAGAAACCCCATCAGATAGGGCCCCACGAAACCACCGAATGCACCAATCGAGTTGATCAACGCGATACCACCCGCCGCTGCCTGGCCGCGAAGGAACTTGCCTGGCAACGTGTAAAAGATGGTCTTGCCGGCGATCGTACCGACCAACGCCAGAGAGATACCGGCCAGTGCTGGAACCAGTGCATTCATCTGCAGCGCAAATAGTAGCGCCAGGCCTGCAAGGAGCATCGCAAGCGTGAGGTTGAAAATGCCCTTACCGGTGCGATCGACATGTTTTGCCCAGATCAAAAGGCCAATGGTTGCGAAAAAGTAGGGAATCGCTGCTACCCAACCAATCATGCTGACTTCGACGCCATGCGCCTTGAGCATCTGCGGCAGCCAGATGCCGATCCCGTAGGAACCCAACGTGAAGCTGAACGTGATAGAGCTGAGAATCCAGACGCGAGGATCCTTCAGCGCTGCCTTGAAACCGTGGCTGTGATGGCCCTTGCTCTGTTCTTCAGCCAGCATGCCCGCGATCAGCTCACGCTCGCCGGGTGTCAGCCATTTGGCTTCTGCCGGGTGGTTGGTCAGCACCTTCAGCGTGATCAGCCCCAGAATACAGGCCGGCATCCCTTCGATGATGAACATCCATTGCCAACCTGCGAGGCCAAGGAAGCCATGCATTTGCAAGAGCCAAATGGACAGTGGCCCGCCTACCAGGAATGAAATCGGTGTGGCCACCGTGAACCACGCAAGCACCCTGGTGCGGTACTGCGCCGGAAACCACAGCGTCAGAAAGAAGATAACGCCAGGAAAGAAACCCGCCTCGGCGATACCCAGGATCAGCCTCACCACATAGAAACTGTAAGGCCCGACGACCAATGCAGTTGCGGCAGCGGCCAAGCCCCATGTGATCATGATCCGGGCCATCCACAGCTTGGCGCCAAATCGATACATCGCCAGGTTGCTGGGCACCTCGCACAAGCAGTAGCCAAAAAACATGATCCCTGCACCAAGGCCGAATTGAGTGGCCGTCAGCCCCAACTCTTCGGTCATTTGCAACGCCGCATAACCGACGCTGGTGCGATCCAGATAATTGAAAAAGTAGGCGAGTGCAAGTAACGGGATCAGACGCCAGGCGGCCTTGTGAAGGACGCGGGTTTGTTCCGCATCAAGCGGCTGCGCCGTTAAGCCGTTAGGCCGCTGGGTAGATGTCGTGACAATAGCCATGACGGGGTTCCTCAACTTTATTTTTATATGGCGGACGGCGAGAAAACCATCAGCGAATTTGCTACACAGTCGATCAGGAGAATCAGCGGACGATGCCGCATCCGCGCAGGGCTTCAATGTCCCCTGCCGCATAACCCATCTCTTGGAGTAGCGCCTCGGAATGGCTACCTAACCGAGGCACATTCAGGCGAGCATCCATGCGCTGACCATTCATCTCGAACGGCAACATGGGCACCTTTACTTCGTCACCGTTTTCCAGGGCGAGATGTGCCAGGCCTCCAGACACGTTCAGGTGCGGATCCTCGAATAGATCCTGCGGGCGCTGGATAGGCGAAAACGGCAAGCCTGCCTGCTCGCACAGCGCCATGACCTCTTGCTTGCCAAGGGTTGCGAGCCGCTCCTTGACCAAAGGCAATATCTTCGAGCGAGCCTGAACGCGCTGTGTGTTCCTGGCGAGATCAGGGTCACGACCCAACTGTTCAAAGCCAAAAGCCTGACAGAAACTGGCCCATTGACTGTCGCTCACCACGCCCATGAAGACCTGATCATCATCAAGGGTGCTGAAAACGTCATAGATAGCCCACGCTGAAAGGCGGCTGGGCATCGGGGCTGCCGGCTTACCGGTGGTCGCCATTTGCATCATGTGCTGACCGACCAGAAAGGCCGAGTTTTCAAAAAGTCCGGTCTGAACAAACTGCCCCTCACCGGTCGCCTTGCGCTGCCAAAGTGCTGCAAGGATCGAGATGGCGCTGAACATGCCGCCCATCACATCGTTGACCGAAGCGCCGGCGCGTAGCGGACGACCTTCAGGGCCGGTCATGTAAGCGAGCCCCGTCATCATCTGCACGACTTCATCCAGTGCCGTGCGGTGTTCGTATGGACCAGGCAAAAAGCCTTTCATTGAGCTGTAGATAATGTCGGGTTTGATAGCCTTTACGTCGTCATAACCCAGCCCGAGTTTTTCCATCGCTCCTGGGCGAAAGTTTTCTGTGACTACGTCCGCGCTTTCAATCAGCTTGCGGACCGCGGCCATGCCTTCCGTTGTTTTGATATCGACTGCAAAGCTCTTCTTGTTCCGGTTGTAGGTCATCCAGTAACCCGCGCCAGAACCCGTCAAGCGCCGGGTGTTATCGCCCTCTGGGGTGGGCTCGACCTTGATGACCTCGGCGCCGAGATCGGCAAGAACCAAACCGCAGGCGGGGCCCATCACCATGTGCACAAACTCGACAACCCGGATACCCGCCAACGGCAAGGTCTGGATGTTCTGATTTTGCCTGCTCATCGCGCGCCCCCGGCATAGTGAAAGTTTTTACCGACACCCGCGTCAGGAATGAAGCCGTAGAGCGGCTCTCCTGGCAGGCCCTGTTTTAGCCACTCACGAGCGGCGACGAGTTTGTCGATATCGACACCGGTGCGCAGCCCCATGGATTCGAGCAAATAGACCAGATCTTCAGTCACGATGTTGCCCGAAGCACCTGGTGCGTAGGGACAGCCACCGAGGCCGCCTTGCGACGCATCAATGGTGGTGACACCTGCTTCCAGCGCGGCCACCACGTTGGCCAACCCTTGGCCACGAGTGTTGTGAAAATGTGCGCTACCCGCTTTTGCACCTATCTCACCGCGCAGCCGGTTGAACAGACGGCGAACTTGAGCGGGGTTCGCGTAGCCGACGGTATCGGCCAGCCCGACCTCATCAACGCCTAATTCGACCATGCGCAAGGCCATGCCAATCACGTCCTGCTCGCGGACTTCGCCCTGGATCGTGCAACCAAATACCGTCGACAAACCGGACTCGATTTCTACATGAGGAAAGCGCTCGTTTCGAAGACTGACAATGGAGCGCACCTCTTCGTAAACCTGCTCATGCGTCTTTCGAATGTTGGCCAGTGAGTGAGGCTCGCTGACGGAAATGGGCAGCGTGATTTTTTGCACGCCGGAATTGAAGGCGGCCTCTGCCCCCTTGAGGTTGGGCACCAGGGCGGTGACGAACACATCAGGTCTTTTACGCAGGTGACCCACCAACTCGGCTGCGTCCGCCATTTGCGGTAACAGCCTGGGCGAAACAAATGAGCCCACCTCGATTTCTCCGAGTCCGGAATCCGCCAATGCTGTCAGCCACTTGAGCTTCAACTCGGTCGGCATCGTCGCGTTGACACTTTGCAGGCCATCACGCGGGCCTACCTCGCTGATCAGGATGTCTACGTTCTTCTTGTCACTCATCGCCGGTACTCTGCGTATTGATTTGTGCATATTCTGCTGTGCAGAACGATGTTCTGATTTAAATAATGAGCGCATCAATTTCACGTGTCAACATCCCTCCTTCCGAATCAGAAAAAACGGCCTGTCTTCCTTTAAAGCATCCAGTTCAAGCGCAGTGCTGATAGCGCCTTCCGGCGAAAAAGCGGTTGACAGGAATGAAAATTACATCGAAATTTATTCTACTAGAAACAACAGCGTTCTTTCTGGCAGAACAATAACAATGCAGCGAAAAAGCCGAATCACCTTCAACCGGGTGACTGCTCTCTCCGCCGCCTTATGTAGGAGTTGCTCCTGTGAGCCTGTATGCCCCGCCGCGCGATTTATCGACCCGAGTGTTTACGACGTTGCCGGAAACCTTTTGGAAGGACGGTGACTCGGATTGGGTGCGCGCCAACAAACCCGGGCAGAAGGTCAAAAGCTTTCTGGAAGGGCCATCCTTCGACGTACAGGGAAATCTCTACGTAACGGACATCCCCTACGGGCGTATTTTTCGAATAGACCCACAGGGCAAATGGACCCTTGTCACTGAATATGACGGCTGGCCCAACGGACTCAAGATCCACCGCGATGGTCGGATTTTCATCGCCGACTACAAGCAGGGAATACTGGTTCTCGACCCTGAAACCGGCTCGATCGCGCCGTTTCTTACCCACAGCCGTAGCGAAGGATTCAAGGGTGTAAACGACTTGTTCTTTGATAGAAACGGCAAGCTCTACTTCACCGATCAAGGTCAGACCGGCCAGCAGGATCCCACTGGCAGGGTGTACGCCTACGACATGGATAAGGAAATTCTGACTCGACTGATCGACAACGGCCCAAGTCCGAACGGACTGGTCATGGATCTCCAGCAGAGTGCTCTGTTCGTCGCGATGACGCGCGCAAATGCCATCTGGCGCCTACCGATTCAGAAGGATGGAGGCACCAGCAAAGTGGGGATCTTCACCGCAATGGCCGGGGGTGTCAGTGGGGCCGATGGCATGGCATTGGACTGCGTCGGCAATCTTTACGTGTGCGATGCCGGGAACGCCTGTGTCTGGGTATTCGATCCCCACGCCGTGCCGCTGTATCGCATACGGTCCTGTACCGATGGACGCACCCTGACCAATCTGGCGTTTGGTGGCGAGGGCAACAAGCAATTATTCATCACTGACTCGTCCACCAGCACCGTATTGGTTGCCGATCTCGAACACGCCGGTCTGCCGATGTTTTCCCACAGCTAACTCGATGAAGCGCTGAAGCCTGTGTGCATCGCGCACGGGGTTCGTTCGGCCTGAAAAAAACGCGCCCTCACTGCCCGTACCCTACAACACCAATAAAAGGGATACCCATGTTGATCTTCTTGAGCTACGCCATGATCGCTTGTTTCATGTATTTGATCATGAGCAAGCGCCTGTCACCGCTGGTCGCGCTACTGCTCGTCCCTGTTGTATTCGGATGCCTGGGCGGCTTTACGACTCAGCTCGGCGCCATGATGTACGACGGCGTGAAAATGCTGGCGCCCACCGGCATCATGCTGACCTTCGCGATTCTGTATTTCTGCCTGATGACTGACGCTGGACTGTTCAATCCACTGATCAAAGTGCTGTTGCGCCTGGTAAAAGGCGACCCTCGCAAGATCGTCGTGGGCACTGCAGTTCTGGGGTTGTGTGTCGGACTCGATGGCGACGGCGCGACCACTTACATTATTGCCACCGCTGCCTTCTTGCCGCTGTACCGACTGACCGGCATCCGCTTACAGGTGATGGCAACCGTTTTACTGATGGCCATTGGTGTGATGAACATCCTGCCATGGGCCGGACCGTTTTCTCGCGCAGCCAGCGCCATGCATGTCGATATCACTGAGCTGTTTCTGGAGATGGTACCGATCATGATCGCCGGCGCGGCCTGGGTTGTCCTCGCCGCCTGGTGGCTGGGGCGCATGGAATATCGCCGACTGGGTGTGGTAACGGTCAGTGAAGACGACGTGCTTGAGGGGTACGCACATATTCGCCTCAAGGACCCAAAGTTCCTGTTTAACGTCGTGCTGACGCTAACGCTGATCACCGGCATGATGCTCAGCCTGATGCCCCTGCCGATCCTGTTCATGCTTGCTTTTGGCCTGGCTTGCCTTGTCAATTACCCAAGCCTGAAACAGCAGAAAGAGGTTATCGCTCGTCATGCTGACAACGTCATGGCGGTCACCCTGCTGATCTTCGCCGCAGGCATATTCGTCGGCATCATGAGTGGCACCGGAATGATCAAGGCGATCTCGGATAACATCATCACAATCCTGCCGGAACAGGCTGGCCATTACATGTCGTTGGTCACCGCCCTGCTGAGCATGCCGTTCACTTATGTACTGACAAACGATGCATTTTACTTTGGAGTGCTACCCATTCTCGCCGAAACGGCGGCTCACTATGGAATCAGCCCGAACGAAATGGCGATTGCTTCGCTCATCGGCCAACCCGTTCACCTACTCAGCCCCCTGGTTGCATCGACCTACTTGTTATGTGGCCTGCTTGATATCGATTACGGCGATAACCAGCGAGTCTCCCTGAAATGGACACTCGGCACAGTTCTGGTGATGCTGTTGGCCGCCATCGCGATTGGCGCGATTACCGTTGTCAACTGAGACTGGAAGCCCGCATCGAACGTGGCTGGGATATCGGCGATGCCACGCACCAGCAACGTTCGCCACCCCCTCGTTTCACTCGCTGGCCGAGGGGAATCTTCATGCAGCCCACCGGCGACTACCTGAACATTCTGAAGATCAAGCCTGCGATGTGCACAACACGGGCAAGCGTGGACTACTTCGCTGACAGCGTGGATCGGATTCTATCGGAAGGTTTGTAACGACCATGGCCCCTACAAGCCAACGGCCATCGGCTTGCAACACAACGCAGTGCTGTAACCGTATAGCCAGAGCGCATTGCCTGGATCGTAGAGACGCGTAACGTGGGTCTCGACAAAAACTGATCCGCCCGGCTGGCTGACGGCGCCCATCAAACCTCCACATCCAACAACTCAAACTTCACCTGATCCGGGTAGAACGCCACGTATTCGCGTATCTGCTGCACCGATATCTTGGGGTTCTCATAACTCCACACCGCATTGGCACTCTCATGCCCCGGCACCTGCAGACTGAAATAACTCGCATCGCCCTTGTACGGGCAATAGCTGGTGTGGTCGGTGCGGGCGAAATATTTCTCGTCGATATCCTCCCGCGGCACGTAGTACACCGGCGGGTAGTTGGCTTCCAGCAACACCAGGGCCCGCGCCGAAGCGGCGACCTGAATGCCGTGAAACCTCACCAGCAGACAGCCAGGCTGCTCGGCGATGGTGATGACAGGGCTAGGACCGGAGCTTTTCATGGAAAACGTTCCTCATGACGGTGATGGACCTGCAAATCGAAGATGTGGGAGCGTGGCTTGCCCGCGATGGGCTGCGCAGCAGCCCCAAAACCTGTGACCACGGTTTATCAGGTATAACCCAAGTTTCACCCTCGCGACCGCTTCGCAGCCGAACGGGAGCGACACACCAAGCTGTACATCCATACAGATAAAGATTGCTCCATCGCCCATCAAGCGCCATTCTGTGCACCCCTGACACATAGATCGACGATGGTGGTTATGCGGCTGTACCTCTGTGAAAAACCTTCCCAGGCCAAAGACATTGCGGCCGTCCTCGGCGCCCGGCGCCGGGGCGATGGCTGTTGGCTGGGCACGGACGTCACGGTGACCTGGTGCATCGGCCACCTGCTGGAGACCGCACCGCCGGATGCCTACGACGCGCGCTACAAGCGCTGGGTGCTGGCCGACCTGCCGATCATTCCCGAAAAGTGGAAAATGACCGTCAAGCCGCGCACCGCCAGCCAGTACAAGGCGGTCAAGCGCCTGCTCGGTGAAGCATCCGAACTGATCATTGCCACGGACGCCGACCGTGAGGGCGAGATGATCGCCCGGGAACTGGTGGAGCATTGCCGCTATCGCGGGCCGATCCGCCGCCTCTGGTTGTCGGCCCTGGATGATGCGTCCATCCGCAAGGCCCTCGCGGCACTGAAACCGGGCAACGAGACGTTCAGCCTCTATCACTCGGCCCTGGGGCGTTCCCGGGCCGACTGGCTGATCGGCATGAACATGAGCCGGCTGTTCACCTTGCTGGGGCGCCAGTCCGGCTATCAAGGCGTGCTGCCGGTGGGCCGGGTGCAAACGCCGACCTTGCGCCTGGTAGTGGATCGCGATCGCAGCATTGCCGACTTTGTGCCCGTCCCCTATTGGGCCATCGATGTGCAACTGCTGCACAACGGCACCGCATTCACGGCGCAATGGCGCGCGGCATCCGAGGTTTGCGACGATCAGGACCGCTGCCTGAATCAGGCGCTGGCCCAACAAGCAGCAGACGCCATGCGCGGCGCGGCCAGTGCGCGGGTGATCAAATTGCGCACCGAACGGATGCGCGAAGTGGCCCCGCTGCCGTTCGACCTGGGCACCCTGCAGGAGGTCTGCTCAAAGAAACTCGGCCTCGGCGCCCAGGAAACCCTCGACATCGCCCAGGCTCTGTACGAAACCTACAAGGTCATCACCTATCCGCGCAGCGATTGCGGCTACTTGCCCCTCAGCCAGCACAACGAGGCACCGGCCATTCTGGCGGCGCTGCGCCAGGCCGACCCGGCGTTGAACACCTTGCACGATCACCTTGATCCGCAACGGCGCTCACGGGCCTGGAACGATGCCAAGGTCAGCGCTCACCACGGCATCATCCCCACCGCGGCGGCGAAGAACCTCGACAAGCTGGCGGGCAAGCAGCGCGCGGTCTACACACTGATCCGCGCGCGGTATCTGGCGCAGTTCCTGCCCAATCACGAATACGACCGCACCCAGGCCGACTTCGATTGCGCAGGCCAAGCCTTGCGCGCTGTCGGCAAGCAGATCATCGAGCAGGGCTGGAAACGCGCCCTGCCCGAGGCACTGGCTGCGACCAAGGGACGCGAAGCTCCAGCGCCACAGACACTGCCCAACCTGGCCGAAGGCATCGATTGCGCAGTGGCCGGCGTGCAACTCAAGGACCTCTGGACGCAACCGCCAAAGCCGTTCACCGAAGGCGATCTGATCAAGGCCATGAAGAACGTCGCCAAACTGGTGGAAGACCCGCTGCTCAAGCAAAAGCTCAAGGACACCACCGGCATCGGCACCGAAGCGACCCGTGCGTCGATCATCCAGGGCCTGCTCGACCGTGGCTATCTGGTCAAGAACGGCAAGGCCCTGGCCGCCACGCCGGCCGCGTTCAGCCTGATCGACGCCGTGCCGCGGGCCATTGCCGACCCGGGCACCACGGCGATCTGGGAACAGGCCCTGGACATGGTGCAAAGCGGGGAAATGAGCCTTGAGGAGTTCGTCACCAAACAGGCGGCGTGGATGAGCAAGCAGGTCAGCCGTTGCGCCGGACTGAGCCTGACCATCAGCGGCCCACCGCCCAGCGGATCCGCCGCAGCCCCCTGGAAGAAAAAGCGCAAGAGCGCCCCGCGCAAAGCATCGAGTGGCACCAAGCGCAGGGCAAAGCCGGCAGGCAAAACGTAAACCTGACACTGAGCCTTTGTGGCGAGGGAGCTTGCTCCCGTTGGGCCGCAGAGCGGCCCCATTCCCTAACAAAATGAATGGGCCTGCTGCGCAGTCCAGCGGGAGCAAGCTCCCTCGCCACAGTTCGTGCAATGCCGACCATAATCGATGGTGTCCCTTGGCCGATCAGGAGCCACCCCCGTATGTCTTCGATAGCACTGCACGCCGCCCAACGCGACGAACTGGAAACCATCGAAAACCTGATGCAGTTCTACACCTACGACTTCAGCGAATGGTTGCCGCTAAAGCTGGGTGAATCCGGATTCTTCAACATCCTGCCCATGCCGGAGTACTGGCGACACCCGGCCACCCGCCCTTTCCTGATCAAGGTCGATGGGGAACTGGCCGGCTTCGTGACCGTGGATAACCGGACTCATCTCCCCGGTGCCGACTACAACATCGGCTATCTGTTTGTCAGTCGACGCTTTCGTGGCCGGGGTGTCGCGCGATTTGTCGTTTCCACCCTCTTGAGTCAATTCCCCGGTCAATGGCAGATTTTCCATCTCGAGGCGAATCAGCCGGCACGCCTGTTCTGGGCCACCGTGATGCCGGGGCTCGGTGTTGGCGCGTTCACCTTGCATCAGCAGGTGGTTGACGCTCATGCCTGCACTTTCTACCGCTTTGAGTGTCCGCCTTTGTCGTCCTGACCGACACACCCTCGCCTCCCCTCGCTAATTCCGAACAGCTTTGTCCGACAATATGTAGTGACTGAAAATAATCACTACAAAACCGTTGACGCCTCCGTTTTGCCCTTGCATGATGCAGACGTCTCCCCGATCGGGAGTACAGGCAACACGTTTGAGCAAGCTCGTCTGACCGCCGAGCTGTTTTTCCCGGATACACGCTGCCCACAAGGCAGATTGAAGAAGCTGACCTGGCCTGAACGTCCAGTACAAGGGCGAGAAGTCTTGGCGAGCAATCCTCATGATGCTTGTGGCCGACCCTGAAAATGTCGGCAGTGGCCTTAAGGTTTTCGCCGCTTCTCTTCGTTGTGACGCTATTGCGTAGCAGTTATTCAACACGACTACATGCAACAGACGCAGGACCCCGCCCGATAAGGCGGTCGAACGCTGACGTCCTGGTTTCGGTGCCAGGGATCAACTAACCGATGGGCTACCTGTATTAGCGAATCAACTTTGAAAGATCACCAATTGGTCAAGGGGCTTTATGATGAATCTGAACAATCAACCAACTATCGATGAACTGGCTCGTATGTTCGCTGCAAAGAAAGACAGCCACGACAGCCATATTCTCTGGATCAGCAAGTGTGGCCAGGTTCATATCGACCCCCTGTCGCCGCACGCTCATGAAGCAGAGTTCGACCAGAACAACCAGAACCTGCTTGCCCGACTGAAGATGTACCGTCGCGGCCAGGGCTATGTCGGCAAGAAGGCCGCGGCCGACAAGGACTTCATCGGCAATGTTCTGCAAACCCTGAAACAGGCCTGGGCCTCGATGCAGAATCAGAACGAAGTTCGGGTGATTGACCGGTTCTACTAATTGAATGAGTCGTCACTGACTTATTGAGAAACAGGGCCTGCTCCCAATAAGGAGCAGGCTTTTTTTATGCCCGTACGAAGATCAACTGTGGGAGCGGGCTTGCTCGCGAAGGCGGTGTGTCAGATAACACTATGTCAACTGATACACCGCATTCGCGAGCAAGCCCGCTCCCACAGGGTTTTGTAGTGGTTATGAAAAATCCGCCCCCAACACCAGATCCACAAACGCCACCGACGCCGCACTGTGGTAGTTGTTCTTGCGCCGCAGCAACGCAGCCCCGCGCTCTGGCGCTGTGCCCTGCATGGAAAGCTTGCGCAGTGCCCGATCCTGCGTGGCGATGGGTTCCGGCAGGATGGTGGCGATGGTCGAGTGCCGGATGACTTCCAGCAGCGTGTTGACCGAGTTCACTTCAATCACCACTTTGGGCGTGATCTGCGCCTTGGCGAAAAACTCATCGATGCATGTGCGGGTGATGTAATCCGGGGTCAGCAGCGCAAACTCAAGTTGAGCCACCTCTTGCGCGGACAACGCGTCCTGATGCTCGTAAAGCGGATGACCCCGCCCGACCATCAACCCCAGGGTCTCGGTAAACGCCGGGATCGATTCGATGTCGGTGCTGCGCACCTGATCAAACGCAATCGCGATATCCAGCGAATCATCCGCCAGCCCGGCTTCGATCCCGTCCATCGACAACTCGAAAATCTCCAGGTGGATGTTCGGGTAGCGCGCCACGTAGTCGCGCACCAGCGGCCCTACCAGATAAGCCATGAAGGTCGGTGTCATGGCCAGGCGCAAGGTGCCGCGGGACAAATCCTTCACGTCATGCAACGCACGCCTGCCCGCCTCCAGCTCCACCAGTACCCGCCGCGCGCATTCAATGTAAGCCTGGCCGGCATCGGTGGGCCTGACCGAGCGCGAGGTGCGGTCGAACAGGCTCACACCCAGTGATTCCTCCAGTTGGCGGATCTGTTGCGACAAGGTCGGCTGGGACACATGCAGCACCTCGGCGGCGCGGGTGAAACCACCCTGGTCGGCCACCGCCAGCAGGTAACGCAAATGGCGAAGCAACATTGGACTCTCCATCTATAGGCAGTGCTTATGCATTGCATTGTATATCGGTCTTGGACGCTATGGATTGATCGGCAGAAGATGGCCCCACACCCAAGCAACGCCACTCCCGATAGGAGAATCACCATGCAACAGTCCCACGCCTACAACGACCCAAGCCTGGCCCTGACCACTTCTGTCCTTGATGCCAAGGCGCGCAAGAACCTGTCGTGGCAGGACCTCGCCGATGGCACCGGCTTGAGCCTGGCCTACGTCACAGCCGCCCTGCTCGGTCAACACCCGCTGCCGGAAAGCGCCGCCAAAGTGGTCGGCGACAAACTCGAACTGGACGCCGACGCCGTGGCCCGGTTGCAGATCATCCCGCTGCGCGGCAGCCTCTCGGGTGTGCCGACCGACCCGACCATCTACCGCTTCTACGAAATGATCCAGATCTACGGCACCACCCTCAAAGCCCTGGTTCATGAGCAGTTCGGCGACGGCATCATCAGCGCGATCAACTTCAAGCTCGACATGAAGAAAGTCGAAGATCCGGAAGGCGGCTCCCGCGCCGTCATCACCCTCGACGGCAAGTTCCTGCCGCTGCGCCCTTTCTAAGTTGATACCGGCCCGCATTACCGGTGCGGGCCACTCCCTGCTCACCCATGAGGACGCGATCATGAAAGCGCTCATCGACGGTTTTTTGAAGTTCCAGAAAGAAGCCTTTCCGCAACGTACCGACCTGTTCAAACACCTGGCCACCACCCAGCACCCGGGCACGCTGTTCATCACCTGCTCCGACAGCCGTGTCGTGCCGGAACTGCTGACCCAGCAAGAGCCCGGTGAACTGTTCGTGATCCGCAACGCCGGCAACATCGTGCCGTCCTACAGCCCGCATCCGGGTGGCGTATCGGCCACGGTCGAATACGCCGTCGCGGTGCTCGGCGTCACCGACATCGTGATCTGCGGCCATTCGGACTGCGGCGCCATGACGGCGGTGGCCAAGTGCACCTGCATGGATCACCTGCCCGCCGTCAGCGGCTGGCTGCAACACGCCGAGTCGGCGAAAGTGATCAACGAAGCCCGGCCACATGCCAGCGAAGCGGCCAAGGTCAGTTCGATGGTGCGGGAAAACGTCATCGCCCAACTGGCCAACATCCAGACACACCCGAGCGTGCGCCTGGCCCAGGAAAAAGGCCTGTTGAACCTGCATGGCTGGGTCTACGACATCGAGACCGGTTCGATCGACGCGCTGGATGCCGACAGCCGAAGTTTCGTGTCGCTGGTCGAGCATCCGGGCACTTGTGCGGTATCGGCCAAGGCGATCAAAGCCGCTTGACCGGAACCACCGGTTGTTGAAAAAAGTGACCGCCCTTGCAGCGGTCACCGGTTCCACTGTCTCAGCGTTTGACGCCCAGATCGATCTGGGTCATGCGGCTACGGATGGTGAACACGCCATCGCCCGAGAGAATCGCACTGCGCGCAAACAGGCGCCCGCTCTCCCAGTTCGAAAGGCCCAGTTCCGGCTTGTTCAGCGCGTACTGGCCGTCGACCCAACGGGTGATGCCATTGCCGACAAAAGGCGCGTTGACCGCGTTGTAGAAACGCTCCTGGGCCTCGGCGCTTTCACTGATCAAGGACACGGTGAACTGCGGGCTGTAGCGATTGAACAAGGCAATGGCACTGTCCAGGTCGTCGACGATTTTCAGGCTGACTTCCGGGGTTTCTTCCCACTCCCATTCGCGGCCCAATTGATCTTCCGGCAACGGCTCGGCCTGGGCTTCGGTCTGATAGCCTTCGGCGCGGTACACCTCGACCGTTGCGGTCAACCAGTCTTGCGCCAGGTGCGACTCGCTGCCTTCGACGATGTGCAGCTTGCAGCCCTGCCCCCGCGCGGTGCCGGCCTGCTTGAGTGCATCGAGGAACAGCGGCACCAGTTCAGCGGCACGGTCGCGGTGAATCAGGCAGACGTTCAGGGTATTGCAGACTTTGCGGTCCAGGGAGTTGCGCACCACGGCGGCAAAGCGCTGGGCGTCGGCATCGGCGTTGGCGATCAGCCAGGCGCCACCAGTACCGTGCAGGCTCACCGCCGTGCCGGCCTGCTGCGCGATGCTGCCCAACTGGCTGACGGCGCGCCCCGAACCACGAGCCACCGCCAGTGACAGGCGGCGGTCAGCGAACATCGCCCAACCGGCGGCGTGGTTGACGCTTTCCACCAGCGACACCGCACCGGCCGGCAAGCCGGCGTCGCTCAGTGCCGGGTTCAGTGCATGGGTAACGATCGCCTGGGCCGTGCCCAACGCATCGCTGCCGATGCGCAGCACGGCGGTGTTGCCAGTGCGCAACACACCGGCCGCATCGGCAAACACATTCGGCCGGCCTTCGAAGACGAACGCGACAATGCCCAACGGCGAGACCACTTGCTCGACTTTCCAGCCATCGTGTTCGACGCAGCTGATCACCTTGCCCCGACTGGCCGCCGCATCACGCCACGCGCGCAGGCCGGCGATCATGTCGCGACGCATGCGCTCATCGGCGAGCAACCGGGTGGTCGAGCGGCCGCGCGCCTTGGCCCGCTCGATGTCGGCCAGGTTGGCGGCCTCGATCAAGGTCCAGCATTCCGGGGTTTCCAGGCGCTGGGCAAACAGGTCGAAGAAGGCGCTGATCGCTTGATCAGACACCGCCGACAGCGCGGTAAACGCCGCCTGGGCGCGCTCGATCGCGACGTTGGCCGCTTGCTGGTCCGCCACGGGGATCAACAACAACTCGCCGCTGACCTGCTCCACCAGCAGGTGATCACCGGGCTGGAAGCGTTGCGCCAGTTCGGGGCTGACGACGGTGACACGATTGCCGGCGAAAGGGATGGGCGTACCAGCGACTAGACGTTCGAGCGCGAGAGACATGAAGCGGTTTCACCATGCAGGGGGCGGCCGGAAAATGTATAGCAATTTCCCTGTGGGAGCGAGCCTGCTCGCGAAGAGGCCATTCCATCCAACATCAATAGCGCCTGACACTCCGCTATCGCGAGCAAGCTCGCTCCCACATTTGTTTGGTGTCGACCAAATCCAGCCCACGACCAACATCCACTGTGGGAGCGAGCCTGCTCGCGAAGAGGCCATTCCATCCAACATCAATAGCGCCTGACACTCCGCTATCGCGAGCAAGCTCGCTCCCACATTTGTTTGGCGTCGACCAAATCCAGCCCACGACCAACATCCACTGTGGGAGCGAGCTTGCTCGCAAAGAGGCCATTCCATCCAACATCAATAGCGCCTGACACTCCGCTATCGCGAGCAAGCTCGCTCCCACATTTGTTTGGTGTCGACCAAATCCAGCCCACGACCAACATCCACTGTGGGAGCGAGCTTGCTCGCGATAGCGGCAGGACAGTCAGAATTGATGTCGACTGACACACCGCCTTCGCGAGCAAGCCCGCTCCCACACGGGTTGTGCGCTTACGTATCTCAG
>NZ_MRCP01000018.1:0-118159 GCF_002303975.1 Pseudomonas sp. ACN5 | reverse complement strand
CGCCCACCACCACCGCCCGTTGCTCGATACCGGCCGCTGCTCGGCCATGTGCTGGCGGCGGTGGAGGCGGCCGGTTGCCCACCGGGTGCAGAACCTTGGACAGCGGCGACTGCATCCGCTTGCCCTGCCCGGCCGCGAGAATCACCGCCAGCGTCGATCCGCCCATGTTGTCACTCATCACGATCCTCCTGTGTGCATCCGGGCTTCAGGCCGGATCGCGATAGAACACATCGTCGGCGTAGGGATACCACCAGTCCTGAATCTTCGGCTGGTGATCGATGATGACCATTTTCGAGCGGCGGAACGCTTCCAGCCCCTGACGCCCGAGCTCGCGCCCAAGGCCGGACATCTTCCAGCCACCGAACGGCAGCGCATCGTTGTCGATCAGCGGGTTGTTGACCCAGACCATCCCCGCCTCGAGCCGCTCGGCGGCCTCCATGGCTTCGGCCAGGTCCGTGGAAAACAGCGAGGCCCCGAGGCCGAATGGCGAGTCGTTGGCCAGCCGCACTGCCTCATCGAAATCGCTGACCCGGCAGATCGCTGCCACCGGGCCGAAGCACTCTTCCTGAAGAATCGCCATGTCAGCGGTCACGCCGGTGAGGATGGTCGGCTCATAGAACCAGCCGACCGTCTGCCGGGGTGGAATCCGCCCGCCACACACCACTTTCGCGCCCTTGGCCACGGCGTCATCGACCAGGCGCATGACTTTGTTGCGGGCCGCTTCGCTGACCATCGGCCCGATCTCCGAGCGCTCCAGGCCATGGCCGATGCGCAGGGCGCGGGTGCGTTCGGCGAACTTCGCGACAAATTCGTCATGCACCTCGTCCACGACATACAAGCGCTCGGCCGAGGTGCAGATCTGCCCGCTGAGATGGAACGCAGCCGTCACTGCCCCCGCCGCTGCCACGTCCAGCGGCGCATGCCTGGAGATGATCAATGGATCGCTGCCACCGGCCTCGATGACGCAAGGTTTCATCCGCTCGGCACAGGCCACAGCCACCGCCTTGCCCGCCGCGACACTGCCGGTGAAGGCCACCGCGTGGGTCTGCGCCGACTGCACCAGCAACTGCGCGGTCACCGCATCGCCCGGCACACAGGACACCAGCCCCGGCAACAACGCGCTGAAATGTTCCATGAATTTCAGGGTGCACAGGGTCGTGGCTTCCGCCGGCTTGATGAGGCAGGTATTGCCCGCCGCCAGCGACGCGGCGACCGTCCAGCACATCAGCAGGATCGGAAAGTTGAACGGCATGATGTGCACGCTGACGCCATAGGGCTCGTAGCGCACATGCTGGAAGGAGCCGATCTGCGTGGTGCCGGCGACCTTGCCGGCATCGTCCCGGGCCATTTCCGCGTAGTAGCGAAAGATCGGCGCGCAGTTGGCCAGTTCGCCCATGGCCTCGGGAAACGGCTTGCCCATCTCCAGGGTCATCAGGCGCGCGACTTCACGGTTGCACGCCAGGTTCTGTTCGATGGCATTGGCCAGTTGATGCAGGCGCGCGGCGCGGCTTTTCGCGTCCACCAGGCGCCACTGTTTTTGCGCGGCGGTGGCGGCATCGATGGCGGCTTGCACATCGGCTTCGCCACATACGCCGACTTGCCCGACCGGTTGCAGGGTCGCCGGATCGAGCACCTGGCGCACGCGACCATCGCTCAGCGGCAGGAACTCGGGGTTGATGAAACGCAAGGCAGAATCGCTGTTAAAGGTGGCCATGGGATGATCCTTGAACCAATCGATAAGGGGTTTGACGCAATGTCGCCAGGGTCGTGGCGGGCAGCTCTTCTCGCCAGCCCGGCACGTGCCGGTCGAGCCACTGGCGCAGGGGCGCAAAGGCCTCGGCGTCCAGCGCGCGGACAAGCAGACCCAGGGTGCGCGGCAGATGCGCCAGGTAACCGTGCTTGCCGTCACGGCCGGCCAGGCGCACGAAAATCCCCAGCACCTTGGCGTGACGCTGGGCGGCCAGGCGCCGGTAGTCTTCGAGAAAACGCAGCGCGTCCAGCTCCGGGCGCTGCAACAGGTAATGGCTGATCAGTGCCTCACGCAACGCCTCGGGCACATCGCGCCGGGCGTCTTCGAGCAGCGACATCAGGTCATAGGCCGCCGCCCCGGCCAGGGCGTCCTGGAAATCCAGCAAGCCACAGGCGGCAACACCTTCGCGGCCTTGCAGCAGCATCAGGTTGTCGACGTGAAAGTCACGCAGCACCAAGGCTTCGCGACGCTGGGCAACGTCACCACAAGCCGCGGCGAACAGCGCCAGGTACTCATCGCGCAGGCCCTGTGCCGCCTCCTTGCCAACGAGTAAAGGCACGTACCAGTCGATAAACAGCGCGCACTCGTCCGCCAGTCGCTGCGCGTCGTAAGGCGCCAGTTCCGCCGCTGGCGCTGCGCGGTGCAAGGCCACCAGCGTATCGACCGCCAGGTGATACAACGCCGACTCCGAATGCCCGGCCAGCAGCAGCCGGGTGTAGGTGTCGTGACCGAAATCCTCGATCAGCGCCAGCCCCGCCTCTTCATCCACTTCCAGCAAGGCCGGCGCGGACAGGCCCAGCCCTTGCAACTGCCGGGCGATGCGCACAAACGGGCCGATGGGTTCGCTCTGGGGCGGCGAATCCATCAGCAACAGGCCGGCGCCGTCCAGGCGGAAATAGCGCCGGGTCGAAGCATCCGCCGGCAAGGCCACCAGCGGGGCCCCGGCGAAACCGGCGCGTGCCAGGAAGGCGGCGCGCTGGTCTTCACGGGTTGGCAATGACGCCAGTGCATCAGTCATGGCAGTCACCGGATCATGTAGACCTTTTTGATGGTCTCGTGGACCGTGCACACACCCTTCCAGTCCTTGCCGAAGAAGGCGGCGGTGTCGGGCTTGATCTCGATCACTTCGCCGGACTCGTGGACGTACGTGCAGCGGCCTTCGAGGAAGTGGCAGAACTCGTCGCTGGTGACATGGCAAAACCACTTGCCCGGGGTGCAGATCCAGATGCCGCATTCGGACTGGCCTTCGGGGCCTTTGTGCAGCACCACGCCGGAGACACGGGATTCGCCTTCGAGCATGGTCGGGATCACGCCCCAATCCTTGACGTCGGTGATGCTCAGCGGGTCGTACAGAAACGGGGTAGTCATGTGTAGTTCTCCAGGTTGTGTGTGTAGGAGCGAGCTTGCTCGCGAAAAACGTAAGGGCGCCGCATTCATTCAGGCCCCCCTCGTCATCGTTAACGCCCATCGCGAGCAAGCTCGCTCCTACAAAGGGCAGGCTCAAGCGAGCATGTACACGTTGCGCAGGGTTTCCCGGACGTCGCATTCACCGGTCCAGCCGGCCGGGAACAGCACCAGGGTGTTCGGGCGCACTTCGATCACTTCGCCGTTGTCGTTGCGGTAAGTGGCGTGCCCGGCAATGAAATGGCACAGCTCGTCCCGGGGAATCGACAGCCGCCAGCGCCCGGGGGTGCACACCCACAGTCCGGTTTCCGGGCTGTTGTTCGGGCCCTTGAACAGCAAGCGGCCGCTGGAATGCGAGACGCCTTCGACGGCGTCGCTCTGCACGCCCCAGTCCACCAGGTCGGTGCGGCAGCTGACGGCTTCGAGGTACGGCGTGATACCCGCCGTGGTGGATGAATCAGGCATCGTTGAGCACCTTGTCGAGAATCGCGGCCGCGTCTTGCGGCCCTTTGCGGGATTGCATCTGCGCGCTGGTGCGCTGCAGGCGTTGGCGCATGGCCTCGTCGTTGAGGCAGGCGTGGAGTTTTTGTGCGAGCTGTTCTTCGCTCCATTCGTAGCGATCGAGCTTGAAACCGTGGCCGCTTTCTTCGGCGCGCATGGCGTTGTCGTGGCCGTCCCAGACGTAGGACATGACGATCGCCGGTTTGCCGAAGAACAGGCACTCGGTGAAGCTGTTGTTGCCGCCGTGGTGGATCACCGCGTCGACCTGAGCGATCACCGACGGCTGCGGGAACCAGTTGGAAACCTGCACGTTGTCCGGCAGGTCGGTGTATTCGTCCAGGTGCTCGCCGACGTTGAACAACGCCCGGTAAGGCAGCTTGCCCACCGCCTCGATCAGGCGCTTGAGCAACTCGACATCGCCGGAACCGAGGCTGCCGAAGCTGGCGTACAGCAGCGGCTTGTCGTTGTGGGCGCGGAACGGTGGAATCTCGTACGGCGTGTCGTGGCGCACGCAGCCTTGCAGGTAATGGAAACGCTCGGCCGGCAGCGGATGGCGGCGGTCGAACTTGACTGCATCCGGGTACAGCAGCAGGTTCATGAAGGGCGAGGCTTCAAAGAAGGTCCCCAGCGGATAAGGCGCTTCACCGTGGGCCTGGAGGAACCGGTTGAAGTCCTCGTGGATCGGCCCCACCACGTCCTCGAAGCGCTGGCGAAATTGCGCGTGGCCGGCCTTGTCGTCGATGCTCATGCCCGACAGGTGCGGCGGGATATCCGGGTCTTCGATCTCGTTTTCCGAGCAGGAAATGATCCGCACCCACGGCTTGCCGTATTGCTTGATCGCCGGGAACAGGATCACGTTGTCGACGCAGATCAGGTCGGGTTTGACCTTGTCCAGCACCGCTGGCAGGTCCTTTTGCGCCCACTTGGCGGTTTCGACGATGGCCGCCCAGCACTCCTTGACGTAGTTGTCGATCTGCTCCAGCGGCGACTTGCGGAAATTCGGGATGTGGCCGTTGATGAAATCCACCCAGTAGCGGGCCATCTCTTCGGCCGGCATCGGTGCCGACATGTTGACCATGTGCTCCTCGAAACCATAACCGGCGTAGACACCGCTCATGCCCGGGTCGGTGAGGAACACCGCTTTATGGCCCAGGGCTTCACAGGCCTGGGCGATACCCACTGAGTTCAGCGCCGGGCCGTAGGCGGCTTCGGGGAAGAATGCGATCACTTTCTGTTTCATCGAGTGCTGCTCCTGCCTGGTCTTTTTATTGTTCAGCGTGTCAATACGCGGGCATGCCGGGCCTGCCAGCCCAGCCGGATGGTCGTGTCGATTGCAAAATGGGCGAATTCAAACTGTGAGGACGGCACGCGCACGATCAGCGGTTTGTCGCTGAGGGCTGTCTGCACATGCAGGTTGGTGTCGAGGCCGTGGTAGGCGACTTCGACGATTTTGCCGCTGACCTGATTGGGGCAATCGTTGCCCTGCTCCGTCAGCACTTGCAGGCGCTCGGGGCGCACCACCACGGCGACGGATTGACCGGACACCAGCGGTGCGTCGGTTTCCACGCTCAACTCCTGGCCATTCACGCGCACCGAGTGCTGGCCCGAGCGCACGCCTTCGAGCAGGTTGCTGACGCCGATGAAGTTGGCGACAAACCGGCTATTGGGGTTCTCGTACAGCTCCGACGGACTGCCGCACTGGCACACCTTGCCGCCGTCGAGCACCGCCATGCGGTCGGACATCACCAGCGCTTCTTCCTGATCGTGGGTGACGATGATGAAGGTGATGCCGCTCTCGTGTTGCAGGCGCTTGAGTTCCAGCTGCATCTTTTCCCGCAGCTTTTTGTCGAGGGCACCCAAGGGCTCGTCGAGCAATAAAACCCGTGGCCGTTTGACCAATGCCCGCGCCAGTGCCACGCGCTGACGCTGGCCGCCGGACAGCTGATCGGGTTTGCGCTCGGCCAGCTCACCGAGCTGCGCGGTGCTCAGCACCTCATCGACCCGGCGGCGGATTTCGCTTTCGGGCAGACGCTCCATTTCCAGGCCGTAGGCGATGTTCTTGCGCACGGTCATGTTGGGAAACAGCGCATAGGACTGGAACATCAGGTTCAGCGGACGCTTGTTGGCCGGCAGCGGCGAGATGTCATTGCCGTCCAGGTAGATGCAGCCACCGCTGGGGGTCTCGAAACCGGCGAGCATGCGCAGCAGCGTGGTCTTGCCGCAGCCGGACGGCCCGAGCAGCGCGAAGAACTCGTTCTCGCGGATGCTCAGCGACACCTCGTTGACCGCCAGACCGTTGCCATAAGACTTGCTGACCTTGTCCAGGATCAGTACCGCAGATGAATTATTCATGGGTGCGAGGAGCCTTGTTGAGACGCTGCGAAGCCAGCAGCGCGGTGATGCTGACCAGCATCACCAGCGTCGCCAGAGCGTTGATTTCCGGGGTGACGCCGAAGCGGATCATGGCGTAGATCTGCATGGGCAACGTGGTCGAAGCCTGGCCGGAGCCGGAGTTGAAAAAGGCGATGATGAATTCGTCCACCGACAGGGTGAACGAGAGCAATCCACCGGCCAGCACGCCGGGGAAAATCACCGGCAGCAGGACCCGGCGAAAAGTGGTGAACCAGCTCGCGCCGAGGTCGATCGAGGCCTCGAGTATCGAATAGTCGAAGTGCTTGAGCCGCGTGCGCACCACCGCGCAGACGAAGGCGATGTTGAACACCGCGTGGCTGATGATGATCGAGTGCAGGCCCAGTCCGACCTTGAGCAGGTTGAAGAAGCTCAGCAGCGCAATCGCCAGCACGATGTCGGGAATGATCATCGGCGCCATCAGCAAGGTGTCGACCACCTGGCCCTTGTCATTGCCCTTGCGGCGCAACTCGATGCCCAGCGCCAGGAACGTGCCGAGCACGCAGGCAATGAAGGTGGCCGACAAGGCGACGATCAGGGTGTTGAGCGCCGCCGACAGGATCGCCGTGTTGTGCGCCAGTGCCGCGTACCACTTCAACGACACGCCGCCCCAGGCGGTGGGCAACCCGGACTTGTTGAACGACAGCAGGATCAACACCAGGATCGGTATATAAAGGAAGGCGTACACCAGGCCCAGGTGCGAACCCAGCACGGTGGCGCTGACAGAACGAGGCTGACTCATGAGCGCGCCCCTTCTGCACGACGGGCCACCAGGGCCTGGATGAACAACAGGATCAGCATGATCGCGATCAGGAAGAAGCTCAGTGCGGCGCCGAACGGCCAGTCCCGCGCCGTGAGGAATTGCGAATAGATCAGGTTGCCGACCATCTGCACCTGCTTGCCGCCCAGCAGGTCGGCGGTGATGAAGTTGCCGATGCTCAGCACGAATACAAACACCGCACCGGCGGCGATACCCGGCACGCTCAGCGGCAGGATGATCCGGCGAAAGGTCATCCAGCCCGAGGCGCCGAGGTCTTTCGAGGCGTCCCACAGTTCGTTGTTGATCCGCGACAGCGACGAGAAAATCGCCAGGATCACAAAGGGGATGTAGTTGTAGACCAGCCCCAACACCACGGACGACTCGGTGTACAGCAGGCTGATGGGTTCGCCGCTGTAGCCGAACACTTGCAGCAGGCGGTTGATCAGGCCTTCGCGGTTGAGCAGGACGATCCAGGCGTAGGTGCGGATCAGGTAATTGCTCCAGAACGGCAGCATCACCAGGAACAGGTACACCGCCTGGCGCCGCCGTGGCGCCCGGGCAATCGCATAGGCCGCCGGGTAGCCGATCAACACCGCGAACACCGTGGCCAGCCCGGCGATTTTCGCCGACTTGAGCAGGATGCCCAGGTACAGCGGATCAAATGCGCGTTGATAGTTTTCCCAGGTGAACAACCAGTCGATGCCACCGTAGGCACCGCGTTCGACGAAGCTGTAGACCAGCACCAGCAGGCACGGAATCACCAGGAACATCAGCAGCCAGCCAAAGCCGGGCGCAAGAAGCCAGGCCGACAGACGCCTGTCAGCATGCAAAGCACTCATTAACCCTATCCTCCCGCCTCAGGACAGAGGCGGCTTGCGAGCGTGGCGAGGCATGCCGGGCATGCCTCGGATCGACGTGGCGTTAGTTCTGCGCGGCCATGATTTCGGTGACGGCGCGGGTGTAGGCCTTTTGCGTGGTGCCGCCCAGGTCGCGCAATTGCTCCATTTTCAGCAGCTCGGCGGGGGCGATGGTCAGGTTGGGGTATTGCTTGAGCAGGTCCGCGGACAACCCGGCCATGGCCGCCTGGTTGGGGACTTTGTAGAGGATGTTTTCAGCGACCCAGGCGTGGTTTTCCCTGGCCAGCATGAAATTGATGAACTTGAAGGCCTGGTCCTGGTGCTTCGAATTCTTGAGCACCACCATGGTGTCCACCCACAGGTCGGAACCTTCCTTGGGCACCACGAACTTGATCGCTGCGTTGGCCTGGGTGCCGTAGTTGCACCAGCCGTCCCAGGCGTGGGCCATCAGCGATTCGCCGGAAGCGAGCTTGGAGTAGAAGGTGGTGTCGTCGAAGGACAGAATGCGTTTTTTGGTGGCGATCAGCTGGTCGCGAACCGCGGCGATCTGTGCCGGGTCACTGTCGTTGACCGACCAGCCCTTGGCGAGGAAACCGGCGCCGAGCATCCAGCGGTCGGTGGCCAGCATCGTCACTTTGCCCTTGAGGGCATCGCTCGGATTGAGCAGCTCGTTCCAGCTCTGCGGCGCTGGCGTCACCTTGTCGGAGCGATAGCAGATGCCCGTGGTGCCCCAGGTGTAAGGCACGGAGAACTGGTTGCCCTGGTCATATTCCAGGTGAGTGGCTTCGGGATAGAGGTTTTTCAGGTTGGGGACTTTGACCGGATCGATGTCCGCCAGCAGCCCCTGCTTGCGCAGGACTTCGGCGAAGGGCGAGGAGACGAACACCACGTCATAACCTTCACCACCGGAGGCCATCAGCTTGCCCATGATTTCTTCGTTGGTGGCGTGCAGCGCCTTGTCGACGTCCACACCGCTGGCCGCCTTGAACTTCTCCAGCGCATCCGGGGCCATGTAGCCATCCCAGATGGAAATCACCATGTCTTTCGCACTTGCAGCCTGTGAGGCGATCGCCAGGGAAACGGCCAATCCCGCGCACAGAAGATCATTCAGCTTGCTCATAAATACTCACCCGACGATTGTTTATTGTTGTGTTCGAAGGCAGTACGGCAAAACGAGAAACGATTGCTTGTGTTTTTTTTTAGAAATTAGGACCAGTATCAAAAGATGTCAACGCTTTTTTACGGCCTGACGACGGGCCAGCGCATGACATAAGATGGGCAACTGAGTCCCACTGCGGATCACAACGAGAAAAGACGCTTGAGCACGACAGCCGAAAAAAAACCGCGCACCAATCACCTGGAACTGGCCCGGCGCATCCTCGAGCACACTCAGGAAAGCGGCCTGGTGGCCGGCGATCCGGTGGCCGAACAGGCCCTGGCCCGCACGTTCCAGGTGTCGCGCACGCTGATTCGCGGTGCGCTGAAAGTGCTATTGGAAGAAAACCTGCTGAGCCACGAAGCCGGCAAGGGCTACCGATTGCTGGCATCGCCGGCGGGCCAGGCGTTCAACGCCGCCCTGCCCCAGGCCGAGGAAGAAGAACTGGCCGCCTCGGTGCTGCGTGACCGCATGGCCGGGCGCCTGGGCGACAGCATCAGCATCAGCGAACTGATGCGCCGCTACGACATCGGCCGGCCGGCGGCACAAAAGGCCCTGCAGCAACTGAGCGAAAGCCAGGCCATCGAGCGCGGCCCCGGCCAGTCCTGGCTGTTTCGCCCGTCGCTCAATAGCCTGGCCGCCCTCGAAGAAAGCCTGAAATTTCGCCTGATCCTCGAGCCCGAAGCCTTGCTCAGCCCGAGCTTCAACGCCGACCCGCAACGCCTGGCGCTGTTGCGCAGCGCCATGCAAAGCCTGCTCGCCCGCCCCGTGGAAGACTTCGATCTGCAGCAGTTTCGCGAGCTGGACATCAGCTTCCACGAACTGCTGGCCCAGAGCTGCGGCAACCGCTTCATCAGCGACGCCCTGCTCCAGCATCAGGGCTTGCGCCGGCTGCCGAACTTGCTGCCATCGGTGAGCGTGCACCGCCTGCAAGAGGCCCTGCGCGAACACCTGCAAATCATCGCGCAGATCGAACGCGGGCAGATTGAGATCGCCGCCGACCTGCTGCGCCTGCACCTGCGCCTGAGCGCCGCGCAACGCCCGCAAACCGCCAACCGGGGCATTCCGCAAAGCCATCTGTTCGGGCGTCGTTAAGCGTCACGCAAAAACATGATGATTTTTTTTTGAAAATAAGACAGCATCAAAAACACCTTCAGGAGCGGCGGGTCTGACCCGCCATGGACAGTCCTCGCCATGCAAAAACAAAAACTGATCGCCCTGTTTCCGGAAGCCAGTTTCGGCGCGGCCTTGAACTGCATTGGTATCGCTCAGTCGTTGCGCGAGCTGGGCGCCAGACCGGTGTTCATCTGCCACGAGCATTTCCAGGGGCTGTTCGCCGAGTACGGCTTCGACGAATACCCGATTCCGCAAGTGAGCCCCTTGTCGGCGGCGGAACACCAGCACTATTGGGAACGCTTCATCGAGCGCAGCATTCCCTACTTCGACCAGACCCCGCTGGCGCAGATCGACAGCTACGTGGCGCCCGCCTGGGAAGCCATCATCGACACCGCCATCGAAGCGGAAAAACCCTTGCAGCAGCTGCTCGGCCGCCTCAAGCCCGACGTGATCGTGCTCGACAACGTGGTGATGTTTCCGGCCATCGCCAACGCCGGCTGCCCGTGGGTGCGGGTGGTGTCCTGCGCCGAGACCGAACTGCCGGATGCTGCCGTTCCACCGTACCTCTCCGGCTGCCTGGCCAATGACACCGAGGCTTGCGAGCGTTACTCCGGGCAGTACCTGAAAGCTGTCGCACCGGCCCATGAACGCTTTTCGCAGTTTCTCCTGGGCAACCATACGGCGCCCTGTCCGGCGGGGCAGTTCCTCACCGATTCACCCTGGCTCAACCTGCTGCTGTCGCCGACGCCGGTGCGCTATGAACGCCGGCAGCCGCTCGATCCGCAGCGCTACGTCTACCTCGACGGCTGCGTACGCCGCGAAGCGCCGTACATCGTCCCCGACTTTCCCCGGCACAACGACGCACCGCTGATCTACCTCAGCTTCGGCAGCCTCGGCGCTGCCGACACCGGGATGATGAAGCGCCTGATCAGCACGATCGAAACCTTGCCCTATCGCTTCCTGGTCAACGTCGGCGCCTACCGCGACATGTACACCACCGTGCCGGACAACGTGTACCTCGACAGCTGGTTCGCCCAGCCTGCCGTGCTCAAGGAATGCGATGTGTTCATCCATCACGGCGGCAACAACAGCTTCTGCGAGGCGCTGTACTTCGGTTTGCCGTCGCTGATCATTCCGTATTGCTGGGACGGTCACGACAACGCCGCCCGCGCCGAGGAAGTCGGCGTCGGCCGCTACCTGCCGCGATTTGCCGATCCCCTGGCCGCCCTGCCCGGCGCCCTCGAACAACTGCTGGCCGACCAAGCGATGAAGCAACGCCTCGCATCGTTCAGCGAGCGCATGCAAGCGACCCGCGGCACCGACATTGCCGCGCGCGCGATTCTTGACCTCTAGCCAAAACAACAAAAACCGTCGGGCAACCGAACGCAATCGTCGCTGCCCGACACACCGCCGGAGTTTCAGCATGAATGCCCCACCGCGTCTCGATGCGCTCGACCACGTCCTGCCCCATCCCTTTTGGCAGGACACCGTCACCCCACCGCCCGCCGCACCTTCCGTCAGCGCAACCGTGCAATGCGACCTGGCCGTGGTCGGTGGCGGATTCACCGGATTGTGGACGGCGCTACTGGCACGCCAGCGCAACCCCAAGCTGAGCATCGTGATCATCGAGGCGCGTCGTTGTGGCGGTGAGGCCAGCGGGCGCAACGGCGGTTTCTGTGCACCGAGCATTTCCCATGGCGTGTCCAACGCCCTCAAGCGTTGGCCGGATGAAGCACAGCAACTGATCCGCCTGGGCCGGCAGAACCTCGATGAGCTGGCTGCCGATGTGGATCGCTTCGGCCTGCAGGTCGAGTTCGAACGCCAGGGCAAACTCAACGTCGCCAGCCAACCCTGGCAGGTCGACGGACTGCGCGCCATGCAACGCAACTACGCGCGGTTCGGCATTGACTGCCAGTGGCTGGAAGGCCCTCAACTGGCACAAAAACTCGACTCCCCGGCCTACGTGGCAGGTCTGTTCGAACCCAACTACGCCCTGCTCAATCCAGCGAAAATGGCTGCCGAATTGCGCCGCGTATGCCTTGAGCAAGGCATTCAACTGTTCGAAAACAGCCCGGTGCTGCAACTGAGCGCGGACAAAGACAACGTGCGCCTGCGTACAGAAGGCGGCGAAGTGACCGCTGGAAAAGTCGCCCTCGCCACCAACATCGCCCCGCCGCTGCTCGGCCATCTGGCGTCGAGCGTGATCCCGGTCTACGACTACTCGCTGGTCACGGAGCCACTGCGCGATGAACAACTGGCCGCCATCGGCTGGACCGGCCGTTACGGCATCGCCGATTCCGGCAATCAGTTCCACTACCTGCGCAAGACCGCCGACAACCGCATTCTCTGGGCCGGCTTTGATGCCATCTACCATTTCGGCGGGCGCCGCGACGAAGCCCTGACCCAGCGCCCGCAAAGCTTCCAGCGCCTGGCCGAACAGTTTCACCAGACCTTCCCGGCCCTGGGCGATGTGCGCTTCAGCCATGCCTGGGGCGGCATCATCGACACCTCGGCACGCACCACGATGTTCGCCGGTTGCGAACATCAGGGCCGCGTTGCCTATGCCCTGGGCTTCACCGGGCAAGGGGTATCGGCCAGCCGTTTTGCCGCGCTGAACATGCTCGACCTGCTGGCCGGTGAGCGCACCGAACGCACCGAGCTGCTGATGACCTCCAAGGCGCCGTTCCGCTTTCCGCCCGAGCCCTTGCGTTATGTCGGCGTGAAACTGGCCCAGCGCTCTCTGGCGCGGGAGGACCGCGACGGTCACCGCGACCTGCTGCTCAAGACCTTCGATGCCTTTGGCATCGGTTTCGATTCCTGATCCGGAGACCACCATGTCCACAGCCCTGCCCCGGCACGTCATCGACTTCGCCAGCGACCTTGCCCCCCGTGAAACCGAAATCAACGACCCGGCCGTGGTCGACGCGCCTTATCGCAGCAAGAGTTGGCGGCACTTTGTGGCGCCCGGGAAAAACGCCGTGGCCGGCATCTGGGAGGCGGGACCGCACCGGGAGCGTTGCCAGTGCGATTACGATGAGCTGTGCCACATTCTCGAGGGCACGGTGCGCCTGACCGATGCCGAAGGCGTCGCGCGCACGTTCGGCCCCGGCGATTCCTTCGTGGTCGCCAGCGGATTCCAGGGCACCTGGGAAAACCTCACCCCGGTGCGCAAGGTCTACTTTATCCTCGGCTAACCGCCCGATGGAACGAGCAACAAACAACCTGTGGCGAGGGAGCTTGCTCCCGCTGGGCCGCGCAGCGGCCCCAAAACCTGATCACTCAGGTATCACCGAGCAAACAGGGATTGCGACTGCTGCGCAGTCGAACGGGAGCAAGCTCCCTCGCCACAGGTGCCGGTGGTTCGTCCTTCAAGGGGTTACTGTCGTACGAGGTTGCGCCCGTTGCGCTTGGCCTGGTACAGCGCGTCGTCGGCGCGGGTCAGCAGGCTTTCCGGCGTGTCGCCGGGTTGTGCATGGGCCACGCCGAACGACGCGGTGATGGTGTCCAGCACGGTATCGGTGCCCCGGGCCTTGACCCGCAGCGACTGGATTTTCAGGCGCAGGCGCTCGGCAAACGCCCCCGCCGCCGCCAGATCCGGGCAGTCCTTGAGCACCACGCAGAACTCCTCACCGCCGTAACGCGCCGCGAACGCTTCGCCCGACAGCAAGTCACGCAACACCCGGGCAACATGCTGGAGAACACGGTCCCCCAATGGATGGCCGTACTGATCGTTGAATTGCTTGAAGTGGTCGATATCCAGCATCACCAGCGCCACGCCGGTCGCCGAGTCATTCATCGCCTGTTCAAGCTTGCGGTTGAAGGTGGTGCGGTTGAGCAATTCGGTCAGGCCATCGAGGGTCGCGGCCAGTTGGGCGCGCTCCAGCTTGTCGCGCAGGCTTTTGATCTCGTGTTGCGCCGACTGCAACTGGGCGAGGAAGTGTTCCTGCTGCCCCTGCATCAGCCGGGTGCTCTGTTGCAGCTGGATCAGGATGCTCGGCAAGCGCTCGCTGGCTGGCTCTTCGAGCATTTGCAGGTACTGGCCAAGGCTGGCCTGGAAGTTCTGGTTACCCTTCACGCTGCGCGAGACATCGCGCTCCATGTCGTCGACCAGGTTGATCGCTTCCTGCTGCCCGGAACGGGCGTCCGCCAGTTCGTCGCGGATGATGTACTCGCGAAACAGCCTGGCGGCCGACTCCGGCGGGAAAGAGTCGAAATCGTTGACCACCCGGTCCAGGTGCCGGTTGAGTTCCGGCTCCTGGCCCTTGCTGTAGGTGTACCAGAGCGCGTAGTGCACCGGGTTGGGCGGAATGTTGTGACGAACCATCAGCGGCACTGCCTGCTTGAGCAACGCCGCTGCCTCACGGGAATCTTCTGGATACAGCGCTAGAACAGTCGCACGCGTGTCGGATTGGCTCATGGCTTCACTGTGGTTGTTTATCATTGACGATCGGCAGGCTCGCTGAGCATAACCATACGCCCGACAAACGGCTATCCCGAATTACAGCCTCATTTCAACCCGGTACGCCTGTTCCAGCGTCCTTTATATGTTGCCCGACATCAGACTCGCCACGTTCTGCCGGCGACGATAAGCCGTGTCGCGGTTCGCCAGCCAGTAGTACAGCGGCGTCGTGACGATCAAGCCCACCAGCCACGACAGATCCGCGCCATCGATATGCACCGCCACGGGGCCGGTGTAGATCGGCGTGTTCATGAACGGAATCTGCACCACGATGCCGATGGCGTAGGCCAGCAGCGCCTGCGGGTTGAAACGCCCATAGATACCGCCGTCGACGCGGAAGATCGAGGCGATGTCGTAGTCACCCTTGTGGATGGCGTAGAAGTCGATGAGGTTGATCGCGGTCCACGGCACCAGCACCACCAGCAACGCCAGCACCAGGTCGACGAAATGCCCGATGAAATCCGCCGAGGCGCCGATGGCCGCCACGCAGCAACCGGCGAGGATGATCAGCGACAGCACCGCCCGGCTCTGCGCGGTCGGAATCCAGCGGTGGGCGAAGGTTTGCAGCAAGGTGATCACCGAGAGCACCGCGCCGTACAGGTTCAGGGCGTTATGGCTGATCACGCTGAGCAGGAACAGCACCAGCATCAACGGGCCGATGGCACCGGTGGCGAGTTTCACCGCGTCCATGGTGTCCATGCCCACGGGCGTGGCCAGCACGGCGACGGCGCCGAACACGAAGGACAGGATCGAGCCCAGCGACGAACCCAGGTAGGTCGCCCAGAAGGTCGAGCTGACCTTGACGTCCTTCGGCAGGTAGCGCGAGTAATCGGACACGTACGGCGCGAACGCGATCTGCCACAGCGCCGCCAGCGACACCGTGGCCAGCCAGCCGGAGATGTTGAAACTGCCGCGGGTCAGGAAGTCGTCGGTCTGCACGTGGGTCAGGATGTAGCCGAAGCCCAGCACGATGCCCAGGCCCAGCACCCAGGTGCCGATGCGATTGAGCACGTGGATGAAGCGGTAGCCAATGATGCCGATGATCCCCGAACCGAGGCCGCCGAGGACGATGCCCACCGACACCGGCACACTCTCGACCACGCCATGCAACGACTTGCCGGCCAGGACGATGTTGGAGGCGAAGAAGCCGATGTACATCACGCCGGCAATCACCACCACCAGCAACGCGCCCAGGGAACCGAACTGCGCGCGACTCTGGATCATCTGCGGAATGCCCATCTGCGGGCCTTGCGCCGAGTGCAGCGCCATCAGCACCCCACCGACCAGGTGGCCGACGATGATCGCGACAATGCCCCAGACCAGGTTCAGGTGGAACAACTGCACGCCGAGCGCGCCGGTGACGATGGGCAACGGCGCGATATTGCCGCCGAACCACAGGGTGAACAGATCTTTGACCTTTCCGTGGCGATCCTCAGGAGGGACATACCCGATCGTGTGTTTCTCGATGAGCGGGGCGGATGAAGCGGTGGTGGACATGACGAACTCCAAGGCAAGGATGAGTACGTGTTCGTACTTCGGTGTGCGCAGACGGAACGGCGCATTTCTTGTTGGAGACGATCATGGACAAAGAGCGCAGGGAGGAAAATTAGTTAATTTGTGCCTTTAAACCTTAAAAAAGATTGCGCAGTAATGGCCATCTATCAGCAGGAAAAACCAATAAAATTCCGAACGGCGGAATCCCTGTGGGAGCGGGCTTGCTCGCGAAGAGGCCGGCACAAGCAACATTAATGTTGACTGGCCCACCGCCTTCGCGGGCAAGCCCGCTCCCACAGGGGCCTGCGTTTTAGCCGACTACCATCACCACGGCGCGAAGGCGGCAAAGCTTGAACCCGAGGTATCGCACTGCTTTTTTGTGGGAGCGGGCTTGCCCGCGAAGGCGGTGGCACATCCAGCATCGATGTGACTGACAAACCGCTTTCGCGGGCAAGCCCGCTCCCACAGGGGCCTGCGTTTTAGCCGACTACCATCACCACGGCGCGAAGGCGGCAAAGCTTGAACCCGAGGTGTTGCACCAGGCTTATTGTGGGAGCGAGCCTGCTCGCAAAAGCGGTGGCACATCCAGCATCTATGTGGCTGACATACCGCTTTCGCGAGCAGGCTCGCTCCCACAGGAGGGCTGTGCTTTACCTGATTACCATCACCACTGCGCGAACCCGAGGTATTGCACTGTTTTTTGTGGGAGCGGGCTTGCCCGCGATGGCGGTGGATCAGGCAACACTGATGTCGCATGTGCCGGCCTCATCGCGGGCAAGCCCGCTCCCACAGGGTTTTGTGTCGCTACACGATTGTGTATCAGCGTGCAGCCCAGGCGTTGAAGCGCTGTTCAAGCTCTTCGCCATGGTCGACCCAGAACTCTGCGTCCACCGCCCGTGCGCCGGCCAGGTTGGCTTCGGCGGTTGGCAGTTGTTCCTGTACGTCCTTGGGCAGCAATGGCAGGGTCTGGCGATGCACCGGCCCGTAGGGGATGTTTTCCGAGAAGACTTTTTGCGTCTGCGGCTGGCTGGCGAACGCGATGAAGTTTTCCGCCAATGCCTTGTTCGGCGTGCCTTTGACCACTGCCCAGTATTCCGGGTCGTACAGGCTTTGCGGCCAGACGATGCTCAGCTTCATGCCTTCCTTTTGCGCCGAGGCGATTCGGCCGTTGTAGGCCGCGCTCATCACCACATCCCCGGCCACCAGCCATTGCGCCGGTTGCGCGCCCGCCTCCCACCACTGGATGTTCGGCTTGATCTGGTCGAGCTTGGCAAAGGCCCGCGTCACGCCTTGCGGGGTTTTCAAGACCTTGTAAATGTCATCCGCCTTGACGCCATCGGCCAGCAAGGCGATTTCCAGAGTGTACT
This sequence comes from Pseudomonas sp. ACN5, assembly GCF_002303975.1. Lineage (NCBI taxonomy): Bacteria > Pseudomonadati > Pseudomonadota > Gammaproteobacteria > Pseudomonadales > Pseudomonadaceae > Pseudomonas > Pseudomonas sp. ACN5. The sequence goes on along the minus strand of NZ_MRCP01000018.1, from coordinate 100,886 downwards.
TGGCGCTCTTGCGCAGGCCGCGCTTGCCCGGGAAGTCGGCGACGTTCCAGAAGTCCGCCCAGGATTGCGGCGCCTTGGCCTGTTTGCTCTGGTCATAGGCCATGACCATCGACCAGACGTAAGTGGCCACCCCGCATTCGGTCAGCGCACCGGGCACGAAGTTCGCCGAATCACCGAAGCGCCCCGCATCGAGCTTCTCGAACAGGCCCTCCTCGCAGCCGCGCAACAGCTCGGGGCTTTCGACTTCCACCACGTCCCAACTGGTGTGACCGGCCGAGACCATGGCCTTGATCTTCGACAGCTCGCCGTTGTACTCACCGGCGATGATGTTGCCCGCGCCGCTGGCGTTGAACGGCTGGAAATAGGCTTTCTCCTGAGCCTGTTTGGTAGCACCACCGAAGGAAATCACGGTGAGGTCCTGGGGGGCCGCCCACACACTGGCACTCAACAACGCCAGGGTAAACGGAACACTGCAACGCAAGGATCTGGACATGGATCGCTTCCTCGGGGCTGGTCGGCCCGCTGTTGTTATGGGTGTTCGGATTCACTCAAGTAAGCCGCCAGGCGATCCATCAGGCGGTCACAGGCCGCCATCTGGTCGACGCTGACAAATTCATCGGGCTTGTGCCCCTGGTCCATGCTGCCGGGACCGCAGACCACGGTCGCAATCCCGGCCTGATTGAACAGCCCGCCTTCGGTGCCAAAGGCCACGGTGCCGAAATCATCGCTGCCGCACAGCTCGGCAATCAGCCGGGCGGCGGCGCTGTCGGCGGGTGTCGCCAAGCCTGGATAGGCCGAGATTTTTTCAAAGCGGATCGCGGTATCGGTGTCCACGGCCTGCATGGCCGGCAGCAACGTCTGCTCGGCGTAATCCTGCAGCTCATCGACGACCACTTGCGGAGCGAAGTCCGGCAAGGCGCGGATCTCGAAATCGAAACGGCAGTCCGCTGGCACGATGTTCAGCGCCGTACCGCCCTGGATTACGCCGACCTGCACGGTCGAGAACGCCGGATCGAAGCGCTTGTCGTGCAATGACGGCCGGGCCAGGGTGGCGCCGATGTCGCCCAGCCGACCGATCAGGCGCGCGGCCTGCTCGATGGCATTGACCCCATAAGGCGCGTAGGCCGAATGACAGGCCGCACCGCGTACGTGACAACGCATCGCCAGCTTGCCCTTGTGGCCGAGCACCGGTTTGAGCTCGGTCGGCTCGCCAATCAAACACAACGCCGGGGCCGGGATGCGTTGGGGCAACACCTCCAGCAAACCGCGCACGCCAAGGCAGCCGACCTCTTCGTCATAGGAAAACGCCAAATGCACCGGGCGCTTCAAAGGGCTGGAGAGAAACACCGGCACGGCGGCCAGCACCGAGGCCAGATAGCCTTTCATGTCCGCGGTGCCGCGACCGTACAGCTTGCCGCCCGCCTCGCTCATATTGAACGGCTCGACCGTCCAGGCCTGGCCGTCCACCGGCACCACGTCGGTGTGACCGGACAGCACGATGCCGCCGGCCACGCTCGGGCCGACCGTGGCCAACAGATTGGCCTTGGTCCGCTCAGCGTTGTAGATCAGTTCGCACGCCACGCCCAGCTCGTGCAGGTAGTCACGCACGAACTCGATCAGCGCAAGGTTCGAATCGCGGCTGACCGTGGCGAACCCGATCAACTGCGCGAGCATGGCGCGGCTGCGCAACTCACTCATCGCCGGGCACTCCATACGCGGGGGCCAGGGTCGGATTGAGGGCGCGGGTCAGGTAGTCCTGCAATTGCGGCTCGTAGGCCGTCCACAGTTTGCCCAGCTCGCCAATCGGGTTTTCATCGGCCCAATCCACCCGCAAATCGACAATCGGCCAGGTCAGGTCACCGACCACCGACAACGCCGCCGAGTGCACCGCGCCCGCTTCGCCGCCAGCGTCCTGCCCGGCCTGCAAGGCGTTCATCAGGCGAGTGGCGAGGCAGCCTTCGCTGTTTTCGAAGGCCGCGACCATCGCCTCGATCACCCCACTGTTGGCCAGCAGATTGCCGGCCGCCACGCATTGGTCACCGGCCACCGCGTTGTTGATGCCCAGCGCATGGTTGCCGCTGAACACCGCGGTACGACCGTGGGCATCGACGACCGCCACCTGGCGGTACTGGCTATAGCCGTTGCGGGTCAACGAGTGGTCCAGCGCCTGGGGCGGCGCCGAGCCGTTGGCCAGTTCATCGAGGATCTGCGGGCCAAGGGCCGGCAGCGTGATGTTCTGGCTCGACACCGCGCCCACCCCGGCCCGCAGCCAGGGGCAGCGCGCGCCGACGGCGATGCTCGAAGAACTGATGGCAATGCCCAACTGGCCGGTCTCGGCGCAGCGACCCACGATGGAAAAAGTCATGGCGAAGTCCTTATTCAGGGATAACGGCAATCACGTCGATTTCCATCAGCCACTGCGGCTGGCCGAGGGCACTGACCACCAGGCCGGTGGAAATCGGGAACACACCCTTGAGCCACTTGCCGACTTCCTGGTACACCGGCTCGCGATAGCGCGGGTCGATCAGGTAGGTGGTGGTCTTGACGATGTGGCTCAGGTCGCTGCCCGCCTCTTCCAGCAATTGCTTGACGTTGCGCATGGCCTGTTCGGCCTGGGCGCGCGGATCACCGAGGCCCACCAGCTGGCCGTTGAAATCGGTGCCGACCTGGCCACGGACATACACGGTATTGCCGGCGCGCACGGCCTGGCACAAATCGTTGTCCAGCGTCTGGTTCGGGTAGGTGTCTTTGGTGTTGAACATGCGGATGCGGGTATGAGTAGGCATTAACGAACTCCCATGAGGCTGGCTTTCTGAACGGGTGCGCGGGCGGCGTCGGCTTGACGCTGGGTCGCATCCCGATAGTTGAAATAGGTGTGCTGTTTAACGATGTGATCGGCGATGTGCTTGGCGTCGTGCCAAACGCCCCAGATGAACGCGGAGCCACGACGGGACTGCCACGGCAACCCGACGAAATACACGCCGGGCTCGGCCGACACGCCGCGCTGGTGCTGCGGTTTGCCGTTTTCCTTGAAGGCATCGACCTTCAGCCAGCTGTAGTCGGTGGAGTAACCGGTGGCCCAGATGATCGTGGTCACGCCGGCCTTGAGCAGGTCCAGTTCCAGGATTGGGTTTGTCACGCAATCCGGATCGGCCAGCATGGCCCGGGCTTCGGGTTCCAGCGGCAGGTCCAGGCCGTTGCGCTCGATATAGGCGTCGGCCTTGTCGAGCAGCGCGAGGTAGTTTTCATCGCCACGGCGGATGTTGTCGGCGAGGTTGTCTTCAAAACTCACCACGGCGCCATTGAACGATTGAGTCAGGCCGACCAGGGTCATGCCCTGATGCGCCAGGCGACGGAAGTCGACGGTGTGGCCGCCACGGGCACCGCTCACGGCGATGGTCACGTGTTCCTTGCCCGGTTGCATGGCCTCGGCATCCCACTCGCCCAGCACCCCCAGCCACCAGCAGAAATCGCGGTTGCGATAGGCGCGCGGCGGACGGTCGTGGGCGCCGACCGAGAGGTAGACCTGTTTGCCGGAACGTTGCAGCTCATCGGCGATCTGCACGCCCGACGACCCGGCGCCCACCACCAGCACCGCGCCTTCGGCCAGTTGCTGCGGGTTGTAGTACTGGGCGGAGTGAATCTGGCTGATGCCGGCCATTGGCGGAGCAATCGGCGGAATGGCCGGACGCTGGAACGGGCCGGTGGCGACCACCACGTGGCGGGCCTCGATCACGCCGTCAGAGGTTTCAACGGTGAAACCCGGACGGTCGGCATTACGTTGTACGCTCTTGACTTCAACACCGGTGCGGATCGGCGCGTTGAACTTGCGGGCATAGGCTTCGAAGTACTCGGCCACCTGCTCTTTGCCGGCGAAGGCGTCCGGGTCCAGGCCGTCGAATTCCAGGCCCGGGAAGCGGTCGTGCCAGGCAGGACCGTTGGCCACCAGCGAATCCCAGCGGCCGGTGCGCCAGGCTTCGGCGATACGGTTGCGCTCCAGCACGAGGTGGGGCACACCGAGTTTGCTCAGGTGTTCACTCATGGCCACGCCGGCCTGGCCGGCGCCAACAACAAGCGTATCAATTGCGGTTTTATCAACTGTCATGGCTGTGCACTTCTGAAAGGTGGTTTGATTCAGGTCGGTCATGGCTGCCGCCTCGATGCTGATCACTGTTGTTCTTCTGCTGCGGCTATCGGTATCAGGGTGTTGGCCGCATTCTGTTCGGAGCCGGGAAATAGCGAAATTATGTTTTTTGTGGTTGCTGGCGAGGAAAAAGCGTCGAGGTGACCGGCTGGCCGTACGAGGTTGCGGACGACCCGATCCCGGCCTATGGTCCAAGCGATGCATTGCCCGCGACCGGCGCGAAGACCCGGCGCGGATTGCTGTCCATCCAGTGCGGATTCACGCAAGGAGTGATGACATGCCCGACTATTCCCGTCCTGCCGTACTCGAACTGATTGGCAATACCCCGCTGGTACGCGTCAGCCGGTTCGATACCGGTCCCTGCACGCTGTTTCTCAAACTCGAATCACAGAACCCCGGCGGTTCGATCAAGGACCGCATCGGTCTGGCCATGATCGACACCGCCGAACGCGACGGTCGCCTGCGCCCCGGCGGCACCATCGTCGAAGCCACCGCCGGCAACACTGGCCTGGGCCTGGCCCTGGTCGGCCGCGCCAAGGGCTATCGCGTCGTGCTGGTGGTGCCGGACAAGATGTCCACCGAGAAGGTCTTGCACCTCAAGGCCATGGGCGCCGAGGTGCACATCACCCGCTCCGATGTCGGCAAGGGCCATCCCGAGTACTACCAGGACGTCGCCGCACGGCTGGCGGCGGAAATTCCCGATGCGTTCTTCGCCGACCAGTTCAACAACCCGGCCAACCCGCTGGCCCACGAATGCAGCACCGCGCCGGAGATCTGGGCGCAAACCCAGCACGATCTGGACGCCATCGTCGTCGGCGTCGGATCGGCCGGTACCCTCACCGGCCTGACCCGTTTCTTCAAACGCGTGCAGCCGGACCTGGAAATGGTCCTGGCCGACCCGGTCGGTTCGGTGATGGCCGAATACAGCCGCGGTGGCACCCTCCCCACCCCCGGTTCCTGGGCGGTGGAAGGCATCGGCGAAGACTTCATCCCGTCGATTGCCGACCTCTCCAGCGTGCGCCACGCCTATTCGATCAGCGATGAAGAAAGCTTCGACCATGCCCGCCAGTTGCTGCGCGCCGAAGGCATACTCGGCGGCTCGTCGACCGGTACCTTGCTGGCGGCGGCGCTGCGTTACTGCCGCGAACAGACCCAGCCGAAACGGGTGGTGAGCTTCGTCTGCGACACCGGTACGCGTTACCTGTCGAAGGTCTACAACGACCAGTGGATGAACGATCAGGGCCTGCTGCAACGCAAGCACTACGGCGACCTGCGCGACCTGATCGCACGACGTTTCGAGGATGGCCGGGTGATCAGCGTCGGCCCCGACGACACCCTGCTCACCGCGTTCCAGCGCATGCGCCTGGCGGACGTGTCGCAATTGCCGGTGCTGGTGAAGGGTCAGCAACTGGTCGGCGTGATCGACGAGTCCGACATCCTGCTGGGGGTGCACGAGGACGTTGCGCACTTCCGTAAAACCGTGGCCAGCGCCATGACCGACAAACTGCAGACCCTGCCCCCCGCTGCCACCCTGGCGGAACTGGAGGCAGAGCTGGGCCGTGGGCTGGTGGCGATCATCCAGGATGCCTCGGGCTTCCACGGCCTGATTACCCGAACCGACATGCTCAACCATTTGCGGAGATCCCTGCCATGAGTCAACAGGACAAAAACGCCCCGCCTCAGGGCTTCGCCACCCGGGTGATCCATGCCGGGCAAACGCCGGACCCGTCGACCGGGGCCTTGATGCCACCGATCTACGCCAACTCCACCTACCTGCAGCAGAGCCCCGGGGTACACAAGGGCCTCGACTACGGGCGCTCGCACAACCCGACGCGCTGGGCGCTGGAGCGTTGCGTGGCCGACCTCGAAGGCGGCACCCGGGGCTTTGCTTTCGCCTCGGGCCTGGCGACCATTTCCACGGTGCTCGAACTGCTCGACGCCGGATCGCACGTCGTCTCCGGCAACGACCTGTACGGCGGCACCTTCCGCCTGTTCGACAAGGTGCGCCAGCGCAGCGCCGGGCACCGCTTCAGCTTCGTCGACCTGACCGACCTGGCGGCGTTCGAGGCGTCCCTGCAGGACGACACCCGCATGGTCATGGTCGAGACCCCGAGCAATCCGCTGCTGCGCCTCACCGACCTCGCCGCCATCGCCCGCACCTGCCGTGCGCGCGGCATCATCAGCGTGGCCGACAACACCTTCGCCAGCCCGTGGATCCAGCGCCCGCTGGAACTGGGTTTCGACATCGTGCTGCACTCGACCACCAAATACCTCAACGGCCACTCTGATGTGATTGGCGGCATCGCCGTGGTCGGGCAGAACGCCGAACTGGCCGAGCGCCTGGGCTTCCTGCAAAACGCCGTCGGCGCCATCGCCGGTCCGTTCGATGCCTTCCTCACCCTGCGCGGCGTGAAGACCCTGGCCCTGCGCATGGAGCGTCATTGCAGCAACGCACTGGACCTGGCGCAGTGGCTGGAGCGTCAGCCGCAAGTCTCCCGGGTCTACTACCCCGGCCTGCCCTCGCACCCGCAACACGAACTGGCCCAACGGCAAATGCGCGGATTCGGCGGGATGATCTCCCTCGACCTCAACAGCGACCTGGCCGGCGCCAAACGCTTCCTCGAAAACGTACAGATCTTCGCCCTGGCCGAGAGCCTGGGCGGCGTGGAAAGCCTGATCGAACACCCGGCGATCATGACCCACGCCACCATCCCGCCCGATACCCGCGCAGAGCTGGGGATTGGTGATGGGCTGGTGCGGTTGTCGGTGGGGGTTGAGGACGTCGAGGACTTGCGCGCGGACCTGGCGCAGGCGTTGGCGCGGATGTAAGTAATCCCTGTAGGAGCGAGCTCGCTCGCGATGGTCGTTAACGATGCCGCGTGTTTACTGACTAAACGCAGCGCTCTTGAGTCCATCGCGAGCAGGCTCGCTCCTACACAAGGCTGGTCAAGCACGCAGGACTCCCTATAATCGCGCCGTTTTCGTCTACCCTCACGAAGCGTCGTGCAGCAATCAGCTTGTGCGGGGCGCATCGACATTTTTCCGCTATTGAACCGGAGAACTTCCATGCTCAAACGTACCCTGGTTATGGCCGTCGGCCTGACCCTGTCCCTTTCCACCCTGCTGGCACAGGCGGCCGAGACCCTCAAGGTCAGCGCCATTCCCGACGAAGCCCCCACCGAATTGCTGCGCAAGTTCAAGCCACTGGGCGAATACCTGGAAAAGCAACTGGGCATGAAGGTCGAGTTCGTACCGGTGTCCGACTACCCGGCGGTGGTCGAGGCGCTGGCCACGGACCGCATCGACATGGCCTGGCTGGGCGGCTTCACCTTCGTGCAGGCGCGTTTGAAAACCGGCAATGCCATTCCACTGGTACAGCGTGAGCAGGATGCGCAGTTCACCAGCAAATTCATCACCGCCGATCCAGCGGTCAAATCCCTGGCCGACCTCAAGGGCAAATCCTTCGCCTTCGGCTCGGTCTCGTCGACGTCCGGCAGCCTGATGCCGCGTTATTTCATGCTGCAGGACGGCATCAAGCCGGAAACCTATTTCAGCCGCGTCGGTTACTCCGGCGCCCACGACGCCACGGTCGCCTGGGTTCAGGCCGGCAAAGTGGATGCCGGCGTGCTCAACGCCAGCGTCTGGGAAAAACTGGTCAAGGCCGGCAAGGTCGACACCGATAAGGTCAAGGTCTTCGCCACCACGCCGGCCTACTTCGACTACAACTGGACCGTGCGCGGCACCCTCGACCCCGCCCTGGCCGAGAAAATCAAGGGCGCCTTCCTCGCGCTCGACCCGGCCAACCCGGAGCAAAAGGCGATCCTGGACCTGCAGGCCGCCAGCCGCTTCATCGAGACCAAGCCTGAGAACTACAAGGGCATCGAGGAAGCCGCGCGCGCTGCCGACCTGCTGAAATGACCTTGCATCTGAACCGGGTCAGCCTCACCCACGACACGGGCGTGCGGGCGTTGCATGAGGTCGACCTGCACATCAGCGCCGGTGAGCAGGTGGCGATCATCGGCCCGTCCGGCGCCGGCAAGTCGAGCCTGCTGAACCTGCTGGCCACCGCCCTGCGCCCCGGCAGCGGCACGGTCGAAGTGCTCGGCGAGCAAGCCTGGCAGCTCGGCGCCCGACAGCGCCAACGCCTGCGCGCGCGCATCGGCCTGGTGCATCAGGCACCGCCACTGCCACCGCGCCAGCGCGTGGTCACGGCGGTGCTGGCCGGCAAACTGGGGCAATGGGGTTTTGCCAAAAGCCTGCTGAGCCTGTTGCATCCGGTGGATGTGCCCGGCGCACGCGCGGCCCTGGTTAAACTCGATCTGGGCGACAAGCTGTTCGCCCAGTGCCAGCAATTGTCCGGTGGCCAACTGCAACGCGTGGGCATTGCCCGCGTGCTGTACCAGGCCCCCGACGTGCTGCTGGCCGATGAGCCGGTGTCGGCGATGGACCCGGTGCTGGCCGGGCACACCCTGTCGATCCTCTGCCGCCACGCCCGGGAACACAAGGTGACCCTGGTCGCCAGCCTGCATGCGGTGGATCTGGCGCTGAGCAACTTCTCGCGCATCATCGGTTTGCGCGACGGCCAGATCCTCTTCGATCTTCCCTCTGCCGACATCGACCAAGATTTGCTCGACAAGCTCTACGCCAACGAGCAACTGCAATCCCCGCCCGCTCCGGTGGCGCCCTTGAGCCTGCAGATTCCCCGATGCTGACGCGCGATACACGAGACCCGGCCACCCTGCCCCGCCTGCTGCTCAGCCTGTTGGCGCTGGCCCTGCTGTGGCCCGGCATCCACTTCAGCGAACTGGACCTGGGCGTGCTGCTCAAGGCCGACAGCCAGAGTGAAATGGGCCGTTTCGTTTCGGCCTTCTGGCCACCGGCCCACGGCGAAGAGTTCCTCCAGTTGCTGTGGCAAGCCACCTTGCAGACCCTGGCCATCGCCACCGCCGGCATGGCCCTGGCCTTGCTGTTGGCCGTGCCCGCCAGCCTGCTCGCCAGCCGCGCCCTGTCGCTGTCAGCGGCCTCGCGCGGTGGCCGCCCGAGCGCCCTGGGCCGGTTGTTGCGCTGGCCGGTGCGCGGCTTGCTGATCTTCCTGCGCAGCGTGCCGGAAATCGTCTGGGCCCTGCTGTTCGTGCGCGCCGTCGGCCTTGGCCCGACGGCCGGGGTGCTGGCCATCGCCATCACCTACAGCGGCATGCTGGGCAAGGTCTACGCGGAAATCTTCGAGTCCGTCGACCAGCGCCCCGCCCACTCACTGCTGCAAGCCGGCAGTGGCCGGTTGGCGGCGTTCTGCTACGGCATCCTGCCCAATGTCGCGGCAGAGCTGCTGTCGTACACCGTGTACCGCTGGGAATGCGCGATCCGCGCGTCCGTGGTGATGGGCTTCGTCGGCGCCGGCGGACTGGGCCAGCAAATCGACCTGTCGCTGCGCATGTTCGCCGGCGGTGAAGTGGCGAGCATGCTGCTGACCTTCTTCGTCCTGGTGCTGTTCGCCGACCAGATCAGCCGCCTGCTGCGCTGGAGGTTCGCATGAATCGCCTGATCAACCTGCTGCTGATCCTGTGCATCGGCACCGCGGTCGTCGCCTCGTTCCGCTACCTGGGCATCGACCTCGGCGAACTGACGGGCAGCGGAAACCTGAAACAGATGGGCGCCTACGTACTGCGTTTTCTCAGCCCGGACTTGAGCCCCGGCCACCTGCAAGCCATCGGCCGTGGCGCCGTGGAAACCATGGCGATGTCCGCCCTCGGCACACTGCTCGCGGCAGTGTTTGGCCTGCTGCTGGCGCTGCCGGCGGCCGGACGCTTCGGCTGGCTGTTGCAGAGCGCGTCGCGACTTGTACTCAATGGCCTGCGCGCCATTCCCGAATTGGTGTGGGCCGCGCTGATGGTACTGGCCGCCGGCCTCGGCCCGAACGCCGGCACCCTGGCACTGGCCATGCACACCACCGGCGTACTCGGCCGCCTGTTCGCCGAAGCGCTGGAGAACACTCCGCCGCAACCTGCCGAAGCCATTCGATTGCAGGGTGGTAATGTGGTCTGGGCCTTCTGCTACGGCACCCTGCCCAACCTGTTTCCGCAGTTGCTGGCGTACATTTTGTACCGCTGGGAGAACAACATTCGGATGGCGAGCGTGCTGGGGTTTGTTGGGGCTGGGGGGTTGGGGCAGATGCTCTATGTGAGCCTTAGTCTGTTTCAGGAGGCTCAGGCGAGCACGGTGATTTTGGCGATGTTGGTGCTGGTGTTTGCGGTTGATGGGTTGAGTAGTTGGAGTCGGCAGCGGTGGGTTAAGGCGTGATGGGGGGGGGCTTAGACTGGCTCATTCGATTGAGTTCGAGATGAGCGGGCATTTGAAGCGGACATTCTGTATTCACCACTCAGGCAGGCTGTATAATTTGCTCCACTTCTAGTCTCGTTGGGCATCAGGCTTGTAACTATGGCAGATCGAAAACATATTCCTACAGAAACAAAACTGCGGTTGTTTTCGGAAGCGGCAGGTCATTGCCAGCATCCCGACTGCCTTCAACCTCTTTTTCCCGCTGAAATGGGTGGAGACAAGCATATAGCTGAGATGGCTCATGTGGTTCCGCACGGAGATAAGGGACCGCGTCATAAAGAGAGGCCAGCCGGAGAGTTTGCTACCGACTCTTTCGAAAACCTCATTCTGCTTTGCCCCACCTGTCATACGACCATCGACAAAAATTCCGACGCTTATACACGGAGTACGTTGTTAGGTTGGAAGAGTAACCATCTCGCTGCCTTGGCACACAAGCAAGGCATTCATTCATACGATGAGCGTGGCCAAGTCAGAGAGGCTGTGGCCGCCGCCATGGCCGAAAACAAGGCCATATGGAATGAATTGGCGTCAGATACCGGATCGAGCTTCGAGTACGATCCGGAATCTGAAATAGAAGGGACGTGGGCGCAGAGAATGCGAGGTGTCATCCTCCCGAACCATTTCCGCATCCAAGCTATCATCAAGGCGAACCTGCATCACGCGACAGAAAAAGAGCGCGAGACATTCGCTCGATACCAGGAACATGTTCGGGGTCTCTCCGAACGTCACGTTTGTGGTATCGCCGGCAGCGCTATTCGCTTTCCAGCTGAGATGGATGGTGTCTTCGCATGAACTGGCAGGTGAAATACGCACTGGCAAACATCCTGGAAACGCGCGGTGTAACGTCGGCGGAGCACGTTCGAGGTGACGCTATAAGGATCACAGTCCGAGATCAGCCAGATGTAGTGGCGGTAATCTCGGCCTCTTATATGATCAACGCCGGATCAGCGGCGCAGTACCACGAAGAGTTTCCCGACATGGATTTCCTGTGCGGATATCGAAAGGAATGTGTCTGGGAAGGCGGGGCGATCAGGTATATAGAAGAAAACAATATAGGCTGGGGAAGCGCTGGTACGCTTGGCTCTGCACTTGATAGTGGGAACGTAAACACTGCTACTCATAAGGATTTCTTCTTTTCGGACCGGCTCATCAGACAGGATCGATCCGTTACGACAGTCATTAGAGAATTTGACCGCATCTACTCTATTACTCTCGTCAATGGGCGCACACTCAGGGTGGGAATGATCAGGGAGTACGAGCCAATAGCCGACCACGTTCGCACCCTATGGGATAAGTTCGGCCCCATCGATATTGCTTGGAATATCAATCCTCACGGAAACCCCACTCGAAAGGCCGTCGAAGCAGGACAGGAACTTGGTTGCAAGGTGATGAAATGGGAAGAGTTGAAGGTGCTATTGAAGAAAGGTTGATGACGGCAGGAGAAGTAGCAAGCCACCTTCTTAACTCCTGCGAGTCGCTGCAGGAGTTCGAATCCTTCATGTTTGGCTCCGCACTCTTTGGTATTGGCAGTGATTACGATATCTTGATTGTTGGGCCGTCAGGTGAGCCTTTATCTCGATTGAAGGCAGAATTGAAACATGCAGGACAGGAGTTACCTCTCGACGTTTTGTATATGCTGCCAGCGGAGGCGGAAGAAACGAAATTTATCACAAGAGCAGGATGCATTACTCTTTGCCAGTTGGCCGACTCAACTTAGAATTAATTGCAATCCCGCTCCTCTTCATGCACGCAAGAACCCATACGTTTAACTTTTAAGTATTGCGAATACAGGTGTACGCTGCTTGGATCTAAAAAAAACCACACTTATGGTGCTGGGAAAATTTTCTGCAACTTAGAGCCGATTACTTATAGAGCTCCTTTTTGGCCGGGTTGAAAACAGACGAAGTCGGACGTCCACTATCAGCCGATTTTTTTTACCAACGCGACTGACCGAAACCTATCAGACTGCTTGAAGATGCATTCACTGCTTTAACTCTGTAGCGCTACATAAATCTGTCGATTGTTGGTTGACCAGCAATTCCAAAAACTTACGTGAGAACAAGATTTTTGCTTCGATTCTGACTGTCAAACTTGCTCTAAAACGGTTTTATACAACCTGAACCCATAGTGGACACCGGCTTGCATAGCTTCAGGGGAAGTGGATTTTTTCGCTTTTTTAATTAGCCGATCAGTGAGCTTTTGATATAGTCGGGAAGGCTCCTGCGCACAGGTTGCGTATTGCACAACTAGCGTACTTAAGGATTGACAGTAAGATGACGATTTATCACACACGTATTCAACATGGCGTTGGCCAGGGTTCCTTCCATTCTGCCTCCGTGCAATTTTCTAAGTCGACTAATAACCACCGTTTTGACTACATCTATGACTGCGGTGCTCTAGCAAATTGGCGACAAACTCCCGAGCTAACGCACAGCGTTAGGCGTCTTTGGTTGGAGCATCGGCCCGGGAGTGCTAAGCCTGTGGTCGATCTTTTGATCCTTTCCCACTTCGATTGGGACCACATGAACGGCGCCAGCGACCTTGTAGAGCGATACGAGGTTGACAGAATTGTTCTGCCATACCTTGGGCCAGTAGAGCTGGCGGTTATCTTGGCCAGCCAAGCAGCATCTTTAGACGAGCGCGCAGTCGCACAGCTACATAGCATTGCGGCAGGAGGGAGTACTCTATGGGGGCGTCCCATCACAATGGTGCAAAAAGGATCGCGCGAAGAGCGCCCCGATACTCCTGAAAACCCTGACTCTCCCTTCGGCGAACGTCCAGTCTCAGGAAGTGAACTTCCTGGACGCGTGGTTATTAGCGCTCATGGTGCTCATAGCATCGGGGGAGCTTTAGAGCGTATTATCGACGACGATCAAGATCTGTTGGTAAAAAAAACTTCAAGATCCATAAATTCCGAGTGGAAGATACGTTTTTGGAACAGAGGGTTAGACAACAGGTTAGGCGATCTAATCCAAGAAGAACTCAAAAGCATTGGGTTTCCAGTCGCCGCATTATCTAACAGGGAAAATGGTGCCAAGGATATCGTAGCTTGGCTTAATGTGAGGCGTCGAAAAAGCCGTCCCAAGACGGGACGCGGAAAGAAGAAAGCGGTCGCTCTAAGTTCCAACCGTGATTTAGCGGTTTCTGCGTACAGAAGCGCTATCGATAAATACATGCCAAGTTGGTTAAACGAAACCGAGGGCAAACGCCTCAGTAATTTTTTATCTCTAGGGATGTACTCGGGCCCGAGATTTCAATTTTACAAACAAACATATCAATATCTCCGACTTCACGATGACCACTCATATGAAACGTGGTCCTATATCAATAATACTTTGCCTGTAAAATACTTGCCTGGCTGGATCGGTACCGGTGATGCCCCGCTTGGGGAGCCAACCGTTTGGAATGATTTCCAACTTCACTACAAACATGAGCTATCACGCACCCAAACCATTCTAGTGCCGCACCATGGTGCAGCTCCACAGAGCGGACCTAGATTTTACAACTCAGATCTCCACCATAAGCCAAATTTGAACGCTGTCATTTCCTATGGGACACGAAATTCATATGGACATCCGCATCCATCGGTACTCTCTCAAATTGTGCGGGCCAATGGAAAACTAATCGTCGTAACTGAAAAAACGAGATTTGGATTTCAGGAAGAATATCGTTTCCGTAGACTGCATGCTGGCGACCGTACTTCCTTTTAGACCGCTAGAATGGAAAGGGTTGAAAGTCAGCCCTTACCGCTTTGATCTGATCGTAAATTTTTCTCTGAAGTTATGTGGAGCCCAGATACGATTACGCTCATCTTAAGCCTTTCCTGCTAAGCGGCACCGGTCTTTTTGCGATGCATCCAGCTACAGGGTGAACCGATATAGATAAGTGAACCTCAGACAGGCTGTGGCAACCGAAATCATAAGAAGCCGAACGTCCGCTGTTGGCCGATTCTGTTGAAAAAGTCGGCCATGGTTTCCACGACAGAAAAGTACGCGCTTGAGACTGAAATCTTTACTTTGAGCAGAGGATTCCGGGCTCGGATTTCACGTAGCTGCGCGCAAAAAAGGCGTTTTCAGCAAGCAGTACGCCGGCAGTCTGGAAGGACCGACTTTTTCAACACAATCGGCCGTTCTCTGCCGGTCATGGTTACAAAGCCTGCGGGTTAAATCCGAGGCAATCGGTGGTCAATAGCAGTGCAATTCCGCACCTGACAACCAAACCAGTACTACCCATACAAAAAACCCTTCCTGCGCATCAACGCAGGAAGGGTTTTTTGTTAGCGGCTGATCACTCTTTAGCCTGGCTCAACTTGGTAAACAACTCCGTCGGCACTTTCTTGCCGTTGGAGGTGTACTGGTTGGTGCGGAACTTGTACACCTCCCCCTCGGACAGGAAACCGTCGCCGTTGGCGTCCATCGCTTTGAATTCCTCTGTCCCCTTGGGCGCCACGGCCAGCAGTTCCTTGAGCGAGACGCGGCCGTCATCATCGGTGTCGGTGCGGGCGAAGGACGCATCGCCGCACTTGCCTTCACCGCACTTGCCTTCGGCCTGGGTCTTTTGGGCGCTGGCTTCGCTGGCACCGCACTTGCCTTCGCCACACTTGCCTTCGCTGGTCTTCTCGGCGGAGGCCAGTTGATAGCCCTGGGGCAAGGCTTCGGCGGAAAACGCCGAGGACGCGAAGTTGATACCGCCGACCAATGCAACAGCGATCAGGCCAATACGGGTTTTGTTCGACTGGATACGAGACATGTTGATACTCCGGATCAATGGCGTGGCGGGACCACTTTTGGTCATACCACAAGGGTTGATGAACCTGGTGGCGAGCGGCGTTGTGCTGCTCGCTTTGGCCGGTCTATTTGGCCCCAGTGGTGTATCCGGGCTGTATCCGTGATGAGTGGGTTTTGTAGGGTTGTAGTCGGATTTCGTGCGCTGATACACAGCGATACACGAAAGCCGGAATTCAGTTGGCCGGGGATGTTTTTTGCTTGCGTGGGGATCGCTCCACATTGCCCACGAGCGCTTGTTTAAAAAGGTTGTAGGTTGTTTCCGGCGGGCTACAAGACCTTGCGTCGTTGCCTACGGGTACGCCAGAATCCGCCGGCTTGTGCGCCCTAGGTCCGGGTTCTATCGTGTCCGCATCGCTGCCAATTCAGCGATCAGGCTTGGAACCCTGATGAGTAAACGGCGCATGACGCCCTTCATAACAATGCTGCATGCTTTTGAGCCTGTACTCCGTTATGGCGGCTGTGCGTGGGAGACCTTCGAGGTCTGCCGGGTTCCGTTTACCCCGGGTTCCAACCTGCGTACAGCTGCCACCCTTCGCTTGGAACCGAATGGTGCAGCTTTAACTCGTAGACGGAGAGTTGCCATGTTCAAGGTCACCCCCAACCCGCCGGACACCGATCCGACATCCCCCTGCGAATCCGATTCAAACAGGCTCAACGAGGCCGCCGAATCCGCCTTCCACGTCCCCTCCACCGCAGACATCAAAGCCACACCGCGCACACCTGGCACTCTGTTTACCGTCGACCCCGAGGCCGATACCGAAACGCTGATGGTGTATCTGGTCGAGACGCTGGCCTCGGTCGATGTGATGGTGCATCAGTTGGTGGATCATCTGGAGGGTGGGTCGCGCAATGCCCTGTTGGGGATTTCCAATAGTGTGATGCTGGCGGAGATTACGGCGAATCGGGTGTTGGATCAGATTGATCCGCGTGAATAGATACCGAACCTGTGACTAACTGCTTTTGTGGTGAGGGGGCTTGTCGGATCGCCGCACCGCCCCGCTCGGCGGCGAAGCCGTCGTAAAACCTGACTGCACCATCTGACTGGAGAAAAGCGGGGGGCCGCTTCGCAGCCCAACGGGGGCAAGCCCCCTCGCCACAAATGTCGGTAGGTTCAATTAGCGCAACAACACATACATCGCACGGGATCATTGGTGGACGCTAACTCTGGAGCTAATACCGTCCTTGTGGCGAGGGGGCTTGCCCCCGTTCGGCGGCGAAGCCGTCGCAAAACCTGACTGCACCATCTGACTGGAGAAAAGCGGGGGCCGCTTCGCAGCCCAACGGGGGCAAGCCCCCTCGCCACAAATGTCATGACTCTGCTACTTCGAGGGTGAGGCTTAGTTCGGGTCGAGCAACCCGCCGCTCCAGTGACGCGACACCCGGCTGCCGGTGAATTTTGCTACGCCCATGCCCTGGGCGATCAGTCGGTCGCGATAGCGCGTGACCAGGCGTCCTGCTTGTTCGGCATGCAGGACCACTTCGGAAGTCGGGTCGCCCGGGGTTCTGAGGATCCGGGCAAAGCGCTGCCCTTCTTCGACAAAATCCCCCAGCTCTTTTTCGAAGATCAGCACGCCGGGTTGCGGGGCGATGAGGGTTTCCATGTGGCCCATTTCCACGGCTTCGACGGGCCAGTCTGCAGGCGCCACGGACTCATCGATGACGCCGAACGCGCACAGCCAGTTGTACAGCCCTTCGGCATCGGACTCGGCGAAGCGGTCGTTGACATCGCCCTGCCCGCGCAGCTCCAGGGTCGCGGCCATGCGCCCTGCTGTGACGCCGTCGCGTATCCACGGGGCGATGATGGTTTCTTCGAAGGAGCCATCGCCGCCGTCATCCCAGATGATCGCCACGTCCATCTTCATCGCCGCCGCCAGTTCGCGACCGCGGGGCCAGAAACTGCGGTGCACGTAGAGGTACGGCAAGGCTTCGTCGTCGGTGTGCAGGTCGAGCATCACGTCGGCCGGGGCGGCCAGTTGCACCAGTTTTTTTTGCCATTGCTGGACGCAGGTCGAAGGTCGCGCCATGGCCGCCGACTGGTCGAACGCGCGATTGAAGTTGTGCCCGGTCGCGTCGTGGTAACGCCCGAGAATCCGGCCCTGGCGAAACTGTCCGATGCCCAGAGGATTGGCCTGTGGCACCACGGTCACCTGGCCCTTGAGCCGACCCTGGGTTTCGGCGATCTGTAGTCGTTGCATCAGCACATGCAGGACCAGCATCCCGGCGATTTCATCGGCATGCACCCCGGCCTGCAGGTGCATGTTCGGCCCGCTGCCGTCGCCGGCATAGCGCCAGGCGCCGACCCGCACGGCATCGCCGTTGTTGTTGCTGACACTGAACGAAATATCCTGCGGCATTGGTTTTCCCTCCTGTCATGACCGTTGAAAAACGCTGTATCGCTGTTGCCGAGGCTGGTGATTGAACAGGCGTTCAACTAAGCTCGACAGCGTGAAAGCTCATCCAGGGACAGCCTTGTGACAACCGATGCCCCGAAAAACCGTCGCGCCGAACCCGAAGACCGCCGCGAAATGCTGGTGGCGGCCACCCTGCGCTGCCTGGGCCGCGACGGGCACGCCGGTATATCCGTGCGGCGCATCGCCACCGAAGCCGGGGTGTCCGTGGGTTTGCTCAACCATCACTTCGGCAGCATCGAGGCACTGATCGCCGACACCTACCAGCGGCTCGCGAGCGAGCTGACCGCTGCCCTGCTCCAGGAAATCGAACAGGCACAGACACCTGCGCAGAAGATCGATGCCTTCCTGGAAGGCTCGTTTTCGCCCAGGGTCATGGACCCGAAACTGCTCGGGGTGTGGGTGGTGTTCTGGAGCCTGATCCGTCACTCCGAACACGTCAGCCAGTCCCACGAAAAAAGCTACCGCGCCTACCTCGATCTGATCCGCCAGTTGCTCGACGGCCTGGCGGCCAGCGAAGGTTTCGTGATTCACGACACGCGCCTGGCGGCCATCGGCCTATCGGCGATGCTCGACGGTCTCTGGCTCGAGTGGTGCCTGAACCCCGAGACCTTCAGCGCCGCCAACGGACTGCATATCTGCCGTTGCTGGATAAAGGGGCTGCGTCACGGAGCATTCAGCACCGACGACGTCCTGTGATGGGTGCCGGCCGAAGATCATCGCCAGGGTGCCGCTGACGGCGATCAACCCGGCGCCGATCATCAGTGACGTGTCCATCAGCGTGCCCCAGACCAGGCTCGACAGGACAAACGCCCAGATCAAGCCGGTGTATTCGAACGGTGCGAGCAAGGTCGCGGTGGCGCGGCGGAAACTGGCGAACAGCAGGAACTGGCCGATGCCGCCCACCAGTCCGGCGCCGAGCATGCCCAGCCAGGCCGGTGTCGGCGAGGGTGTGTAGGTCCACGGCAGGGCCACCGCCATGCAAATCACAAACACCACATTGGTGATCAGCATCTGCTCCAGCACGGAGGTCTGGTCATCCACCTGTCGCAGCTGGATGTAGGTGAACGCCCAGCACATCGCCGCCAGCAGGGTCAGGACGATGGGCAACGGCTCGGTCATGTGGTCGGGGCGACAGGCAATGACCACCCCGACGAATCCGACGATCAGGCTGAACCATTGCCAGCCGCTGGCGCGCTCCTTGAGGATCACCGCCGCCAGCACCGTGACCATGATCGGCGCGGAAAAATACAGGGTGGTCATCTCGGCCAGGGTCAAGTCCCGGGCCGCCGTGTAGTACAACACCCAGGCCACTATCGACAGCAAGCCGCGCACCACCAGCAGGCGCCGGCTCGGTGAATGCCAGGCCCGCTGGATAACGCGCGAGCGCCCCGCCAGCAGCACGGCCACGACCACCACGGCGGCGCGCCAGAACAGAATGGTGACCACCGAATAATCGGCCACCAGCCACTTGATGACAGCATCCTGCAATGACAGGAACGCGTAGCCCAGGGTGCACAGGCCAATGCCCTGCAGCGAGCGGTCGACGTTGGACGAGCTCATCAGGCCGACCTGCGCACAGGCGTTCCGCGCCGCTCGGCGAAGGCAAACAGCGCTTCGATCAGGAAGGTCAGGCAGACGTAGACACCGGCCACCAGCAACAGGGGTTCGTACACTTGCAGGGTTTGCGCGCGGACCACGTTGGCGGCGCCGAGCAGGTCGATCACGGCGATGGTCGAGGCCAGTGCCGTGGACTTGAGCAGCATCACGGTCTCCCCCGCCAGGGTCGGCAACAGCAGGCGCAGGGCCCGGGGCAAGCGCACCCGCAGCAACGACTGACGCGCGGTCATGCCAAAGGCCGACGCGGCTTCCATCTCACCCTTGGGCACCGCCAGCAGGCCACCGCGAATCACTTCGCCGACATAGGCCCCCATCGACACCACCAGGGCGAACACGATGTACCAGTAGCCGTCGCGCAGGTAAGGCCAGAGGAAGCTGCCACGAATCAGTGGGAACTGGGCAAACAGGCTGCCGAGCCCGTAGTAGTAGATGTAGATCTGGATCAGCAACGGCGTGCCGCGCGTGACGCTGGTGTAGAACAGGCTGACCTTGGCGATCACCTTGTTTTTCGAGATCCGCGCCAGCGCCACCAGCACCGCCAGCAGGTAACCGAACACACTGGAGACCAACAGAATGATGAGGGTGGTTTGCAGCCCCCGGCCCAACAGCGCCCCGTATTCAACTATCCACGCTGGAATCATTTCATTCTCTCTGCCGGTTCAGTCAACAAGAGGCATCCAGCGACGAATGCGTCGCTCCAACCGTCCCGAAAGATAGTTCGACGCCAGGGTCACCGCGTAGTACAGCGCGGCAGCCGTGAGGTAGAACAACAGATAGTGGCGCGTCGAACCCGCGCCTTGCTTGGCGGTGTACAGCAGCTCGTTGGTGCCGACCACGCTGATCAGCGCGCTGTCCTTGATCAGGTTGATCCACAGGTTGGCCATCCCGGCCATGGCGTAAGGCGCCATGATCGGCAGCGTGACCCGGCGGAACAGACCGAAACCGTTGAGGCCGAACGCCTTGGCCGCTTCGATCTGGCCGAAGGGAATCGCCTGGATCGCCGCGCGGAAAATCTCCGAGGCGTAGGCGCCCTGCACCAGCCCCAGCACGACGATGGCCGCCAGCGGACCGCTGACGTTCACCACGCCGTAGCCGAGTTTGGTCATCAGCGAATTGAGAAGCATGGAGCCGACGTAGTACAGCAACAGAATCAGCAGCAACTCCGGCACCGCGCGGAACAAGGTGGTGTAGCCGCGCATCAGCGCTGCAATCGGCTTTGGCGCGCCGAGCTTGAGGCACGCCACCACCAGCCCGATGGCCAGCCCGAGCACAAAGGCCCCGGCGGAAATCTGCAGGGTCATCCAGAGCCCCTTCAACAGCGCACTGCCCCATCCCTGTTCGGTGAAATTGATCAGATCGAACATTGCCGGCATATCAACCTCCAGTTGGCAGTCGTGAACACACCGCCGGATTCTGTAGGAGCGAGCTTGCTCGCGAAAAACGTTAACGATGACGCGGTCACTCTGAAGAACCGCGGCGCATTGGCGTCCATCGCGAGCAAGCTCGCTCCTACAGGGGATCTGCGTTTAGCCAGTCGTCAGAACGCCGGCTTCACGCTGGTGCCGAAGTAGCTCTGGGACAGCTCGTCGTAGTCCTTGCTCGCCAGCAATTCCTGGATGGCCTTGTCGAGTTTGGCCTTGAGTTCGGTGTCGTCCTTGCGCAGGCCGGCGCCTACGCCTTTGCCGAAGATCGGGTCATAGGGCACGGTGCCGAGGTAGGCCAGGTCCTTGGCATCCGGGGTTTTGACGAACGAAGCCATGGCGGTGCCGTCGGCCATCATCAGGTCGATGCGCCCGGCAATCAGGTCGGCGTTGGCCGAGTCCTGGGTGTCGTAGTACTTAACCTCGGCGATTTTTTCGTAGTAGGTCTTCAGGTAGCTGGCGCTCACCGTCGAGTTCTGTACGCCGATGATCTTGCCCTTGAGGTCATCCGGGTACTTCTTCACTGACGTCTCTTTCGGGCCGACGACGGCAATCGCCGAATCGTAGTAGGCCTTGCTGAAGGCGATCTGTTTTTCCCGTTCTTCGGTCACCGACATCGAGGAAAAGATCACGTCGATCTTCTTCGCCAGCAGCGACGGAATGATGCCGTCCCACGCCACTTCCTTGATCTCGCAATCGGCTTTCATTTCGCTGCACAGCTTGTGGATCAGGTCGACTTCAAAGCCCTTCCACTCACCGTTGGCCTGCTTTTCGGTGTACGGCGGATAGGGTTCGGCTGCCACCGCGAAGCGGATGGGCTGTGCCTGAGCAGCGCTCATGCCGGCCAGCATTACGCAGGCTGCACCGGTCAACCAGTTTGCAAAACGTCGATTTCCCATGTTGTTTTCCCGTCTTTTTATGATGAGTTAGCGAGTCTGATGAGCGTTGACGAATTGCCGGCAACGCTCGCTGCGTGGGTGTACGAACACTTCGTCCGGCGAACCGGTTTCCTCGATCAGCCCTTGATGCAGGAAGGCGACTTTGGAAGAGACATCGCGTGCGAACGCCATTTCATGAGTCACCAGGATCATGGTCCGGCCTTCTTCGGCGAGAGAGCGGATCACCCGCAGCACTTCCCCGACCAGTTCCGGGTCGAGTGCCGAGGTGGGTTCATCGAACAGCATGACCTTGGGCCGCATGGCCAGGGCCCGGGCGATGGCCACCCGTTGTTGCTGTCCCCCGGAGAGAAACGCCGGGTACTCGTTGCGCTTGGCCGCAAGCCCGACGCGTTCGAGCAGGGCTTCGGCCCGTTCGGTGGCCTCCGCACGGCTTTCACGCAGGACCTGGGTCGGCGCTTCGATGAGGTTTTCCAGCACCGTGCGATGGGGCCAGAGGTTGAAGTTCTGGAACACCATGCCCAGGCTCGACCTGATGCGCACCAGCTGTTTGGCGTCCGACACCAGCGGTGCGCCGGGACGATTCTGGTTGAGGTGAATGCTTTCGCCATCGACCAGGATGCGGCCCTGGTCGGGCACTTCGAGCATGTTGATGCAGCGCAGCAAGGTACTTTTGCCCGAGCCGCTGGCACCGATCAGGGAGATCACTTCGCCTTCGCGGGCGGTCAGGGATACGCCCTTGAGCACTTCGATATTGCCGAAGCGTTTGTGCAGGCGATCGACCTCGATCATGGTCCTGGCCGCAGTCGGTTCGACGGTTGCGGTACTGGTCACGGTGCCGATCACCGGCCTCGGCGCTTCGCCGTTGAGCACCTGGACAAAGCCGCGAATGCGCTGGCAGGCCTGGGCCAGTCGCTCTTCACTGAGGGTGAACGAAAGCCGTACAAAACCTTGGGCCGGCTCACCGAATGCCGCGGCATCCAGTACCGAGACACCGGCTTCACGCAGCAGGCGCCAGGCGAATTCCAGCGAGGTCAGGCCGGTGCCGCGAACGTCCACCAACACGAACATGCCCGCGTCCGGGTTGAGCACGCTGATGCCCGGGCAATCGGCCAGGCCGGACACCACCAGATCGCGGCGCCGACGGTAGATCTCGCGCATGCCGTGGGTGACTTCTTCATGGGACTGCACGGCCTTGAGCGCCGCTTCCATGACGAAACCGGGCAAGCCGTACAGCATGCTGAGCACCAGGGTTTCGACATGGTTGACCAGGGCTTCGTTGGCCACGACCCAGCCGATGCGCCAACCGGTCATGGCATGGGATTTCGACAGGCTGCCTATCACCACGCAGCGCTCGGCCATGCCCGGCAACGCTGCCAGGCTCAGGTGTTCACGCTCGTAGGCGAGGCTCTCGTAGACCTCATCCACCACCACCCACAGATCATGGGCGATGGCGAGGTCGGCGATGGCTTGCAGCTCTTCGCGACCCAGCACCACGCCGGTGGGGTTGTTCGGGTTGGAGAAGAAAATCGCCCGGGTACGCGGGGTGATGGCCTTGGCCAACACGGCGGCATCGAGGCGAAACCCCGAATCCGCCGCACAGGGCACCCGCACCAGCGTGGCGCCGGACGCCTTGAGCGTGGCTTCGTAGGTGACGTACATCGGATCGAAGGCAATCACTTCGTCGCCGGCGCCGAGCAGGCACATCGAGGTGGCGAACAAGGCGTTCTGCGCACCGGCCGTGAGAATGATGTTCGACGCCTGCAATTCGCGGTCGATCAACCGGCTGTAACGGCCGGCGATGGCTTCACGCAGCGCCTGGCGGCCGGCGATTTCGGTGTAGTGGGTATCCCCTTCGCGCAAGGCGTGGATGGCGGCATCGGTGATGAAATCAGGGGTGGGGAAATCCGGGTCGCCGACGCTGAGGATGATCACGTCCTCGCCTTTGCGCTGTGCCGCGTTGGCCGCGTAGTGAATATCCCAGGCGGCAACGCCTTGGCCACTGATCCGCTCTACAAAGGGTGAAAACCGCATGCCAGTGCCTCGTTCGAATTGAAGAAACGCAAGCCCGCAACCAGCCGGGGGAAGGTGGCCCTCAACATAGTCCAGACTGAACACTCGTTCAACAGAAAACTCACAAGGCTTCGCGTTCAGCGCAAACAGGTCGTTTTCACGACAGTCGCGCCGTTTTTCAGCACGACGCGATCAGGCGACGTGAAACGATTTTGCTGACCGCGCCAATCGCCAGGGCGATGCAGATCAGCCCCGCCGCCACCACAAACGTCAAGCGCATCCCCTGCGCGATGGCCTCGGGTGGCGCCTGCAAAACATCGTGGCTGGCGGTGCCGAAGGCGAACACGGCGCCCATGACGCCAGCGCCGGTGATCAAGCCGAGATTGCGCGACAGCCCGAGCAGGCCGGAGACCACGCCGCGCTCTTGCGGCGTGATGTCCGCCAGCACGGCGGTATTGTTGGCCGCCTGGAATAGCGCATAACCGGCGGTCATGACCGCCAGTGGCACGATGTAGCCGAGCGCACCGAAGCCCGTCGGTACGGCGGGCAGGATGCAAGCGCCGGTCAGCATGGCCAGCAATCCAAACGTACCGGATCGATGTGCGCCCAATCTGTCGACCCATCGACCCGCCGGGACCCCGACCAGTGCAGCGACCAGCGGCCCCGTCGACATCACCAGGCCAACGCTCGCTGCATTCAGCGCCAGTGCGCCGGAGAGATAAAACGGCCCCACCACCAGGGTAGTCATGACCACGGCCGTCACCAGCAGGCTCATGGCGAAACCTGCGCTCAGCTGCCAATTGCGGAACATCGTCAGGCGAACCAGCGGTGACTCGGCAGTGCGCTCGACGAACACAAACACGCCCGCCCCCACCACGGCCACCAGCAGCAGTGCCAGGTTCAGCGACGCAAGACTGCCGCGCCCGAGGGTCATCGCCAGCGCATAGGCCAGCAGCGACAGGACCAGTACCAGGGTGCCGAGGACGTCGAAAGCCGCTCGGTCCGCCCTTTTCTCAGGGCCATCTTTCGGTAGAAAACGCTGCGCGAGGCCCATTGCCAAAACACCCAAGGGCACATTGAGCAGAAAAATCGCCTGCCACCCCGAATTGGCAATCAAGAAACCACCGAGGGTCGGGCCGAGCGAGGTGCCGATCGCCGACATCGTGCCGAGCAGGCCCATCGCACTGCCCAGTTTTGCCTTGGGCACCGCCTCGCTCACCAGCGCCAGGGTCAACGCCATCATGATGGCCGCGCCGATGCCCTGCAGGGCCCGGGCGGCAATCAGCCACCCGAGACCGGACGAGACGGCGCACAGGACTGAAGCGACGGTAAACACACCCATCCCGATCAACAACAATCGCCGACGGCCAACGATGTCGCCGAGCCGCCCGGCACTGACGATCAGCGCCGTGATCGCCAGCAGGTAAGCGAGCACCACCCATTGCACTTGCTGGAAGGAGGCCGAGAACGCGGCGGCCAGTGTCGGTAAACCCACGTTGGCAATGCTCGTGCCCAGGGATGACAGCAGCATGGACAGCGACAGGCAGGCCAGCGCGCCCCGAATCGATATGGACTTCATTTTCTCGCGACTCCGCAAATTGGTTGTCTGGAGCCTAAGCCCGGCCATAACATGGCGGAAGACGCAGCGTTTGCACTAAATACATGCACCAGACGCCATATACCCACAACCCAGTGTGGGAGCGGGCTTGCTCGCGAAAGCGGTGTGTCAGTCGACACAGGTATTGCCTGACACACCGCTTTCGCGAGCAAGCCCGCTCCCACAGGAACCCATTCCATGCCCGACCTGAATCTGCTGATCACCCTGAACGTGTTGCTCGAAGAAGGCAGCGTGGCCCGTGCCGCACAGCGTTTGCGCCTGAGCCCGTCGGCCATGAGCCGGGCGCTGGCGCGGTTGCGCGAAACCACGGGCGATCCGTTGCTGGTGCGGGCCGGACGCGGACTGGTTCCCACGCCCCGGGCGCTGGAGTTGCGTGAGCGCGTCGGCGTGCTCGTGCAGGATGCCGAAGCCGTCCTGCGCCCCGCCGAGGCACTTGACCTCGCTCAACTGGCGCGCACCTTCACCCTGCGCACCAGCGACGGCTTCGTGGAAAATTTCGGCGCGCCACTGATCGCCCGCATCCACCGCGAGGCGCCCGGTGTCCGACTGAATTTCGTGCAGAAGCTGAACAAGGACAGCACCCTGCTGCGCGACGGTTCGGTGGACCTGGAAACCGGCGTGATCGGCGAATCCACCAGCCCGGAAGTGCGGACCCGGATGCTGTTTCGCGACCGCTTCATTGGCGTCGTGCGCGAGGGCCATCCACTGGCTCACGGTGAAGTCACACCGGCGCGTTATGCCGAGGCCCGGCACATCCTGGTTTCACGCCGGGGCCACGAAAAAGGCGTGATGGACGACGCCTTGACTGAGTTGGGGCTGAAGCGGGAGATCATCACCATCGTCGCCGGCTTTTCGTCCGCGATTGCATTGGCGCGGGCTTCAGACCTGGTCGCCAGCGTGCCGCAGCGGCACGTCGGCAACCTGTGCCAGGGCATGCATTGCTTTGCGTTGCCCTTCCCCACACCGCCGATCACGGTGTCGATGCTGTGGCACCCGCGCATGGACGCCGACCCGGCGCATCGCTGGCTGCGCGGTTGTGTGTGGGAGGTTTGCAGCCAATAACCTCCGGCGCCGCGCGCATTCAAGCGGTTTGTATCGAACTGTATGTCCCCCCGACCACCTTACACAGCGATACACATCCGCCAGGTTCAGGACATATGGGCAGTACATGGAAATGAAACAGTGGGGCGCATCGCAAAGCGCAGGCTTTCCGAGCATTCCAGCAACCCACTGACAGGAAATACCACCATGATCAATGCAATCGATACCGTGCTGTACACCGGCAAAACCCACACCACCGGCGGCCGCGACGGTCAGGCGCGCAGCACCGATGGACGCCTGGACATCAAGCTTTCGCCTCCCGGCGGTTCGGGCGCCGGCACCAATCCTGAGCAACTGCTGGCGGCCGGTTGGTCGGCCTGTTTCATCGGGGCGATGGGCAAGGCGTGCGTCGCGCTGAAGGTGGCATTGCCGAGCGATGTTGCGGTGGATGCCGAAATCGATCTGGGCAAGTCCGAAAACGCTTTCTTCCTTCAAGCCCGCCTGAATGTCAGCCTACCGGGCCTGGACCCGGCCATCGCACGCAGCGTGGTGGAACTGGCGCATCAGACTTGCCCGTACTCCAAAGCGACTCGCGGCAATATTGACGTCGAGATCAATCTGGTTTGACCGACGCGGACACCGCAATCGTTGTTGTTGTTGTTGTGGGAGCGAGCTTGCTCGCGATGGTCTAGAGAGCGCCGCGTTTAGCCAGTAAGCACGCGTTATCGTTAACGACCATCGCGAGCAAGCTCGCTCCCACAGTTCACCTACTCCTTCAGGATCAGCAGCGGCTGGCCTTTCTTTACGATGTAGGTGGCCAGTTCCGAGGCCTTGTCCTGGCCCACGTTCTTCGCCACATGGGCGACGCCTTCGGGGATGTACAACGAATCACCGGCCTTGAGCGTCACCGGTGCCCGCCCTTCCAGCTGATACTCGAAGGTGCCGCTGATCACGTGCGCCACTTCTACGCCGGGGTGAGCATGCCTGGGCGATACCACGCCCGGGTCGAAGTCCACGAGCACCTGAGTGACTTCGCGATCGGCGGCGCCCAGGTCTTCGCGCAGCAGGTCGGTGCGATGCAACCCTTGCTGCCAGTTTTTCACTGCCGGAGCCTCCTGGGCTTGAGAGAAGCTCGCGAAAGTCGCAAGCGCTGCGGCGGCCAGGGCAATGCCCAGCTTGCCGATGGTGTGACGGGTGTTGATACGCAACATTGCCTTTCCTCCAGTTGAACCCTGGCCAGCCGCGCCGAAAATGACACGGTGCCGGTGGTTGCATTTGAAGGCCGTCGTGTATCGCCAGGGTGTCTGGAAACCCCGGTTTTGTATGCCCGGGTAACGGCGGGCGTTGCGGATACCTGCCGATACAAACCCGCCGCTAGCCCTTGAACGCTTCGCGCCGGGCGCTGCGTTCGGCGACATAGGCGGCACTCGGCTCACTGATCAGGTCTGCGCGGCGCAAGGGCTGAGCGCAATGGGCGCACAGCGGTCCGAGTCCGGCCGGCTCGCCGCAACTGCGGTGGGTATAGACCACCGCCAAACCTTCCCCGGGGGATTTGCACCAGGTTTCGCCCCAGGCCCGCAGCGCCAGCACCACCGAGTAGAACGCATCGCCCTTTTCCGTGAGGTGGTATTCGTAGCGTTTGGGCCGTTCGCTGTAGGCACGTCGCTCCAGGAGCCCGTCGGCCTCCATGCTCTTCAAGCGCGCCGCGACCATTTGCGGCGTACCGCCGGTCTGCGCCTGGATTTCATCGAAGCGATGACTGCCCATGAACAACTCACGCAGCACCAGCACCGTCCAGCGGTCACCCACGACGGCTTCGGCCCGGGAAATCGGGCACAGGGTTTCAGAAACGGTTGCTTTCACCGACATGCGGTATTGCCTCTTGCCTAGTTACTATGATTATCATATCTACGTGAATTACTGGCAACTACACTTCATCATCCACGGATTATCTTGCGGAGCACCGCCATGTCCAACGCCACCTACCCTCTTGATCGGACGGCCTACCTGCTGGTCGACCCCTACAACGATTTTCTGTCGGAAGGCGGAAAGATCTACCCCTTGATCGAGCCCATTGCCACGCGAGTCGGCCTGCTCGACAACCTGCGTACGCTTGATCGCACCGTTCGCGGGCTCGACATTCCGGTGGTCATCGTACCGCACCACCGCTGGGAAAAAGGCGACTACGAAAACTGGGATCACCCAAGCCCCACCCAGTGCAAGATCATGCACATGCACCACTTCGCACGCGGGGAATGGGGCGGTGAATGGCACCCCGACTTCGCGCCGCAGGACGGCGACATCATCGTTCAGGAACATTGGGGTTCCAGCGGCTTTGCCAATACCGACCTGGATTTTCGCCTCAAGCAAAAGGGTATCACCCACGTGATCATCGTCGGCCTGCTGGCCAACACCTGCATCGAGGCCACCGCCCGTTACGCTCAGGAACTTGGCTATCACGTCACCCTGGTACGGGACGCGACCGCGGCCTTCAAGCCGGAGATGATGCATTCGGCCCATGAGCTGAACGGCCCGACCTTCGCTCACGCCATCCTGACCACCGATGAACTGGTTGCCGCACTGGCACAGGCAGGTGCGTGATGCAGTTGACCGGCAACCTGCTGATCGGCGCCCGTGATGTCGGCGCCAGCGAAGGCACCCTGAAGGCGCTCAATCCCGCGACCAACCAGCCGATTGAACCGGCGTTTGCGCTGGGTAGCGTGGCCGATGTCGACCGGGCGGCGACCCTGGCCGATGAAGCGTTCGATGTGTACAGCCACACCTCGCTCGCCGTGCGGGCGGCGTTTCTCGAACGCATCGCCGACAACCTCGACCGCGTTCGCACGGCGCTGGCGGCACGCGCCGCCCTGGAAACCGGCGTGCCGGAGGCGCAACTGGAAGGCGAGGCCATCAAGGCGGCCACCCAGTTCCGTCAGTTCGCCGATGTGGTGCGCAAGGGGCGTTTCCTGCAACTGGCCATCGACCCGGCGCAACCCGAGCGCCAGCCACGCCCGCGCATGGATCATCGCCTGCAAAAAATCGCTATCGGCCCGGTAGCGATTTTCGGTGCGAGCAACTTCCCCATCGCCTATTCGGTGGCCGGTGGCGACACCGCGTCGGCGCTGGCGGCGGGATCGACCGTCATTCTCAAGGCGCACAACGCGCATCCCGGCGCCTCGGAAATCCAGGCCCGGGCGATCCGCCAGGCGGTGCAAGACTGCGGATTGCCCGAAGGCGTGTTCTCCATGGTGCGTGGCGGCGGCAATGCCATCGGCGAAGCGCTGGTCGATCATCCGCTGATCAAGGCCGTGACCTTCACCGGTTCCGAACAGGGTGGCATGGCGCTGTATCGGCGTGCGCAATTGCGTCCCGAGCCGATTCCGGTCTTCGCCGAAATGACCAGCGTCAACCCGACTTTCATCCTGCCCCGGGCACTCGCCGAACGCGGCGCGGCGATTGGCGATGGCTTTGTCGAGCGCATGCTGGTCAACGTCGGGCAAGCCTGCCTCAAGCCGGCGATCCTGCTGGCCGTCGAAGGCGCAGGGTTTGCAGCACTGCGCCACGCCATGAGCCAACGCGTGAGCGCAGCACCGGCGCGCACGATGCTGACACCGGGCATCCATGGGGCCTATCTGAACGGGCTGCGCACCCTGGAAAACGCCGGCGCCCGCCTCGTCGCCGTGGGCTCGAGCGCCACCGCTGAAGTCGATGGCCGCTCGGCGCTGTTCGAAATCGACGGCGAACATTTTCTCGCCGAGCCGGTGCTTTCCCAGGAAGTATTCGGCCCGTCCGCGCTGCTGGTGAAAGTCCGGGATGAAGCAGCGCTGTTACGGGTAGCGCGTTCCTTCAAGGGGCAACTCAGCGCGACCCTGCACCTTGAACAGGACGACCTGCCACTGGCCCGTCGCCTGCTGCCAACCCTGGAACGACGCACCGGGCGCATCGTGGTCAACGCCTTCGCCCATCCGCAGGAAGTGTGTTTTGCCACCGTGCATGGCGGGCCGTTTCCGGCCACCTCGGACAGTCGCTTTACCTCAGTGGGCATGACCGCCATCGAGCGCTTCCTGCGCCCGCTGGCTTACCAGGGGTTTCCGGATGCCTTGCTGCCGGAGGCATTGCGCGAGGGCAATCCCTTGGGGCTGCCGCGTCTTGTGGACGGTCATTGAACGAAAATGCATCTCCGGCCACCGCTGACTGCAGGATCGAGACGGCTCCCACATTGGTGTTGTTGGGCCAAACACCGTTCTTTTGCCCACTGAAAATCCCTGTGGGAGCTTGCCCGCGAAGGCGTCGGCACAGCCAACATCATCGGTGGCTGAACTACCGCTTTCGCGGGCAAGCCCGCTCCCACAGTAGATTCGGTAGTCCACAAATACTGCGTACACCCACTAACCCTGTGGGAGCGAGCTCGCTCGCGAAGAGGCCGGCACAGCCAACATCATCGGTGGCTAAACTACCGCTTTCGCGGGCAAGCCCGCTCCCACAGTAGATTCGGTAGTCCACAAATACTGCGTACACCCACTAACCCTGTGGGAGCGAGCTCGCTCGCGGAGAGGCTGGCACAGCCAACATCATCGGTGGCTGAACTACCGCTTTCGCGGGCAAGCCCGCTCCCACAGTAGATTCGGTAGTCCACAAATACTGCGTACACCCACTAACCCTGTAGGAGCGAGCTTGCTCGCGATGGTCTCAAGAACACCGCGCTTAGCCAGCAAGCACGCGTTTTCGTTAACGTCCATCGCGAGCAAGCTCGCTCCTACAAAAGCAACAACGGGTTTGTCAGTTGTTTTTCGCGAGCCGGGTGTCGCCGCTGTCCCATCCGCCGCCCAGGGATTTGTAGATCGCCACAATGGCCCGGTACTGGTCGGTTTCACCCAGTGCCTGGGCATCTTCGGCGTTCAGGCGCTCGCGTTGTGCGTCGAGCAACACCAGGTAGTCCACCACCCCTTCCTTGTATTGGGTCGCCGCCAGGTCGGCCGCGGCACGGCTCGACTCGCTTTGCCGGATCAGCGACAGCAGGCGTTGCTGGCGCTTGCCATAGTCGCTGAAGGCGTTTTCCGACTCTTCCAGGGCGAGCAGCACCTGCTGCTCATAGGTGGCCAACGCACCCTCGGCCTCGGCGTTTGCACCGCGAATACGCGCCCGCACACTGCCCAGGTCAAACGCGGCCCAGGTGATGCTCGGGCCCAGGCTCCAGGCGCGGGCGGCGCTGGAGCCGATCTGCGAACCGCGCCCCGCGATGAACCCGAGGAAGCCGCTCAGGCTCACCCGTGGAAACAGGTCGGCGGTGGCCACGCCGACATCCGCCGTTGAAGCCGCCAGGCGGCGCTCTGCCGCGCGCACATCCGGGCGCCGCTGCAACAGCTCGCCGGGGTCGCCAACCGGCAACGCCTTGGCGATGGCCGGCAAGTCCTTCGGACTCAAGTCGATGCCCAGCGTGTCCGGGCGTTCACCCAGCAGCGTGGCGATGCGGTTTTTGTGGTGCACCTGCTCCGCCTGCAGTTGCGGCACGCTCGCCTCGACAGCCGCCAGGCGGGCATCGGCACGCACCACGTCGAGCTCATTGCCCACGCCCGCGTCACGCAGGCTCACCGTGACGCTGCGCGATTCGCTCTGGTTCTTCAGG
This sequence comes from Pseudomonas sp. ACN5, assembly GCF_002303975.1. Classification (NCBI taxonomy): domain Bacteria; kingdom Pseudomonadati; phylum Pseudomonadota; class Gammaproteobacteria; order Pseudomonadales; family Pseudomonadaceae; genus Pseudomonas; species Pseudomonas sp. ACN5. Next base: position 68,976 of record NZ_MRCP01000018.1, on the reverse strand, counting down.
TTGGCCAGGGCGATTTTTTCCCGCAGTTGCGCACCCCGCAGCTGACCATAGGCATCCACCAACTCGGCGATCATGCTCACCCGCAGTTGGTACAGCTCCGCCGCCGTGGCGTCTTCCCGGGCATCGCTGGATTCCAGTTCGCGCTGGATGCGCCCGAACAGGTCGATCTCCCAGGCCATGTCCAGGCCCAGGTCGTAGCGATCGGTGTTGACCCGCTGCTCGGTCAGACCCGGCACCTGCGACTTGCCTTGCTGGCTGCTGACCCGGCTGGTGACCACCGGCAGGTTGTCGTTGCTGATGTCATCGCGAATGGCCCGTGCGGCTTTCCAGCGGGCGAAGGCCACGCGCAGATCGCGGTTGCCGTTAAGCGCTTTACCAACCAGCTGATTCAACGTGGGGTCATCGAATTGCTGCCACCACACCGTTTCGAAACGCGTTTGATCGTAGTTGGCCCCTTTGGCCGAGGCGACATGGGCCGGCGCCGTGTCCGGGGTCTTGTAATCCGGCCCGACGGTGCAGGCGGCCAACGCGGTGACCAGCAAACTCGGTAAAAACAGCTTGAAAGCCTTCATCAGTGTGCCTCCGGATCAATGACCTTGAGCGATTGAGCGCGGGCCGCCTGGCGCGCGGCTTTACGTTCGATGTAGCGACGGATAAGGACGTAGAACACCGGTGTCAGCAACAGACCGAAGAAGGTCACCCCGAGCATCCCGGAGAACACGGCAACCCCCATGGCCCGACGCATCTCGGAGCCGGCGCCGGTGGACGTCACCAGCGGGATGACGCCCATGATGAATGCGAACGACGTCATCAGGATCGGGCGCAGACGCTGGCGGCAGGCTTCGAGAACAGCGTCCAGCGGCGACAGGCCCTGGTCCTGTTTGTCCTTGGCGAACTCGACGATCAGGATCGCGTTCTTGCACGCCAGCCCCACCAGCACGATCAAGCCGATCTGGGTGAAGATGTTGTTGTCGCCCTTGGAGATGATCACCCCGGCAATCGCCGACAGCAGGGTCATCGGCACGATCAGGATCACCGCCAGCGGCAGGCTCCAGCTTTCATACAGGGCCGCCAACACCAGGAACGCCAGCAGGACGCAGAGCGGGAACACCAGCAACGCGGTGTTGCCGGAGAGGATCTGCTGGTAGGTCAGGTCGGTCCACTCGTAGGTCATGCCGTTGGGCAGCTCTTGCTTCAACAGCTTTTCAATCGCCGCCTGCGCCTGGCCGGAACTGTAGCCCGGGGCCGCGCTGCCGTTGATTTCTGCGGTGACGAAACCGTTGTAGTGCGAGACCCGGTCGGGCCCCGACGTCGGGCTGACCTTGACGAAGGTGGCCAGTGGAATCATCTCTCCACGGTCGTTGCGCACCTTCAACTGACCGATCTGCTCCGGCTCCTGGCGGAACTGTTGCTCAGCCTGGACGTTGACCTGATAGGTACGGCCAAAACGGTTGAAGTCGTTGGCGTACAGCGAACCCAGGTACACCTGCAGCGTGTCGAAAATGTCGTTGATCGCCACGCCGTGGGTCTTGGCTTTTTCGCGATCGATGGCAGCTTCGACCTGCGGCACGTTGACCGTGTAGCTGGTGAACAGGTTGGCCAGTTCCGGCACGCTGCGGCTCTTGCCGATGATGTTCATGGTCTCTTTGTACAGCTCGTCGTAACCCAGGTTGCCGCGGTCTTCGATCTGCAGGCGGAAGCCACCAATGGTGCCCAGGCCTTGAACGGGCGGCGGCGGGAACACCGCGATGTAGGCGTCTTGAATGCCACCGAACTTGGCGTTCAGCGAAGCGGAAATCGCTCCGGCGGACAGGCTCGGGCTTTTGCGTTCATCGAAAGCGCTCAAGCCGATGAACGCAATACCGGCGTTCGGGCTGTTGGTGAAACCGTTGATCGACAAGCCCGGGAAGGCCACGGCGCTGTCGAAGCCCGGTTCGTTCATGGCGATGGTGCTCATGCGGCGGATCACCGACTCGGTGCGATCCAGGCTGGCCGCATCCGGCAATTGCGCGAAGGTCACCAGGTACTTTTTGTCCTGGGTCGGCACGAACCCGGTCGGCGTGGTGCTGAAGCCCATGTAGGTCAAGGCGATCAGACCGGCATAGACCAGCAACGCCACGCTGCTGCCACGGATGACCTTGGACACGGTCCCGACATACCCGTTGCCGGCCCTTTCGAACAGCCGGTTGAAGGGCTTGAACAGCCAGCCACCGAACAGGCGATCCAGAATCCTCGAAAAGCGGTCCTTGGGTGCACTGTGGGACTTGAGCAAAACCGCCGCCAATGCCGGCGACAAGGTCAGCGAGTTGAACGCAGAGATCACCGTGGAGATCGCGATCGTCAGGGCGAACTGTTTGTAGAACTGCCCCGTCAGGCCGGAAATGAACGCCGCCGGGACGAACACCGCGCACAGCACCAACGCCGTGGCGATGATCGGGCCGGTCACCTCGCCCATGGCTTTTTGCGTCGCTTCGACCGGATCGAGCCCCGTCTCGATATTGCGCTCGACGTTCTCCACCACGACGATCGCATCGTCGACCACGATGCCGATGGCCAATACCAGGCCGAACAGCGACAAGGCATTGAGCGAAAAACCGAACAGGTGCATCACGGCAAAGGTACCGATCAGCGACACCGGTACGGCGACCAGTGGAATGATCGAGGCGCGCCAGGTTTGCAGGAACAGGATCACCACCAGCACCACGAGGATCAACGCTTCGAACAGCGTATGGACCACCGCCTCGATCGAGCTGCGCACGAAGATGGTCGGGTCGTAGACGATCTCGTAGTCCATGCCTTCCGGGAAGCTCTTCTTCAGCTCGGCCATCTTCGCCCGCACCTGATCGGAAACGTCGATGGCATTGGAACCCGGGCGCTGGAAGATCGGCATCGCCACCGCTTCCTGGTTGTTGAGCAAGGCGCGCAAGGCGTACTGGTTGGAGCCGAGTTCAATCCGGGCTATGTCCTTGAGGCGGGTGATTTCGCCGTCCGCACCACTGCGGACGATCACGTTCTCGAACTCTTCTTCGGTGACCAGGCGGCCCTGGGAGTTGATCGACATCTGGAAGCTGGTGGCGTTGGGGGCTGGCGGTGAACCCAGTTGGCCGGCCGCGACCTGGCGGTTCTGTTCACGCACCGCATTGACCACGTCGGTGGCGGTCAGGTTGCGTGACGCGGTCTTGTTCGGATCGAGCCAGATACGCAGCGAGTAATCGCCGATACCGAACATCTTCACGTCACCGATTCCGTTCAGGCGCGACAGTTCATCCTTGACGTTGAGGATCGCGTAGTTGGACAGATAGAGCATGTCGTAGCGCTTGTCCGGCGAGGTCAGGTGCACCACCATCGTCAGCTCGGGCGACGCCTTGTCCACGGTGATACCGATGCGCGTCACTTCCTCGGGAAGCTTCGGCTCGGTCCGGGTCACGCGGTTCTGCACCTGCACCTGCGCGTTGTCCAGGTCGGTGCCCAGGGCGAAGGTCACGGTGAGCGTGAGTCGGCCATCCGCCGTCGACTGCGAGGACATGTACAGCATGTTCTCGACGCCGGTGATGGCTTGCTCCAGGGGAGCGGCCACGGTTTCACCGATGACTTTCGGGTTGGCACCGGGGAAGTTGGCGCGCACCACCACGGTCGGCGGCACGACTTCCGGGTATTCGCTGATCGGCAACTGGAACAGCGCGATGGCGCCGGCAATCAGGATCAGCAGCGAGAGCACGGCGGCAAAGATCGGCCGCGTGATAAAGAACCGGGAGAACTTCATGGCTGTGTTCCTTTATCCGCGAGGCGAAACAGCGGCATCGGTTTTCACCAGCGCCGGTGACGGAGCGACGGGCTGATTACCCGCCTCGACGGCCTGCCGCTGACGGGCCAGGTTGGCGACGGTTTGCGCATCGGCCATCGGCGCGTCCTGAGGCGCGACCACCGCGCCGGGACGGACCCGTTGCAGGCCGTTGATGACGATCCGGTCGTCTTTTTGCAAACCGCTGCGCACGATGCGCAAGCCTTCGAGCTTCGGCCCCAGATCGACGCTGCGGTACACGGCCTTGTTGTCCTGGTCGATCACCAGTACGAATCGCTTGCCGAGGTCGGTGCCCACGGCCTCGTCCTTGATCAGCAGGCCCGCGTAGGCCGCGCTACCCACCAGTTTCAATCGGGCATACAGGCCCGGGGTGTATTGACCGTCGGCGTTGTCGAACACCGCGCGGCCACGGATGGTGCCGGTCTTGGGATTGACCTGGTTGTCGACGAAGTTCATCTGCCCCAGGTGGTTATTGCCCTCCTCGTTCGACAAGCCCATGTACACCGGCGTGGATTGACTGCGCCGGCCTTCACGGGAGAGCTGGCCGTACTTGAGGAACAGGCGTTCGTCGGCGTCGAAATAGGCGTAGACCTTGTCGGTGGAGACCACGCTGGTCAGCGCCGAGGTGTCGGCGGTGACGATGTTGCCGGCGGTGATTTCGGCACGGCTGACCCGGCCGCTGATCGGCGCGGTGACGCGGGTGAAGCTCAGGTTCAGGCGCGCCAGGTCCAGCTGCGCCTGAACCGAATCGACACCGGCCTTGGCTTCCTGGGCCGTGGTGCTGCGCGTGTCGGCCAGTTCCGCAGAAATGGCATTGCTGCTCAGCAGGCGCTGGCCGCGTTGCGCTTCGTTGGCGGTTCGAACCAGCGTGGCGCGAGCTTGTTGCAACTGCGCTTCGAGGCGGTGCACTTCGTGCTCGAACGGACGTGGATCGATCTGGAACAGCAGATCCCCTTTCTTGACCGACTCGCCATCGGTGAAGGCGACACGATCGATCTGCCCCGATACCCGCGGACGAACCACGACGGTTTCCGGCGCTTCCAGACGGGCGGTGACTTCGTCCCATTCGGTAATGGGTTGCTCAAGCACTTTGGCGACGGTGACAGAAGGCGCACCCGGCGCCTTGGCGGCATCGGGTGCGTGACCGCAGGCCGTGATGGCCGCCAGGGTCAGGGCAGCAAGGGGATAACGCAAAGGTTTGAGTGACTGTTCCATGGGGGTGTCCGCCAGACGGTTTAAGGGTTGGAGAATTCTCGGCCGCACAAGGGGCTGCGACGAATCGAATGGAGTGAACTTGGGTATCACCATTAATGATGACCATCATGTATAAGCACAAAAAAAGGTTTTTCACGCAATACCTGTAGGAGCCAGCTTGCTGGCGATGGACTCCAGTGCGCCGCGTTCATCCAGTTAACCCGCGTTATCGTTAACGACCATCGCAGGCAAGCCAGCTCCCACAAGGGGCCCTGCCCACGCTGAAACTGTAGGAGCCAGCCTGCTGGCGATGGACTCCAGTGCGCCGCGTTCATCCAGTTCACCCGCGTTATCGTTAACGACCATCGCTGGCAAGCCAGCTCCCACAAGGGGCCGCGCCCGCGTCGTTTTTCACGCAATACCTGTAGATACTCTGTTCCCGGTTTCAGCAGGTTTTTTCATTGCAAGCCGTCAGACTGACGACGGAACAAATGGAGTCCAGTGCCGGCCCGAGCGTTTGCGCCACCTGCAAGGCTCGGGTGGTTGGTTCCATTTTGTGGCCAATGCGTTTAAACAGGGGGTCGTTGAACAGTGTGCGCAGACGAGCCAATGCGCCGCTGACCGCCGGCTGGCCCAGGGACAGTCTTTGTGCGGCCCGAGTGACGTTGCGCTCCTGAATGAGCGCCTCGAAAACCACCAGCAGATTGAGGTCGATATTGCGCAGATCATTACGTTTCATGGGTCAGCACCCTGTGAGGTGTTTTTCCTGCAAGGCCATTGCCGCGAATTTATATTACAGCCATCATTAATACCAGCCCTTCAGCAAAAATTTGCCATGGCGCCCATCGCAAGACAGGACTCCACTCATGAAAGTGACGAAAGACAAGGCAGCGGCCAACAAGGAAGCGATCCTCGGCGCGGCCTCGAGGTTGTACCGGGAAAAAGGCATCGACGGCATCGGGATCGGCGAACTGTCCCGCTCGGTGGGCCTGACCCACGGCGGCTTTTACGGACAGTTCCCAGGTGGCAAGGAGCAGTTGGCATCGGAGGCCGTGAGCCGTACGTTCGAAACCAACATTGACGACTGGCGAGCGGCCAAATCCATCCCCGAACTGCTCAAGAGGTACTTGAGCCAAAGCCACATGACCAACTGGACCGAAGGCTGCCCGATTCCTGCCCTGGCGGCCGATGTCGCGCGCAACGGCGGGGCCGTCAGCCACTCGTTCACCCAAGGCGTGCAGACCCTGATCGAAACGCTGATGCCATTGGTCGACGGCGAAACCGCTGATGAAAAACACCAGGAAGCCTTGCGCATCCTGTCATCGATTACCGGGGCGATACTGATCGCCAGAGCCCTGGACAACCCGCGATTGTCGCAGCAGTTCCTGCAATCGGTGATCGATGCCTGGTCTGTCGGTGTTGAACAACAGTAGAAGGGCTTGCCGCGACCGGGTCCCAGCAGGTCGCGGCAAGTTCAGGCTTTATGATTACGCCAGATCGAAGCGATCCAGGTTCATCATCTTGAAGGGCAACCCTGAGGGCCGCGCAGGCTGCGGCTTTCAGTCCCTCAAAAATCCCTCTTTGGGGTTTGTATGGCTCAGTTTGGCTATGCAATGACAACATTATGCCAGCCTGACATTCCCTCCCCCCGGCGCCCTGCCGACCAAACATTCCCCCTTGACTGCTACGCTTTCCTCTTTAGCTGAGGAATCTCAATGCCGAACTCTGACCTGCTCCCTTCCCTGCTCTACAAGCTCAACGAAAATCAACTCGCACTCGAGGCCGCCATCATGGAGCTTTCGAATTGGGTTGAGCAGCGCGGGTCAGCCGACGTCGCCGACAACGTGCGCGGCGCCCTGGAAGCCATCGACAAGAATGAATTGTTCATCAAGATGACGCTCGCGGTGCTGATGACACCGGAGTGATCCGGCTGTCGCCACCATCGGCCAAATCGGTGCGCGTCGATTACTGTATATAAAAACAGTTTTTACGTGTAACACCGTGAGCATCGTAGACGACAGCTTTGCCGCCTAGCTATTCAGTCAGGGCGTATAGGCCACATCGCAGGCAAGGCACTACTCTCAGTATCGGCTTTGTGCGACCATGAGGTCCCAGTGAGCTCCGACCACACTTAAACATCGACTTTATTTGCCATGTCAAACCAAGAAACCCTTATACACCTAGCAAAAATACTAAATAAAAATCAACAAGAACTTATCACCCAAACAATAACATTGCTGGGCACAATGGCAGGCGAAGATTCAAATACCAAAAAAAACGCCGCCAATCAAGTCAGCCATACACTTGATAGGATTGAGCATCTAATCCCTCCATCACAAGTTCCAGATTGGTTAATAACTCTGAGCAAGAAAGCCGCGGAGTATGTCCACAAAAAAGTAAGTGGCGAAGAATTCCTGAACACAATAATTGAATTTCTTCCAGTGGTAAAATCTTACATCTGGCTTAGCAACGACCCTTCAACTTCTGGATTTAATTTCGAGAGCGTATTCGATGACTGCAGATCAAACAGTCGAATCCCTGAGCTCTTCGACCAATTGATTACCGCCTTAGAGAAAATTCGTGACTCTGGTGAGTTAGATAGCCAAAGCATGATAGATGCACTTTCAAAAATTATCGCCACAATGCATATAGGGAAAACATCATCGTATTTCTCCATGGATGGCGCGTGGCAATTCCTATGTACATTTGCTGAAAATTTTCTGTGGAATGAGCTGTCAAAGATACCAGTACTTGGCAGCATGACAGACGCGCTTCGCGAAACAATGAAAGAAACCCAAATGGAAATTTTGAAGTTATATAACGACGTCAAAATTGAAATGACAGAGCAAGTCCAAAGTCAGGTTCGCCCGTTAAGAAATAGCAAAGACGTATTCAATCTATATGGACGAAGTGGGAATTTTTTGAAAGTAGAGGACAAATCTCAAACTTTAGCTGAAGCATAAATCATCGACAGGCCAAATTTGTGGTGCTCAATTGCATTTTATAGGCAAAACGTTGTGGTCGTTCAGCCAGCAGAGCCCTCACCTTCACGTCCAGACTTTCAGCCTTGCTCAAGCCGGCGGCAGTGGCCGGCAGAAAGCCATGCGCCACCTAGCGCCTATCGCCAGCAGCACCAGCATTCCAGCCAGCGCCAACTTCAAAGCGTCCGGACTCATGGCACATCGTTGAAAAAGACATGACCGCCGAGTTTCAGCGTCTGCTTGGCGCCTTTCGCCCAGACCGGTGGCTTCGGCATTATGGTCGCGTAATAATGGGTCGCGCCGCCAGTTGGATCTGGCGCCTTTCCATCGATCACCTGGTCAGCGGCGATCCGTGCCTGCGCCAGCTCGCGGAAAGGAATTTGTTTCGCGCCACTCAGATAGGCGAAGTTCGGATCATTCTTGTTCCAGCAGCTGAACTGGTACGGCTTCTGGCACACACCGGCGTAGCCTTCGCCCCACCACGATTTGGTCTTGCCGTCGAACACGCGGTTGCGGATCGTCCAGGCTGCGGCGATCTGGCCGGCTAGCGATTCGCCTCGGGCCTCACCCCACAAGGTGCGGGCGAGGATGTCGCGGTCTTTTTCGGAAACAGGCATTGCTTTTCTCCGGGCGTAAAAAAACCGCTCGATGGCGGTCTGTTGTTCAGCTACTAAATGTCAGCAGTCTAAGCAGCCTTCGAACTCAGGAAGAGTCTTCAAGTGCTCGTAAGCTTGGACAAACGGGTTTTCCCCGTTTAAGTCGTACACAGTCTCAAAGCTTTCCGTTCTAAAAACCTCACCTACTTGTGCTGGTCGGTACCAGGCGGAGAAAAGGATGTGCTGTTTATCCGTTGAAATAGACGGCACCGCCACCGTTACATAGGCATCTTTAACGAATATCCCCTTAAAGCTTGTGCATACCGAAAGAGCCATTTTTAAGCCTCACTATTTGTAAAAACCTATTTAACAACACTGAGTGTGGCGCGTACCACTGCGTCGGAAGGGGCAACTACCGCAAACACAACGCGTACCCGTGTGGTAGACCACTGCGAGATGGCGTAAGTCGTTTGCCAACTAGTGTGCACAGTGAAATCCTTGGGGTTCTTGCCACTGTTCACCGAAAAATCAAACGCTGCAAATCCCGTTCCTGCCACTGCATCCGATTGAGCGAGCGTGAAACGCTTCCTGAATTCAATGGTCCCGAATGTCTCTAGAGGGGAGAAGGTGGCTGTATCGGGGAATACCAGCTCCCTGCCAGCCGGAATGGATACCAATCGGTTGTACGTGGGGATATGAAGGATACCGTTCCAGCTAACCGCTGGTGTTGCCCCACTGGATAGCAGACCGTTGAAGTAGTTACCGCCGAGGATAAGTTGTCCGGCGCCCGAGTTATTGTTAGTGATGTACGTCGGGGTGTAGCTGTTCGCAAAGAACGTGCAGTCCTGAACGTCCAATACTGTCTGGCAGTTGGAACTGATAGAGGCCACGGTGAAGGACTCGAAGTAACACCCCCTCATAGGGATAGTTGTCAAAGCAACAGCACTGGTGTTAGGGACACCAGCCCCGTTGAATCCTTCGATCTTAAGGCCCCACCCTGTTCTGCTGGCCTGCGCAACTTGGTCCGCCATGAAGAAGCCCATGTGCACACCAGTAAGGCTGCACTCGGACGAAGACCCGACTGTGGAGTACGCTTTTACATACAGAGAAGATGCAATAAGAGAACCAACTGCTTGCGGGTCGCCGCCAAGGATGAACTTGCAGTTTGTAACGTGCCAGTGGTCCGCGTAGTCCTTATCCAGGTCGTAGAACATGCAGTATTCGGACATGCCTTGAATAACTAGCTTGTCCCAGTAATGCCACTGAGCGCCGGAAATATAGACACCGGACGTGCGCTTTGTCAGCCCCGCAAAACTGAATATGTAGCTGTTAGGAGTCGTGCTGATGTTGTTCGCATTCTGCACGGAAAGGGTTGGGCCTTCTGCATATGTGTGGAGCCTGATCTTGTCGAGCACGATATTGACCGGGCGAATATCTGCAAACGCCGGATTCTTGATCGGATCGTTGCCAACTACGATGGCCGGAATGTTGTCGACGTTTTTCCGAAGGTGCGAACCCGGCAGCATCTCAATGTGCATATTGTCGTGAAACACGCGGAGGGGCTCGCTATCCACGTTGTACCGGCCCGGCGGGAAAATAAGCTTTAGGCCGGTCATGCCAGGTGCGGACGCCGTGCCGGTGTACGACCCGAGGAGTTCAACTACCTTGGCATTGATGAGCGGGATGGGGTTGTAGGTGCTAGTCAGGTCTCGAATCGCCGCATGCTGACTGCGCGGAATAATCGACAGTACGTTAAGCTCCTGCGTGAAAATCTCGGCAATCGTAAGCTCGCCCTGGCCGACCATGGTGGCGCCGGCAGGCTCGGAAAGATCCTGCCGGACAGCAGCGTCCCCCATCGCGAAAAACTTCACTGAGTCAGCCGCCCAGGCGGTCGTCGTGAATGGCAGGTTCGCGTCTTTTGCCCGGTACAACTCGCCACTGAAGCGCACAACTTGCGTAGGCCGGGTGATGCTGAGACCGGCTACGTAATCTACTGGGATCTCGAATCCGCTACTCTCAAGGAAGTCATGAAACTGGACCGAGCGACCAGCTTGGTCCGCGTCAAACTCAGCCTCTCGCCGAATCTGGTCCGCGTTGTGCTCCCCCTCCATCCCCTTCCAAGACTTGAGTGGAACGCCAAGACGATTCGGATGAGAAACGCCATCTCCAGTCAGCAGGTAATCGAAATCCTCGGCATTATCGATTAAGTCTTTCGGAGAGGAGGAACCTGGTGGGTTGCCGGTGTTATAGGCCATGGTTATCTTGCTCGCAGAGTACGCCAGCGGCGCCGCGAAAGAGGCGGTACCGAGGGCGCTGAGTTTTAATAAATTCCGGCGATTAACCATGACGACCAAACCTGAAAAACGGGAACGGCCGGCAGTATACCGGTGGGATGTCGTGTATTTGTGAAGACCAGAACCGACCTACACGGGATGTGATCAGCCAGTGTGGCGAGGCCACTTCTGGGTCATAGCCCTGTCGAAGATGCTGGAAAGGAGGATGTATTCCGGCGCATACAGCATCCAGTCCTTGTCGATGATTGGCCGCTTGAGCAGTTGCAGGACGGCTCTGAAGCGCCAGCGGGAAATGCCGACCAGCGTTGGCCCGCTGTACATCTCTTTGAATTTGGCTTGATAGCTATCAATGCCGAGTGGCGTCTTGAGTGGGCAGTCAAACCACTCAACACCTTCGTTCAGGGTGTACTGGTGCCAGGCCATGAAAAGCTGCGCCTGGCCGTCGTCCATTTCCCAGGTGACTGTCGGGAAGGTCGGAACATTGCTGAACCTCCGGCGCGATATGATCTTTCCGTTCCCCAGGGAGGTGTGAGCGGTCGGGTCTGTCGTGTTCATGTCGTAGTCGTCGCGCAGCGGGTACGGCAGGCCTTCCGGGTATTGGATCATGTACCGTCCTTATGGCGCCGTGGCGCTGTCGTAGGTGTAAACGCGGACGTCATAGGGCATGCCCTTGAGTGCGACGTTGCCGTTGGATGGGTCGGAGCGCGTGACGAGCACCGGGTAGGCCCACTTCGACGCAGGCCCGATCAGCAGCTGAGGCAGAGACATGTTTCCGCTCATGCTGGTGTCGGGCACAAAGTCGAGATCGGCGACCTCGACGTGGTATTCGTCGATTTGCGTACCTTGGTAGGGACCAGAGAGAGAACCATCAGCACGACTGATGCCGACTTTGTAGGTCTCCGGTGCCGACCAGTCGATCGGCTCTGACGATTCCAGAAGGAATCCGCCGCTGACCGCTTGCACGCTTACAAGCTCGGCGCTCTGGCATTGCCCTGGGGTATCGCTGGCCACCGCGCAGAAGCTCAGGTAGCCAGAATTCATGCCGGCCAATTCGGTTTCCCAGGTGTAGGTGTCTTGGCGGAACTTCTGGTGACCGCGACGGCGCATGCCGAACTGATAGGCGCGGTTCTTGTCGCCCACGCCCGGCAGCTTGACCTTCTCGACCTTATTGCCGGCATCGCCTGGCCAGCGGCATGGCACCGTTTCCCAGGCCCAAGTGATGTTCGAGTAATACTCGACATCCACGCCGTCAAAGTCGTTGAGCGAGGTCAGCGGCCCGGCAATGCTGAGCTTCTTGGTCATGTTTTGAGGGCTGTAGGTCTGCGTCTTCGGGCCGTAGGTGATATCAAATATCGCCCGCGGCTCGTCACGCACCAGACTGACCAGGCCGTTCTTGATGGTCAGCTCGGCAAAGCCGCAGGCCAGCGCATCGTTGAGTCGATCCTTGGCGGTGCTGCTTTCATCGATGGTCTCGTCGTAATACTGGCCGGCGGCGTTGAATACCAGGTCCAGCCGATCCCATTCGGCCAGGTCGATGTCGCCGTCTTCGTAGCCCAGCGACTTCAGCACATTGAGGCACCAGGGCACGATGCCGCGGGTCGCTACCGGCGGCTGCCAAACTCCGCCAGAGCGAACCGGCAGCACACGGGTTGCCTCACCGTTGACCTGACTTTCCGCTTGCGCAGACAGCCGGTCACCGCCGCGAATCTTCACCGACATGACGGTCATGCCCGGATAGCTGGCCGGATGCGTTTGGCGTAAGCCCCTCAGGCTTTCCCAAGCCGGGTTATCGACCCACTCGGCGCTGTTGGAACCGCCGCCCTTGGCAAGGCGCTTGATTCGGCATTCCGGCCGCATCGGGTAAGGCAGCGCGATCCGAAAGGTGAAGCCTTGCGCATCCCGCGAGTGACCGGTGACCGATTGCGTGGTGACGGTCCACGCGCCGGCAGCATCCATGTCGCGATACTCGAACTGGTGCGACGAATAGATCGTGTACTCATCACCTTTTCGGCCCATGCCGATCAGGCCGTTAGCGAAGGTCACGGTGTACTCGATGTGCGTCACCTTTTCCGCCTCTGGCGAGCAAGAGTACGGCCCGCGATAGCCACCCTCCAGACTGGATGGATCAAGGCTGACCAAGCCGTTTACGGTCTCCATCGCATTGAAACCGATCCATCCGGTATCAACCGAGCCCGCCGCAGTGAGGCGGTCAACCGTCATGATCGAGGTGCCAAACGCCGTGATCCGGTAGCGCAGGCCGCGCGGCCCGATGGTGGCCAGGCCAGAACCCAGGGCCAGGCCCACCACTGGCGAGCCGCCGTCATAGTCCAAAGTCATTTGCGCCGGAACTTCAGGCGTTCCGGAACTGGCTGGCGTGCCGGTGGTATTGGTCGGGCTGCTTCCGATGATATCGACGCCGCCGGTGGCAACCATGCTCTCGCCGCCAAAGGTGCCTAACTGAGTGATCAGCAGGCGGCCAGATGAAGCGCTGGCCACGAATGGTGCCGAACCCTTGGCCGTGTTGAATGCCGATACCAGGCCGGCAAGGTTGGTCGTTGCCGTTGTCAGGTTAACTGCATACGGCGTGCTGCCCAGTGTCACGGTGACCGACAGCGGTGTCACGTCGAAGTCATAGCGCGCCGGAATGCTCGATCCGAGAATCGTCGAAGCGGTTCCCGAGGTAGGCGGCACGGCCGGGGCATACGGCGTGTAGCTGTTGACGACGTAGTTGCCCGCGTTCGCTCCAGCGACTTCAATCAGCATTCCCGGGGCCGGGCTCAGCATTTCCAGCGGACCCTGCACGATGTCGCGACCCGCCCCGCCATCGACCACGGTGTACGTGTACGGGGCGAGTGCATGGACAACCAAGCCTGTCTCCCAATCTGCTGGGAAGCTGCCCGCACCGGCCGGAATTGCAATCGTATTTCCGTTGAACTGATAGGCCGAGGACGTGGCTGACGGGGTGATGTTGGTCGATACGGTCAATTCCAGCCCCGAGGTACCGCTGGAACTGGCGCCCACCTCTTTGGCGTTAAACCACAGCATCGAGGCGGTATCGGCAGACACGTCAGCGCCGGGCGCGTAGATCGCCACCTGAGCATCAGCACCAAGGGAAATCAGCGGGGTTTCGCCCACCTTGAGCTTGTTGATTGGAATATCCAGCGCGCCTTCGGAGACGTACAGCAGCATTTCCACCCACTTTTCGCGCGGCGCGGCAAACCAGGTGCGCGGCTCAGCCAGGTACGACGGGTACACCTTCTGGTGTCCGGCGATGTTGCGGATCAGCTCACCCAGCTTGACCTTGTTGCCCTTGGCGCTGGCTTCATCAAGCGGGCTGCCCTGGGCAACGCCCGAATTGGACGGCATCCCGGGCATCTTGGGCATGAGCAGCTTGGTCGCGGCAAAGGCGGCAACGATCAGCAGGGCGGTGATGGTGAAAGGGTCGGAACCTTTCGGCTCGTTCCAGACCTGCACATGATCGGCCGGCCTGAACTTGACCTTGTGCCACAGACGCGCCTCGACCATTTCGCCGTTGATGGCGATGCTGACCGGCTGAGCCTCGCCGCGCTTATACAGTGGGGTTTGCTCAAGCAGCCACTCCTCCAGAGTCATGCGCCGGTCAGTCGTGAACGTTGCCAGCGGCTGCGAGTCGGCCATTTTGTTGGGGAAGAATTCGATCATCGGTAATACACCACTCGTTGGTAACGCAACTCGAAGTCGCGCACGGTGCGAATACGGGGGCCTCCGGGATTGGTGTCGAGCACCTTCATCTGGCCGTCCAGGTACACGACCACGCCGACGTGATCTAGGAACTCTCCAATCAGTGCCGAGGCAATGGCGCCAGGCTCTGGCAGACACTCCTCCAGGCCGGCGCTGATCGATCGGTATGCCTTGGTGTTCTCGCGCAACTTGGACCGACCGACACCGCCCAGCGATGGCATCAGCGGCAGGCCGAACACTTCGTGCCGCACAGCGTTGACCAGGCCATAGCAGTCGAAAGCCAACGGCCCGCGCGCACCGTCCCGGTAAGGTGCCGACAGGTAATCCGCAATGTCTTTCATATGAAGATCAGTCCGGGCGCGACGGCGGCAGTCAGCTTGTTGCGCGGGTGAGCCGTTCCCAGCAGGTCGAACAGGCCGCACGTCAGCGTGGCCACGTCGTTGGCGTACTGCCGGTTAAGCACCGATAGCCGATAACGCTCTGCCGGGTAGGTCAGATTGCTTTCGAGGTATCGACGCTTCGTCAGAACGATGCGCGCCGATGCTGCGCGCGCCTGCTCGATTGCCGCTTGGACTTTGCCGTTGGTGTTGTCCAGGGCAATGTTCAGGTTCTGGTACCCGCTGTTGTCCCGCACGGGCAAGGCCTCTTCCACCGCCATCGCCAAAAAGACGAGCGCGCGCCCGTCCTCTGTTATGCAGATGCGATCCTCATAGCCGGAGCAGATCAGGATCGGTGCCGCCCACGCGGAACAGGTCGCCTCGATCGTATCGACGAACAAGTCGTTGCCGACTGAGGCATAGGCGATGTTGATAGGGTTGCTCATTGGGGCTCCACGCGGCCCCTAGCAAGAGACCCGCTGTTAACAAATTAGGCACCTTGTGACTGCAAACCGTACTTCTCTTGGTTTACCTGGTGCAGCTCTTTCTCGCCGCGAATGTTGGCAACGCAGATGTCGATCACGTCCTGTTCGCCGAGCTGGCGACGACTGACCTGCCCTGCTCGGCTGGCATCCTCGATCAGATTGAACGTCATCGGCCGCTCAGGCGCCGGAACGCCATTCCTGGCCGCCGTCGACGCACTGCTACCGCTGGACGCTGATCGCCCAGCCGACACGTTGCCATTGCGCAGCGCCTCCACCGATGCAACGCCGCCAAACTTGCGTATGTCGGATTGCGACCAGACAATTTCGCCCTTGTGGACGGTGCCCGCCGGATCGTTAACGCCGCCGGCGCCGGTATAACCGCCATTGGAGAAGCCGATACCAGCAGTCGCTGCAGCCGCAACCGCACCGGCCAGCGGACCTGTAATCGAAAGCGCGGTAGCCATTGCGCCAGGTGCCAGAATAGGCCCCACAATCGGGATGGCGGCCGTAGAGGCAAACGCCGCCAGACCCGCCTGCAAGGAAGTGGCTGACGCATTTGCAGCCATCTGTCCCGCAGCACTGGCTTGAGTGGCCTTTCCCATAACCAGCTGGACGCCCTGATAGATCAGCCATTGCGCCGCCATGTCAGCCAGCGCGTTGACCATCGACCTAGCGAAGTTGCCCACCATGTCGCCAAGCGCGTCGCCAGCGCTTTCGGAGCCGGTGGCCACGTCCGAAAAGAAGTTGCCCAGCTCACTCCTCGCACTACCTAGCGTGCCCGCTGTGAAATCGGAGGTAATCTGCATGGAGTTTTGCGCCGCATCGGCATAGTTTGCCCAGGCCTCGCTGACGCCGTTGACCCAGTTCGACTGGTAGGCGTCGATTTGGGCGTAGTAGTTCTGCTGCATGGCAAGGCGCTTATTTAGTCCATCCTGAATTACCGCGCTTTCCTTGTCGTACAGGTCCTGAGTAATTCTCCCGGTGTTGCGCTGCTCCAGCAGGTCGGCCGACTGCCTAGCGTAATCGCGCTGGATGGCCAGATCCTGTTTGAGCCGGTCCCGCGCCTCGCTTCCAAGCCCCATCCCGGCAACTTGCGATTCAAGCCCGTCCTTGGCGGTGCTGAGCCGGCTGGTTTGGTTAACCTGGAAGGCGGCCAGCTTCTCGGCTTCCTCCTTGGATGTCTTGCGCAGCTCGACTTCCTTTTCAAGTGCCGAGTTCTTCTTGAGCTGAGCGGTGATCAGATCCTGACTGGCCAATAGCGCCTTTTGATCAGCGGTGAGCGTGCCTTTCGACTTGATGTCGGCCAGCTGTTGCTCCCAGCGAATCAGGGCCTGAGCCTGGGCGCCGAGCTTTTCGTTCTTGGTGCCCTGGTCGCTGATCGCTTCGTTCTGCTGGACGAGCACGGCGTAAGCCTGGCGCGACGAGTCGAGCATTTTCATGCCGGCGTCTTCGTTATAGACCTTCGGCTTAGCCTGAGACTTGTCGTACTTGGCCTGGATGTCGGCGACTACCTTGTCGATATCCGCCTGGGACTTCCCCGCCTCGACACCAAGCTTTCTGGCGTCGGCGATATCCTTCACGAGCCTGGCTTGGTCGGACAGTTCCTTTTTGGATAGCTCACTCCATTTCGAATCCGCCTCGATACGACCCTGATTACTTTTGGTCGCATCGCCCTCCACCTTGGCGTTCTGCTGGTTCACCCAAAGCCCGAGCTTCAGCATCGAAACGCGCTTCTCCAGTGCCGCCGTCGAGTCGTCATTATTTCCCTCGCCAAGGCCGAGAGCGCTATTCAGACTACTTAAGCCATTAGAAACCGCGCCAGCAATTCCGCCCTCTTTGCGAGTTTTGAGGATTCGCTCGATGATCTCGATCTGCTTGGCGTCATCAGGAAATAGCTCGCCGCGCACCCTGCTATAAGCATTGCTGATCGCCGTACCAATATCGCTCCAGTCGCGCTCAATATCGGACAAGGATTCGCGGTAGCGCTTGAATCTGGCCTGTGCGTTTTGGTTAAGACTTTCGCTCAGGACGTCCAATGCTTCCTGCCTTTTGCCTTGCTCATCTAGGCCCCGGATAACCTCGTATTGGGCGCTGGTGAGTAGACCGTATTGAGCGCTGATCTTCTCTGCCGACTTGGTTGCGTTGTCTCCCATGCTGCCAAGGGCAGTTGCCACTTCAGCAGCGCTCTTACCTGTGAACTGGCCGATTGCTGATGCCGCTTCAGCCAGGTTCTTGAATTGGATCTGACTCAGGCCTGCGCTCGCAGCCAGGGCCGTCACCGCCGCCTTAGAATCCGCCAAACTGCCGGTCAGGGCTGCCGCATTCTTGGATATCGAGCCCAGTGAGTCGGCCGTCTGACCGGAACTCGCCGAACCAGAGAACAGCGCCTTATTGAAGGCGCTAACTTCCTTTTCAGCATCGACATAGACGGCGGCCAATGTGCCAAGTCCTGCCGCTGCGACGGTAAACGGGTTGACCAAGCCAAGAATGTACCCACCTAGGGCCTTTGCCGCCGGACCTGCGCCGCCGAACATATCTTTCAACTGCCCGCCTTGCTGCAGGAATACCGTCAGCGGGGCCTGGCCTCCCTGGAGCGAAACAGCGATGTCAGTGAATTGCGCCGGAACGCCTCGCAGGGCCGCCGCCGTCTGCTTGGCGGTGTTGCCGGTTCGGGTCAGCGAGTCATCGAAGCTGGTAAGACCTTTGCGAGCCGTATCGATTTTCGACTTGTATTCGTCGTACGTGGCAGTGTCGAGCTTTCCAGCCTTGCGATGCTTGGCCAGGTCCTGCTCTTGCTTGTCAAGCTCGCCCAAGCGGCGCACCACTGGGTCAATCTGCCCCAGCAGCCGCTCAAGCTCGTCGGCCTCATTCTCGATGGACTTGGTAGCCTTTTCGGCGCCCTTGCCCATCTTTTCCATGCCGGCGCCGGCCTTGTTCAGTGCCGGCTGAATGCTCAGGCCCGCATCTTCCAGCGCCTCAAGCGCCTTGCGCGTGTCCGCCGCCTTTGCTTCGGCATCTCGGCTGTCCAGCTCAATGACGAGGCGGGATGTTTGGGCCATTGCCTTTCTCCAGGTATAAAAAAACCCGCCGGAGCGGGTCTGTTTGAGTTGGCAATCAGCCTAGTAGCTTAGCCTTCTCGCTCTCGAACTCATGATCGCTGATGGCGCCCTTCTCTTTTAGGGTGGCCAATCGTTCCAGCTGGTCATATTTATCATCGGTCCGTTTTGACACGGTAGGTATTGAGGCGGTCTTCTGGATGGCAGATGCGGACCAAATCAGTGCGGCCAACCATCCAATAAACGTCCAGCCCAAGAAAATATTGAGAAGCCCGATGCTGTTTCCGTTTGGATGATTGCGCTTTGAAGCAATAAACGTCGGTAAGAAATATGCAACGAACGCCACAACCAGCAACACAAAGCCCGCGATTGGACTGCTACCGTCTGACATTTGGAATCTCCCTGAAGTAATGGCAGCAATCTACCACCATCCACAGGAAGCGCCAAAACCCCGCATGCGCGAGGCTCTGGTGACTTTGGATGTTATGCAGCCCCTACTTCAACCGCGTAGCGGTGCGGGTCTTCTACAACCCGGTTCAATCCGCGAACGAAGCTATCAATGCCGCGCAGCTTATTGCGATACGTAGCCAGCTCCCATTGCGCAGCGTCGACCACGTACCCAGCCTTTTGAAGCTCGAAAATGATCAGCTCACAAAGTGATTCATGGTGGTAGCCCACATCTTGCAATGACACGTCCAGCCAAGCCTGCCCTTCACCGCGCTCCATCAGCATGCCTTGACGGCGATCGGCAAGAGCCTGAATAGGAAAGTGGATATTCAGGCGGTTGGGCTTGGCTGGATTACGAGAGATGTAATCACCCTCAAGAACTACATATGCTGCTATGAAGTTGCGGGCAGAGTCGAGTTTATCCGCAGGAATATCGGCAGCGGAGCGCACCCCAAAGGCCGCATGAGTCTGCGACCATATTTTTGCAATTGCTCGTCGCTTAGCTGGAATTGGCAGGCCGGACACTTTGCCCTTCACTACAGCGCCAAGCATGTGAAAACCGTCAGTCCCGATGGTCTCGCCAATAAGAGTGCCTATCTTGGCTTCATCATCATGGTAGCGCCCGAACTTGCGGATGGTTGGCAGGACCTCTGCTGTAACCCACTTGCGAAAGGCGTGAGGCTTACTACCTTTCCTGACGGCATCACGACTGCGCAAGATCAGCGTGTAGAGACCGGATTCGTTGACGATATTGGCCTCGCCTTGGCGACCTATGTTGAACATAGACCGTTCATCATCATCCAGAGCCTGCATGGCCTGCGTGGTATTAGACACATCGATTACTCGGCACACATCAGATGCTACGAACCATGGCTCTCCATCAATTGAGACTGCGCGGACGCTATGACCCCGAAAATCGAACGGGATGACATTGGATGGGGCTGTGCTACTATTCGCCATGACGATTTCTTCCTGGTAGTTGATCTCGTTACCCGAAACCCCTCGCGCTCGAACGCTTGGGGTTTTTTTATGCCTGCTGTTTTTCATTCTCCATCTCCTGCTCCAAGGATTTCCTCAAGCGCGAAACGATTTCTTTGCTAAGACTACGATCATTTTGCTTAGCCTTATTCGCCAGGACGGTCCGCATCAGATCCTCGAGGCGCACACCTACTACCTTTTTCTCTGCTTCCAACATGATGCTTCCTCTTACCTTGTTGCGTTTTATGAGTTTCGTTGCGTTTGTTGTCACTGTCAACTCATTTGTTGTCTTTGTTGCGTTTACACGCTTTACCGTATAATTTCCTCTATTGTTTTAGCCATATATTGACAACGCTCATGACAGATTCCTTTGGCTCGCGCATAGCCACGCGCCGCGCAGAGCTTGGCTTAACTCAGCGCGAGCTAGCCGCAAAATCTGGTGTTTCATGGAGCCAGATATCCCGTTACGAGTCGGACCAGGCAAGCCCGAGGCTCAAAGTCATCATGAAGCTGGCCGAGGCACTGGGCCTCAACGTCGATGATCTTCAACACGCGCTATCGAAGAAACCAAATAAGTTAAAAATCTACGAGGGATTTTCTTCTCGCTTAGTGGCAGCCAGGACTCGCGCGCTGTTTAGCAAGAAGAAACTTTCCGAAATTACCGGAATAGCTAAAGACGATTTGGCTGACATGGAGCTTGGCGTGCTACTGCCGTCCCCAGATGACGTGCTGAAGATTGCTCATGCACTGGGTACAAGCGTCAGCTCATTGGCTGGCACCAAAGATGAAGAGGACTCTGTATTGCTTCACTTTGTGGAACCTGGAGATAACTCAGTTGGCAGCAGAGAGAACCTGGCTCCAGTGCCGCCCGATTCGTACCGCCGGTTCGCCGCCATTGCAGATGGGCTCGGGGTAACCCCAGGAGAACTAATGAGCGCAATCGTGTTTAGAGAGGCCGCGGCGATAGGCGTAAATCCAGACGAAGTCCCTCCGCTCTCCGAATTTATTGAAAAAATAAAATCCAAAACGCTTTAGATATCCAGCCCGGCCCGCCGGGCTTTTTCTTACCTGTACGAATCCCCCGTAATGAAAAAGCCCAGCGCGAGCTGGGCTTGAGATAGATTAGGATCCACGCACATTTAGTCAACATGGAGGCCTGTATGACAGAGACCACCTTCAGCTTCAAATGCCTCGACCGCACCAAACGAGAAGATGGCTTGATTGAGCGCTTTCACCTGGAAGTGACCGATAATCGCAGCGGAAAAACCGCGACGTTCTCTGTCGAGCCAAGACACCTTTCGTCGGTTCGGAGCATGAAACGTATCCTTCTAGATCGATGCATGTTCTATAGGGCAACTCAGGCGTCACATGACCAGATGCTACTCGAGATTCTTGATACTCAGTTTGAACTAACCGAAGCCTAGCCTAGTCCGCCGGGCTTTTGCGGGGCCGCCAGAAACGAGAAAGCCCAGCGTAAGCTGGGCCTTAGAAATTGAGCTTCAAACGCGGCTCAAAAATCGGCAGTGATTTCGAGTGTTGCGCATTTCAGCCCCTCGCCAGCGGCGGCTGCAGATATCTCTGGGCGGTTATCTTTATCTCGACTTACCTCAATCTGCACCGCTGAGATATCGCCAATGACAAACGGACGCACCAAATACCCCGGTACAACTACATCTGGATCTTCGCAAGTGACGTAGACAGTCAGGTTTTGGTCGAGTTTCTGAAGCTTTTCGATGAGCTCTTTGACTTTCATTGGGCATCCTTTCAGCTTGCGCGCCATTTGCGCGTTCGTCAGCAGAATACCACTCGCAAGATGCAAAAAGCCCAGCGGGTGGCCGGGCCTCATTTCATCCGTGGTCGTAGAGTGTAAAGCCCCTATCAATCCATATAACGTGGAAGACACGACCCTTTCGGTAACCAACCATCGGAGCTTTGTCGATCACCCTGAATGCGAGCAGATTGACATCATCAGTCAAAAAGCTCGGAATCTTTGGGTTAATACTATTCCTAGCGATGATCTCTGTTCCGAGACCGTGTCGATCCTGCTGACGTATTTCCCTCCAAGAAAGGCTGCTCAAACGTCGCAGCTTATCAAGCATCTTCGAACGCTCTTCCTGCTGGCAGTCCTGTATGCACCAGTCTTTCTGCAAATGCTCGAATGAAAAGACTGGTGGCTTCAGATCAGAATCGTCTGCCTCGGCATTCGTTTGACGGGCTTTTATCTGTGGACCTTTCGAATCACGCCCCTTGATCCTGTTACCAGCCATGGTTTAATTCACCAAATTTTCGCTGAAGTACCGTTCCATTTCATCTTGAGGGATTTCACGGCTGAAGGCACCCTCTTTGTAATTGTCGCACCATGGGGCTTCTTCGTGCGTCAGTTGGCGGAGCTTCCAGGCGGAATATTGACCATACACATCGAATACCTCTTCGATGAGACGAAGCTGGTCTCGCGAAAAAATAGAAGGATCAAATTTGTTTGAGGGCGGAATTGAGTTCGACCCGTATTTACTGAAACGGTGGTACAGATCTGGGACCACTGGTCCATGCATCCACGCTTCAATTCGCTCTTGGAAAAGAGGTCGCCCCATCAGCGCCAGACTGAAACCTTGTGCGTAATACACCAGCTTCTGGAGCTTCAGATTTGAGATCTCACCGTCCTCTCCCTCCAGAATGAGAAAGTATTCGGCTACATCTATACAGCTAGGCATCCCCGCCCTCCATTACCGTTCGGATCATTTTGATAGCGTGCGTACACCATCAAAAGTGGTGCCGAAGTCTGCAGGAGTCAAGGGGAAGCGTCAATTTGATATCAAATTGAGCGACAGATGACCACCAACGGTGTGCTTACCCTCCTCACCGACCAGAAACTCAACCAGGATGAATTGTCAGTACGACGTTCCCACGACTCATACTCTTACCGCGACAAAGCCGCACATGTGGTTTCAATGGTCTTCAACTGCCAAGCACACCGAATCCAGTGCGAACATTACCTCATCGACTTCGTCGCGCGGCAATGGCGAAGGGTGCGACTCCAGCCAGTCGGAGATCTCCCGGGCCGACAGTGGCAGCGGGAAAGCACCGGCCATCGTTGCGATGAACCGGCGGCCGCGGGTGATGTTGCGGAACGTGCTCAGCAGGTAAGCAGTGATCGGGTCCGTTTCCGGCTCATCTGGAATCGTCATGCCAAGCCGCTGGTAAATCAGCCGGCGCTTTTCCGTCTCGCCGCCCCACTCTTTTTCCCACTCGAAGCGGGCAACGACTTTCCCACGGTCTCAGCCAAGGCCTTTTGCGCCTCCACGGCCGATGTCGACGCCTCACGCAGGACGAACAGGAAAAATTCGAGGTTAGCATCGAGCATCTGTTCGGCAGCTCCGGCGCTGTACGCCAGCGGGTTACCGTCCGCATCCAGCACGCCGGCCCAGTCCTTGACGATGAACTGGCTCAGCAGTCGGCACTGGGTCTGGTGTTCGGTCGTCTCGCCGTCGATCACGCCCACGACGCCTACGCCGAACTGGGCGTCAGCATTGCGCAGCTTGCGGCGTTCGCGCTCAAGGGCGACCGCGTATTCCGGGTTATCAATTCGTGCCAGCAGCACCTTGGTGTCGTCGTCATACGCGACCCACTTGGTTTCCGAGGTGTTTTGGTCTTTCTTGGTCAGTCGCAAAGCCATGGTAAATCCTCACGCCACGCCGAAAAGGACGGCCCCGGCTGGCGTTGGTGCCGGGGCAGTCAAAGGGGTGAATCGGTGTTACGAAACGGTGATGGTCGACGTGCTGAGCTTCGTGCCGTCGTACTTGCTGGTCGCGGTGATGGTCGCCGAGCCGGATGCCACGCCAGTGACCAGGCCGGTCGAGCTTACGGTCGCCTTGCTCGGGGCGCTGCTGGTCCAGTTGACGCCTTGCGGAGCGCCGGCCGGTGCCACGGTCGCGGTCAGCTGCTGAGTGCCAGCCACGGCGATGGTTGCAGTGCCTGGAGCCACGGTGACGCTGGTCGGTGCCACGTATGGTGCGCGGGTGATGGTCGGCGCCTGCTTGGCGACGGTGTAGTTCAACGTCACCTCGATCAGGTCGCGTTTACCGCCGCTCGGCAGCTCGCCGTCGACTTCCACCGCCGGGAAACTGAAGGTGTATTTGTTGCCAACGCTGTCGGTGATCGGGAACTCCACCGCAACCGTTTTCCGGGTGAAGGTGTTTTTCCAGATGCCCCAGGCCGTCGCCGACCACGCCAGCGTGATGGTGCCGGTGATGGCCGCCTCGGTGGCGATCTGCGCACCCGGTCCCATCTTGTCGGTGCCGATGCAGCGCTGAGCCTGCAGGCCGTTGTCGAGGCTGATGGTCATGGCCGAGACGCAGGCCTGACCTTCCAGTGATGCGCCATCAACCAGAAGCGTGCCCACGTTGCCATTCGACAGAAACGGGGTTGTGGTCGGGGCCGCCGGCGAGACCACGATCGGCGTGTCGCTGTCGGTGTAGTCCAGGCAGGCGGTGCCGAAGGTGACGGTGATCTTGCCGTCGCTCGGGATGTCCAGGGCGAACGTCGGGATGTGCACGCCCTTGAACAGGGAGTAAACGCCCACGTCCATGTAGTTTTTGGCGATGCTGAAAGTGTGGCGCACGTCGCCCACGGTCAGCACGTTGCTGGTCCATGCGCCGTAGAAAGCGGCTTCCAGCAGCTTGTCGAAGCTGCCATAGGACAGTTCGGCCGTCAGGTCGCCGCCGATATCGGTGCTGGTCACGACCGAACCCTGGCTGATACGCGAGTCGGTGATCTCGTCGCTGGTCGCCGTGTTGACGGTCGGAGTCATGGCATTGCCTGTCAGCCGTAGCGTGTCCCAGGTGCCGGAGCCGGGAGTAACGCCGGGCGTCACCTCGGGGATGATGTAACTTGTGACTTTGGCGCCGCTCGACATAGTGAGTCTCCAGATTGCGGACATGAAAAAGCCCGCGCTTGGCGGGCTGGAGTTGGTGCGTTGCGCTGGATCAGCCGGCGCGGAAGCGGATATTCACGTTGACCTGATAGAAGCCCTCGAACTCGCCGGCCGCGATCTGGCTCGCCTCCAGACATTCGAGGTCGCCCGATTGCCAGTAGGCAAAGTGCGCTTCGAGCTGATCCGACAGGACGTTGAGCGCCTTGGTGCCGGTGCCGATCCTGGCGAAGCATTGGATGCTGACCTGCCCAGGCTTTCGGGTGTACGGCTTGTCAGCCATGCCAGCCATGAAGGCCGTTGCGTGCTGGATATTCAAGCGGCACCAGAGGCCGGTAGCCGGTGGCGTGAAGGTCTCCGTGTTCGGGTAGTCGATGCTGTCCTGCGGCAGGCCGGCAAAGGCGACCATGCGCGCCGTGATCAGCTTGCGGATGTCTTCATAGGTCATCGGTAGGCCTCTGATACGCCGATCCAGGCCAGGTCGTAGACGCCGCCCGGGGCCTGGGTCGAATGCCCGAGCTCGAGCATTTCGCCGTAGGGGCTGTTCGTCTGGATGTAGATCACGGGGTAATTCCCTGACGCCTTGATCATCATCGCGCCTTTGTTGATAGTGTCGCGGCCGGACGGGTCGATGCTTTCGACGACCGTGAAGTCAGGCGAGCCCACCGATACGATGTGACTGCCGCGGAACGTCCCGCCGACGTAGCCCTTCCCAGCGGCCTTGGCATCGACAAAGAAGTTCTCCTTCCGCTCACGCTGGGTCAGCTTCTTGAACTGCTTCTTGCCGGTGTTGGTCGCGTTGCGGGCGTCGACGTTGGCGTCGTAGGCATCGGCCAGGGCCGTGTTCTGCGCTCGCAGCTCGGTGTTCGCCTTCCACAAATCCGGGTTACCCACGGGCGATCGGTTGACGACTTCGGTCAACATGGCCATGGCGATCACGCGCACATGCTGCGTCACGTCCTCGTCGATCTGGTCGGCGAAGTCGCGCAGGCTATGGCTCCATCCGGCTTTGGCGTTCATTTACGTCTTCCTCAGCTGGATCTCGTAGGTAGCGCCGACCGGATCTTTCTGGACGTTTTTCACGTCGAACCCGTTGATCTTGTGGCCTACAGCGGGCGTTCCGGTCGTCTCGTTGGTCAGCGCGATCAGCAGCTGATCGGTCGCGAGAATGTTGATTCTGTCCACGGCCTCAGCCTTGAAGGCGTCCATCACGCCACGCCCGGTGTAGGCGATAACCACCGGGTCGGTGCTGGTTTCCTCGACCGGGTCCCAGGTGCCTGGCAGCGTAATGCCGCCACTAAACGGCACAACCGCGTCGGCCAGGTCAGTGTCGAACGCCTCGGTCAGATCGGCCTGGATCTCTTCGCGCATTCCCATGGGTCACCTGCACACGTCGAAGCCGAAGGACGACCGAAGCCAGGGGTTCAGCAGCGCCAGAGCGAACTGAATGCCCTCGGCCTGGGCCTTGGTAGAGCTGGAATCGAGGGTGCCGAACGTCTTCGAGGTAGTTACCGATCCTGCCTTGACGGTCTTGGCCTCCAACGATCCCGACGACTGCTGCTGATACAGGACGCCATCGGCGGCACACTTGGCCAGCTCGGCGCCAGCCTGCTTGACCTCAGCAGGGATTGCATCCATTTCGACGCCGGAGAGGTTCAGAGAGGTCAGATAGGCATTGGCCTGCATGACGGCACGATCTTTCTTATCTGGAGTCGTCCAGCTGGTGCCGAGGATGGTGTCCACGTCGGCCACGGTGATGTAGGTAGCCATCCGGCCTCCGGTTGAATGAGTGGGGCCGTGGCCCCGGTGTTACGGCTTGGCTTCAGGCTTGGCCTTGGCCGCTTTCTCGACGCGCTCGGCTTCGGCCTTCTTCAGTGCATCGACTTCAGCCTGCAGGGCGTTGCGCTCCTGGGCGATTTGATCGCGACTGCCGGCCAGCTCGGTAAAGCCGGTGTGGATCTTGGTCAGCGCGTCGAACAGGCGGATAGGCAGCTCGCCAGCGCCTGGGTGTTCCAGAGGGCTCACGCCTTCGAGGGATTCGATCAGGCCGCGCAGGCCGTCACGCTCTGCATTCAGGTTGTCGATAGCCTCTTTCAGGTCGATCTCTGCTTGCGACAGAGTTACCTCGATCGCCAGTGCCACCGGTGCCGGCAGCTCCTTCAGCTTCACCTTCGGCGGTTTCTCGCATTCACCGTCGCGGCTCTCGGTCACGCTGGCATCGACGATGCGCAGGCCATGCTTCTTGGCGATGGCCTTCACATCGTCTTCGTAGCGGTGAAACGGGCCTGGCAGATACCAGATGTTTTTATCGGTCATGTTTGATCCTCGGCCGCGCCAGGCTGCCCCGGCGCGGCATTCAGTGGGTTACTTGGAAGCGTCACCGATCAGAGCGACACCGGCAGTGTGCTTGATGCTGGCGGCGGTCTTGTCCCAGTTGGTACCGGTGGCCAGCTCCGCGTCGGTAGGCGATGCGCCGCCGTTGGTGGTATCCCAGGTGTAACCCTTCAGGCCCAGACCGAAGGAATAATCGGTTTGAATGGTGGTCTCGATTCGACCCTTGCCGTTGGTGGTTTCGACGTTCGACACCTGGTCGCGGCTGTCGTGAACCAGGGCTGCGCCCGGAACCAGAGACAGGATGATCTCTTTGTTCGGGGTGCCGGCCTGCATCAGCGACGGGGCGTCGGTTACGACGGTCACTTTGCCGAGAATGTCGACGACGCGGACGTTGCCGGCGACGAACAGGTTGGTCGAGTTTGCAATCGCCTGACCTACCAGTTTGTGCCAGGTGGTGCCCTGCATGACCTGAGCAACCAGGTTCTGCGAGGCATCGCCGAACTTGGCGTGAGCGTTGTTCAGGGCAGCCTGAGTGATACCGGCGGTGGCCGATACGTCGTTGGTGACACCAGCTTGGGCGGTGATTGCAGCAACCAGAGCGGCGATTGCGGTGTTCAGCTGGTCCTTCAGCAGAACCTCGGCGAAGGCGCGGGATGCGACCTCGATGCCCTGAACGGTTGGGCGCTGCAGCCAGGTCATCTGAGCCGGCTCGTAGCGCAATGGGCCGAAGCCACCGGCAACCTTGACGGACGAGTTTTTCAGCTCGGTCAGATCGGTTGGGGATACGGCGCCGTTGGCTGCGTAACGGTCAACACGACGCTGGGCAGCGCCCAAGTTCTGGAAGAACGATTCCTGCAGGAAATCGCCAGTGAAGCCTTCTGCGGAAATCACAATCGCGCCATTGCTGGCAGCGTTGAACGCCGCGGTCATCTGGTCCAGAGTTTCCAGAGTGGCCGGCATGATGAAATCGTTAAACACCTGCATTTGAGCGAGAGACATAGGTCAATCCTTACTTGAGTGGGAGGTCTGCGAAGCGACTTGCGAGCGCTTTGGTGCGCTCTTCCTTGGTGCCGCCGATGTTGCCTTGTGCGGCCCCGCCGCCTTTACCTGCACCGCCGGCCCCGCCGCCAGATGCTTTGCTGCCAGCGATCAGCGGGCCGAAGGCCGGATCGTTGGTGAATTCTGCTTTCAGCTCGTCCAGCGTTGCCGCCGAGAGCTTGCCGGAGGCGTCCAGCACGACGACGGTGGGTTTGCCGTCGCGCTGCTCGACGCTCAGTCGGCGTTCGATATGGGGGAGCAATGCCTTGGCGCTGCCTGGGATGGCCAGAGTGGTGGCGATATCGGTAGCGGTGCGACCTACGGTCAGATCCCGGATCTGGCCGCCGAGACTGCCGCGCTCTTGTTCGAGCAAGCCGTTCAGCTCAGCCTCGCGGCGGGCGTACTTCTCGGACCAGGATCGCTCCAGCTCCTCGACGTTGCCGGACTTGCGGGCCAGCTCTTCACGCTCCAAGCGTGCAGCCTCTTCTGCTTCGCGAGCCTTCTTCTCGGCGGCCTTTTTCTCGCCGAGCAGTTCGTCGACCTTGGCCTTGAGGCCGGTCACGTCTTCAGGCTGCGGCAAGCCTTCGATGTTCAGGACGTACTTGCCGCCCTTCTCGACGTACATGGCTTGAGTGGCTTCATCGACGCCTTCGAGGGTGTCCAGTTGGAATTTCAAGGTCATTGCTGTCTCCCAGAGACGAATTGCGGACCCGGCCCGCAGATATGAAAAGGCCCCGTCATTGACGAGGCCCGTGTAAATCGTTGGCATAAAAAACCCCGGCGGCTGCCAGGGATTTATTCAAAGCAAGGAGGACCGCGTGGAGGACGGGCCCTTTGGGTGTTCAATATTGTCGTGTCAGTCGTCCTGATCTATCTGATCAAGAAAATCAACGTCATCATCTTCTTCGTCAACAATTGCCTGAGCGTCTTCTTCAACCCATGACTCGTCATCATGGAATTCATGATCGAGCAGGTGGTCGTGCTCGGGCTCTGGAATATCTCGTTCTTCGCTCATGACTTACCGAAACAAAACAGTGAAAGAACGGACTGTATATGCAGATCAGTTCCCTCCGTCAACGATCACGAAACAAAGACGCGCTCACAGAACGGCTTGGCGTTGACTCCCAGAGACTTGGTGCAGACCCTGCCTGCGGATATAAAAAAGCCCCGCACTTGGCGAGGCGTGGTGATTTGTAGCTACTACACATCAATCCGCTGACCACTGATAACTTCGCCCAGGCTGAGCCCGGAGCGCTGTCGCGTGGCATTCAGGCCGCGCGACTGATCAGCGGTCACCATGGCATCTGCCACGGAATCGGCGGCGGCTCCGCTGGGGAACTCGCCGACCAACACGGAACTGGCCCCGGACGGACCAGGATCACTTACCTCATCTTCGGTGTAGCGAGTGACGATGTAGCGAGTTACCGGGCGAACGCGGTATTCGATGATCTTCATAAATCCTCCGGCCTGCGCACAGGCTGAGCTTGGGTTATAGGCCGGCACGCTCGAATGCCGCCGGCTCCAGGTCTTTCAGCTGCTGCAACGTGAGCGTCTTGCCGTTGTCGTCCACGAACTTATCCAGGGTTAACTCGCCCTTCGTGAAAAGCTCGTAACGATTCGGCCCCAGCACGTCGCGCTGAAACGATGCAGGCTGGCGGGACAGCCATTCCTGATAGGTGGTCTTGCTCGACACCAGTTCAGCCCCGTCCGGCCCGACAGCAGGGCGCGTGGAGCCTTTGATCTCGCGGGCGTATTCCGGCTTGATGCGCGGAACGAAGCTTGTCCGGCAGCTCCAGTGAAACGGCGGCTTCGGCGCGTCGAAAGGGAACCACTTCTGATCAATGCTGCGGCAGTACGGCGTCGTGTGACCGTCCAGAGTGGCTATTGCTGTCCACCCTTCGAGGATGTCGTCGTTCACCTTCAGCACTTCCATGCGCGCCGTCGACGAGACGTGGTTGGTCATGGTGCGCACCAATGCCGACGCCTGATCCTGCTGCATCTGGTGCACGCTTGAGAGTCGCCCGCTGATCTGCTGACTGGTCTCGCCCAAGGCAGAGCCGATCTGGATCTCGCCGATGATCTCGGCGGCCTTCTTGGTCCCGAACTGGTCAAGCGCGCCGCTGATGCTGATCCGTTGCAGCCCCTTGCGCGCCTCCAGCTCCAGCGGGTCGGCCAGCGCAGCCGCGGCGACCATTTCAGGCGCCGGGACATTGAACTGGACAACCGCCTTGACCGCCTTTCCGAGCATGGTCGCGTTGAATTCAGCCTCATAGGCGCCGAAGTCGGTCAGATCCATTACGACCTGGCCCTTCATGTCGCCGTAGATGGCCGCCAGATCGCCTGACAGCGCGTCAATCTGCGAGGCGTACCGCTTGGTGCCGTAGGCGCTCAATCCGGCCGCTACGCGCTCCTTGGCGGTACTGATCGCCCTGCTGATGAACTTGGCTGCCCGTTTCAGGTTGCCGCCGGCATAGCGCTGGACGTAGATCTGGTGACGGGTTGCCGCATCGACCAGGAAGCCTTGAGCACTCATACAACGCTACCGACCACCGGAGGGGCCGCCTCAATGTCGCTGTCGATGTCGTCGTCGGAGCGATCTGCCTCGATCGTGCCCGACTGGCGTAGGTTGGTGCGAAGGTCTTTCTTGGCGATGATGCCCTGCTGCCACAACTGGACCTGAGCCAGGATGTCTTGAGCGGTCATCACCTCGTCGAAGAACGCCTGATTGAGCCAGAACACGGTGTCCGTCTCATTCGGCTCGCCGATCATGAAGCGCTCAGCGTCCAGGATGGCCCGGCGCAACGCCTCGGAGACGTTGCCGGCCACGGTGCCAAGGATTGAATTGTCCGAGCTGTAACGGATGCGCGCCGCCTCTGCCGTCTCGTTGCCGCCGCCCTTCTGGACGATGCGAGCACCGATCATCACCATCTGTTCTTGCTTGTCGCGCATCAGCTCAAGCGAAAGCTGCGTTTCCTTAGCCTGTACCAGCGTGGCACTGCCGGACTTGCCGAGGTTGTAACCGCGGCGACTGCCGATGCGCATTCCGTTCGGGTTGAGCTTTACGAACTCATCCGGGGAAATGTCCGTGGTCAGGAACAGCGTCGGCTGGCTGCTGATGAACCCCGACTCTTCCACCGTGGCCGAGTTGCCATAGTGCAGGATGTTCACGTCGGCCAGGTCTTCGAGCGGAGACTTATCGATCTCGGCGTCGTTGCTCTCGGAGCCGAAGAAGCTGAACGGGATGTGATCGAATGGCTTGCCGTCCTTGTCGGTCGGCATGCTGTCGGCTGGATTTGGGTCGCCTTCCTTGTACACGCGCTGGATGTATTGCCCGTCGATCAGCAGCAGAACGCGATTCTGCTTGTATTCCTCGCGGGACAGCTGAGCGGCGTCGAACACCGAAACGCATTCCTGCAGGTTGACGTAGACCAGGTGCTTCACGCCGTCGATGACCTGCTCGTCCCAGTCGATGATCGACTCGGCGTCGTAGAAGTGGATCAGGGCTTTCTGCTTGGCCGCATCCGCCATGGATGAAACGCCGCTGGCCGCCTCGACCTTCGGGTAATCGACCAGGAAGCCGCCGCGCCCGGTGTCCAGGCACTCGCCGACAGCCTTCTTCGACAGCTGCTCAAGGCTGGTACCGTCGCCGCTGGCGTTCTCTTGCAGATATTCGACTTCGGTCGGCAGCTTCAGTTCGGCAGTCTTGCGGAACACGGCACCCAGCAGGCCGGCCCGGGTACGCCCGGTGATATTCAGGAACATCGCCCGCTTCTTGAGTTGTTCGTACCGAGCCAGGTTCTCCGGCGACTTGTCCGTAGGGTCAGGCATCGGCAGGTAGATGTTGTGCTTGCGCACCTCGCGCGCGCCCTTGACGCATCGCTTCACCAGGTGCCAGCCAGGCAAGGCGTCGGCATATTCCCGCCGGGTATCGCTGTAATTCGCCATGGATGGCCTCAGAAGGTGAATGTGACGGGGATATCGGTCATGGTCTTGCGCTTGGTCTGGGAGACCGCGAAGTAACGCCAGGCGTCAGCGCCGTGAGACGTGCCGTCGTGCAATGGCTTGTCTTTCCAGCACCCGCGTTTGTCGTCCCACTCCTTGCGATAGCCCTCAAGATGGGTGATGCCTTCGTCGCACTTTTCCTCATCGAACGCGCAACGCGGAAGGATCTCGCGGGCCGCCTCGATGCCGTCATCGACACCAATCTTTGGCACGACCGTGAATGTCAGGCTGTAACGCTGGCCGTCGATCTCGTAGCCTTCCTGGGCAATTTCCTTGCGCGTCTTGGCATCACTACCGAACTCGCGGTTTTCGATGTCGTGCGGCCCCCAGTGCTCGGAATAGGTGTAACCCTTGTCCTTGAGCACCTTCATGTAGTGCCGCAGGCCTTCGCCGCTGTTCTCGTAGTAGTCGATGACGTGGTATTCGGTGCCGACCTGACGCACGAACCAGATGGCCGTTGAGTCGCCGACACCGATGTCCCAGATCGTCATGACCGGCAGGTGCGAGTTGTTCGGCAGCTTGCCGATTCGCCCTGCCGCGTAAAGCTTGGTGAACTGCTGGGCGTAGTAGGCACCCTCTACCGATTGCTGGAAGGCTTCGACAGGGATCGACGGATACTCGCGCTTCATGTCATCGCCGAGGGTCTTCTCCTTGGCGGTGTACCAGGCGCGCTGCCCTGGGTTCGTCTGGATGCCGTGCTTGGCCTCCAGGTCGTTGAAATAGTCAGTCAGGCGCTGCGGGATAACCGCCGTCGCCGGGTCCAGCCAGTACAGCGGGTTACGCCACCAGCTGAAAAAGAAAAATTTCCAGTCCAGCAGCCCCAGCGGCGTGCCGGACAGTTGCTGCTTCTCGGCGCTCTGCGAGTAGTCGAAGAAGTAACCGGCCCGACCCTCTGCCGTCGATTCGATGGTGACAAAGCAATCTGCCGCCACCGCCTCGAAGGCACCAGTGACGATCTCCCGCGCCTTGTGCGGATACTTGGCGCAGATCTTCCCGAACTCGGAAACGTGCAGATAGCGCAGCGTGCCGCCCCGGAAGGACGTACTGACGTAGAGCGAGCCACCTTTGCTGAACACCAACTCTCCGGCAGCGTCGTTGCGTGCCGGGTTGGCCGCCCTGATCTCTTTCGGTAGGTTGTCGTAGGCGTACTTGACCTTCTCCCGGAACAGCCGCTTGGCGTCGTTCAGCGTGTGAGCAATCAGTGCGCACTTCGCCGCTTCGAACAGCGCCGCATCCAGCTGGACGATGCAGACCAGAGTCGTAAAACCAAGCTGCCTCGCCTTGAGGATAATGTTTCGGGTGTGCATGCCCTGGAAGTAGTCGATCTGCTCCTGCGTCATGCGGAAGCGGACTTTCTTACCGTTCTTGTCGGTGATCCAGTAGAGATTGTTCAGCCGCCAGAATCGATCCCGGAGCAGCGCTTTGTGCTCGGGCTTCATCGGTCACGCTTCCTTCGATAGCTCGTCCATCAGCTCGGACAGGTCGTTGACAGTCTTACTGCCTTCGTCGGTGTCGAGGTTGTAGGCCTGGCGCTCGCCCTTGATGAGCTTGAGC
Organism: Pseudomonas sp. ACN5; assembly: GCF_002303975.1. NCBI lineage: Bacteria > Pseudomonadati > Pseudomonadota > Gammaproteobacteria > Pseudomonadales > Pseudomonadaceae > Pseudomonas > Pseudomonas sp. ACN5. The sequence continues at coordinate 35,191 of NZ_MRCP01000018.1, read as the reverse complement.
TGGGCATCGACGCCAGCATTCAGCGCGCGGGAGAAGTCGCCCAGGTTCTCGTCGACCACATCCATATCATCCAGTGCAGTGCAGAGCTTTTCGGCAATGGTTCGCCACTTGGCCAGCCCGGTACGGTGCGACAGCACGACAGAGGCCGCGGCATCGGATGCTTCCTCGATGATGTCGTCATCGGTACGCACTGCGTCCTGCGTACCGTCCGTGCGTACCTCGGCGCGTACCAGCTTATCCTTGGTGGCCTGCTGGACCTTTACAGTCAGGTCGCGTGCCCACCCTTCCTTCTTGGCCCGCTTGCGGATCGCGCCATCAGTCAGGGAGTGTTGGTCCGCGATTGCTCGCACCGAAAGCGACCCGGCCCGGTAGGCTCGTTCGATCGCCTCCCAGTCGGGTTGCTTTGTTGTCATATGATTTCTCTGATACTTGAAATAGTGGCGGGTTGCCGGTATTGGTAGGGTTCAACTCAGCAGCAAGGAAAGCAACATGTCCGAAAACTTTAAAAACCTGCTCAAAGATACTGGCATCAGCCAAGGCTCTGCGACGGCTCGTCGCGAAGCTGCTGTTACGGCCGCTCTGACTTTGATCCATGCGAAAGCAGCCAGCCCTGATTCGATCAACCTGGAGTACGAACTTGGCAACTTGTCGGGTTACGCCGACAAGATTCAGGCCGCACTGAAAGCTAACGACAAGTGATCCATCCGTGCCGCACTCACCTGCGGCACACCTACCCTTCCCCGCCATCCAGCAGCACATCAATCAACTTCTGCTCACCCAGGCGCATGGCACCCAAGCATTGCAGGTCGTCGCACTTAGGCCCCAAGCCGAATACCGTAACCTCGCCTTTCGGCCCGATGATGGTCAACGCGCCCACAGTGCATTCCGGATGCACACCTGCATCGAGGTCATCCGCAATCTTGCGCAGGGTCTTGGCAGCGTCGCGCCAGCCCTCACGCTTGAAATCAATCAGCTTGGCCGTCATGCCGTCACCTGCTGTAGCCACTCTTCAATGATCCGGCGCACTACTGGCTCGGTCAGAACCGATGATGGCTTCTCGCCGGCGACTACAGAGCGAACAAGCTCACAGGGCAGCACATGGACGCCGTCATCAGCCGTTACTGTCAGGTGTGGGCGCTGCTCGGCGATGTCGTGGATGTCTGCGGTCATGCCTTCACCATCAAGTGGGTTTGCGCATGGGTGTGCCCGTGCAGCTCTGCGACGATCAGGCCCTGCGGCAGGCCGGCAGCCTTGGCAGCGTCGATGGCCTTGGCGATCGCGCTATCCAGCTCGGTCAGTGCCTTGTTGATGTCGTTGCTCAACGGTAGTGCGTGATGAAGACGCGTTACGTTGCTCATCAGCTGAACGGGTCGGCAGGTTTGGCGATCGAGCGAACGAACCACATGAAGCCTTGTTGCAGATTGGTCTTGGCCAGGGCGAGCAGTCGAGGGTCGACGCCTTCAATCTGGCCGATCTGCTTGAACAGCTCGCCGGCATCAGCTTCGGGCGCCTTGATCGAATTCATGCCGTCGATTTCCGATTGAGTCAGGTCGCGGTAACCGGTGATTTTCTTGTGCTGATTGTCCATGGAGATTCCTCGTCGCTGGTCGCGACACAATTTTCTGACTCGCGAAACGTGTCGCGAATTCGTTTACTTGCTCAGCTTCTTCTGGACGATCACTCGAGCGATCATCACCAGAAGGCCCAGCGCACCATAGGCAATCGGTGGCAGCACGGCTTGCAGCGATGGCATCAGTTGCTCAGCGATACCCAGCACAGCAACTGCGCCGCCCGCCTGAACGCTGGTCATGCTCAGCGCTTGTTTCCAGTTTTCGATCAGCTGCATGGTCATCCCCTTACGGATTCTGTTGTTGGTTGGCACCGGTTACCGCTTTGCGCAGTTCGGCAAGATCACTGGCTATCTCGGTCAGGTCTTTATCGCGGCGCTTCTCGGCCCACTTGAACCAGGCGCGAACCAATACCCACGCAGGCAGGCCGCACACGAAGATGATTCCGCCCAGGGCGATCACCCCGACGTCGTCATTCGCCCAGGAGCCAAGGCCCAGCCACCGGACGACGAAGGCGCCGCCGCAGATGCTGGACACCGACGTGCTGATCATTGCGACGACGAACTCGCGCACCGTCTTGGGCAATGTCATCGCCATAACGACGACAGCAGCCAAGACAGCCACGAAGCCGAAGGCTCCCAGCTTGTACAGTGCGATCCCGCCTGCAGCGGTAAGTGGTCCTGGCTCGGACATAAGATGGGATCTCATGGCGCCTCGGCATCTCGGCGTAGTAATAGGTCCGGCACTCCCCGCCTCCTTCGTCCGCTCGGAGCAAAGACGATGGCGTGGGTGCCAGATACGAAAAAGCCCCTGCGAATGCAGAGGCCCTGAATAGGGGTGCTCGTCTTTCCGAGCTGTCGGCCAAAGACCATCACAGCGTCGATGCCCCTTCTGCATCGATCTCGCTGATCCAGTCTCGCGCCACTCCACAAGCGTGTGATGGCAGAGTGCGCGGGCTGCCGGTGTTGATTCCGTACGTCGCACTATCCGGCTATCGACGTCCAGGCCACCCCGAAGGCTGCCCTGGCTACAGGTAAATTCGAGGCAATAAAAAACCCGGCGCGGTGGCCGGGTTTCGGTATTGGTCGTGCCAGACAAGCGACACGGTTTTACGGGTTGAACATCCTCGGCGTTACCGAGGTGCTCGAATGGTCAAAGCAGGCAGGTTGTTGACGTAGAAGGCCGTTGATGCGTTTGCGAGGAAATTTACCAACGTTTTCTTAATGAGTGTCTTCATACGCCCTTCTCCTTCTTGTCCAGGTTGTTGTGATGCGTTTGGTGTATCGATGCGAGCCTGCAGGAACCAAAAAAACAATACTACTGCCAGCCCTCCAAACATCAACAACCCGCCTGCTCCGAAGCCGCAGCTTCCTGCCCGGGCCGCCACTCCTCGATACGCGCAGAAATGACAGGATGGGTGAATAATGCGACATAGCGACATGACATTGCAAGCCCTTTTGAGGGACTGTTTCATGCCGCCTCGCTTTCGAGAACTCCGACCGCTTCAAGCATGTGTTGCGCCTCGACCAGAGCCTCGTTTACAAGCGACTCCAAACCCTCCTTGATGGCCTTGTTCCAGCGCTGGTAGGTGCGCTCTGTCAGCCCTTGGGAATCCCAGTTCGTCATGTCGTAGTTCGAATTGGCCAGGACGATCATCTCCCCGGGCTTATTCTCTGCTACGGCGCGCGCATGCTTGTTGGCCCGAGCAACGTCAGCGTCCGCCGCCGCGTTGCGCCAATCCCACTGTCCCTTTTCCTTGTTCTCGCGGTGCTCCGGCGCTTTGATCTGGGTCACCGCTCGCTGAATGCCCTTCACCTGCTGCGGTACCGCCCACACCAAGACGGCCTGCTGCGTGAAGCGCTGCGGTGCCGGGGTCTTCACCACGGCGACCAGACGGCCGATCGAATCGATCTTGCGGCCACGGTGCGTGCTGTATTTCGCCACAAGGGCGTTCCAGTGCCGCGGGGCGAGCTGGGCATGCAGGAGCTTGTGCACCATGCAGTCAGCCAGCAGCGCCGCGTCCTTACCAGTGATCTCCCCCTTCAGCTTGCTGGTCTGTACGCGAGGCTCGACGCCGCACCCGCCGGCGCTGTTGATGGTTTCCGCAGCCAGAGCCCGGACGACCGCCGAAATGACGTTGTGGTAGTTCATGCTGCAGCCCTCTTCAGTTCGCGGGTCTTGGCTCTGTATTCGGCCTTGATGCTTTTGATTTCGTCGACGGTGTGCTTGCGGGGCTGATGAGGCCCTTCGAGCCAGGCCACCTTGTCGGCGCCGATGCGCAGCACCAACCGGATGCGGTACTCCACAGCGTTGCCGGAAAGGTTGCGGTTGCACTTCACGCACTGGCGATGGATGTTCAGCGGCTCGAAGCGCAGTTCAGGGCAGGCGCCAACCGAGCGGTAGTGCCCGGCATCCCAGCGGCTGCCCGTGATCAGGTCGTGATCGCTGGGCATCGAGTCGCAACTGATGCACGGCAGGTGCGCGTCACGCAGGCGGACGTACTCGTTCACCGCGGCCTGCGCCTCGCGCAGGTGATCCGCCCTGCTCTTCAGCCTCTCCTTGCGGACTTTGATCTCCTTGCGCTCGATCTGCGCAATCGCCTTGCGCGCCTTCTCCTGATTCACGTCCTTGATGGCCAGTCCGCAGGTGTAGCTACACACCGCTTGGCCAAGCCGTTGAGGGACGAATGAGGCACCACAGGATGGGTTGTCGCAGGTCTTAGGCTTGGGTGCTTTCCTCTCCTTGAGGGTTACGCGCATGGTTCGGCCTCCTTGGCTTTCTGCTGCTCTGGAGCGAAGTCGCCGCGCAGAGGCATCAGCTGCTCAGGTTTGAAAAACCCGTAGCCGTCCACCCCATCGCGCCCGACGATCCATCCGTCATGCGGTGCTACCCACAACTTTCCGTCTGGCTCTTGAGCCTTCTGCCCCTTGAGCCGAAAAATCACTAGATCGACCTGAGACATTGAGGAAATCCCGTACCGCGAAACCAACGTCAACGCTGGGTCACCCGCCTTGAAATGATGGTTCATGCAGCCACCTCACCCAGCAGATCCGCGAACACCACACCGCGCGCCGTGAAGTCAGCAACGATGCGATCGGTGTAGGCGATGCCCTGGGTACGAGAGAGCAATCGAGTTACGGGGAATCCATCCGGCCCGAACAGCGGGCAGGCCCCCATCAGGTCGAGCTTCTGTTCGTAGCTCAGGTGACGCATGGTCCGATACCAGGAGTTGCGGAAGTCATCGTCCTCGTTCAGCAGGATCTGAACGCCGAAGTGCAACTTGCAGTAGCGGCGAGCGTCCTCCACGTCGCCGATCTGCGTTATCGCAGCGATGCGCTGGTAAAGGGAAAACCACAGTGCGTTCTGGTCGAGCGTGCGGTCCTTCCCCGGGCGCAGCGACACGACGACGAACTTCTTGTCGCGGTACATGGTGGTCAGGCTGGTGATGGCCTCAGACAGCTTGGCCTGGCTGTTGACGGAGATTTTATCGGTCATTGACGCCCCCTTTTCCCAACGCCGCATGCAAATCGGCCAAGGCGTGCAGCCGAACCAGCGCCATACGCCCATGCTCGAACCGGTCAGCCACCGGCGGCCGATGATTCGCTTCGGTCCAGTCCAGCACCTCTGAGGCAGCGTTGCGCAGCGCCTCGTTCTCGGCGACCAGCCCGGCAATCGTTTCAATCGAGCAGACTTCGAACAGAGCGTCGACCGCCTTCTGGAACTCACGCGGGCCATCGCAGTTTTCTGCACGGCAGGCGCTGAGCAACCGTTTCAGTTCGGTGTAATCACCCATGTGCATGCCCTCCCCGCTTCTTGCGCAGATCCGCCAGCGCCTTGTTGCCGACCGCCGCAGTCACGCGACCGTCTACGCGCTCAGGCAGTGCGAGGGGGATGTTCCGCAGGCGCTCACCAGCCAGCATCATGCGGATGGTGATGTCGTAGTTACGGTCGAACAGCTTGCGACTGACCTCGGCCTTCATCGTGTTCAGCGCGTGGAAGCCGCACTGGCTGGCAGCGTGGTACACGGCCTGGTGCGACCACTCCCGACCACCAGCCATGCTCGGGTGAGCATTGGCGACGGATTCGGCGTAAGCGGCTTCGTGGGATGGAATACCGAGCGCTTCAGGGGTCGGCTGGCACATCTGGATGAACTTCCCTACCGATGGCGCGAAGTCACTACCCAGCTTGCGGCAGTTCTGCAGACCGAAGCGGATCTGCTCAATCCGCTTGATGCCCTCGGCCATGAACGCCTTCACCCAAGTGCGCTTGGCAGTCATCAGCGCCTCATCGGTTGGCCAGGCCTGCCGCCACGCCGGGAAGATCGCCTGTAACTCCTTGAACAGCGAGTTCACGACGTCGGCGGTACCAGTGTCGATCTTGAGCGGAGCAACCTCCACCGCAGGCAGGTTACCCAGCGTCTGCATGAGATGATTCGGGGTTTTCATCACAACACCCCCAAGTCATCGGCCCAGCTCTTGTCGTCGAAGTCTGGGCCGTTGGCCTGACGACGCGGTGTGAACTGGTGGACGTTGCTCGCAGGCGGCGCCGGCTCGCGTACTTCGTCTTCCCAGCGCTTACCGTTGAGCCAGGTCGATGGGTGCGGGATGAACTGGCCGTTGTCCTTGGTCCAAGCAGTCGACACGACTTGCTTGGCAAGGCCCTCGGCGATCAGGGCGAACAGGCCGTCAGTGATCTTGAGCTTCTTCCAAGCCTTCTGCGCAGCTGCCTTTCCGACTTTGTTTGGATAGAGCTTCCAGAACGTGGCGAACAGGTCCTCCCCTTCAGGGGGTAGGGGGTGTTCTTTTCTATTCTTATCTGTATCTATATGGTTGGCATTCCGTTGCAACGGATCTTCAACGGTCGTTGAACGGTCGTTGAGTTCCTGTTGTTTTTTGAGTGCTTTTGCCTTCGCTGAGGCCTTTCCGGCATTCGATGCGGTAACCACCTTGCTGTTAACCGCCTCCAAATCAGCCTCAACACGGAACTGAACCCAGTGGGTTTCGGTGACATGGAAGAACTCGTTCAACGTTTCGGCAACGGAAGGCCAACGCTCGTTGGGAATCCGTGCGACCGTGGCGAGTCGATCAATACGCAAAGGCTTGCCTGTCTGCCAGTAACTGAACAGCAGGAGCATGTAGGCGCCATGCTCCTCCGCAGTCAGATGTGTGGTGTCGGCCAAGTAATCGGCGACGTAGAACTGCATGTAAGGGAGCGCGGCCATCATGCGACCTCCTGGAGTTTGTACTGAGCCCACAAGCCGGCAACCCAGTTGACGCCCTTGGGGGTGAATTTGGACTGGTTGAACGAGTGGCCGCTTTCACTGGTACCGGCTCGCACTTCGAAGCGCCCTGCGTCGATGTGAGACTGATAGGCCTGCCATTCGCCGCCCATGCGGTACATGATTTTCTTGTCGAGCAGGAACTCACGGAACCGTGACTCGTTGGCCTTGAGTAGCTTGGCGGTCTGGCGGAAGCCTTTGAGGCCGGTGGAGTCGACGTAGCTATCGACGAAGGCAATCTTTGGCGCAGCTTCAATCAGGGCCTGACTGGCAGCCTGCTGCAGCTCGAACTGCTCAGCCCACGCCCGAGCGGCAGCGGCTGGATTGGAAAAGTCTGGAAGCGTGCCAATGACGCGCGGGCCTTCCAGTTCCTTCAGCCTTTGCAGCACGGATCGGCGAACGGCCTTCGACTCGCGCATACCAACAAGCATGCATTGATCAAGGGTCAGGTCGTAGCTGGCCATGTCCACGCGGCTCTGGGGGTGTGCAATTGTTTTGCACTCCCCCAGCTCATCACCGAGCTCGTCTTGCACGCGGATAATGAACTGGTCGTTCCTGACTTTGGGCTCGCCAGCCTGGCTGCGCGCCTTGTTGACCATGTCGCGAAGTTCAATGCTGGAAATGGTGCGCGACACGTTTTGCGATTGCAGGAAATGTGTCGCGTGATTGGCGGGGGTGTTGCCGGTGTTTGTGGATGTGTGCATAATCGCCTCACTTAGTTGCATCGAATCAGCCGGGGCGCAATCCCGGCTTTTTTGTGTCTGTGATTTGGCGATCCCTGAACAGGGACCATTTCTTTCGAGTCCCTAATAAGGGACAAGTCGGTCATCCCACAGGGCCAAACGGGACTACGTTATCGCTGGTTCTTGAGCGGCGCTGCGCGAGGTACTGCGTGGCCATCCGGACAATTTGCGAGGACAGGTCGTCGGTACTGATGCCAGCCTCTTCGGCCCACTTCTCGAGATCCTCGAAGTCGTTCTTTCTGAACCGGCCTATCTCCACTTCGTTTCGCTGCTCCGTTGCTATAGGCATCGATCCCCCTATGACCTGATCAGGCCCTGAGTTTTTTTTCGTTAATCAGCGAGAGCAGCCCCTGCTCTTTCTTGAGCTCCAGGGCCGCCCGAATGATTTCGCGAGCCAGGACGCTGTGCTGAAGCTTCAGCTCGTGCGCGACCTCCTTCAGCTCAAGAAAGTCTTCGTCATCCAGTCGCACCTTGACCTGGTGTTCATTGCGGTGAGCTTTGTCGTCATAGGCCATCAGGTGTTCCCCTGCGTTGGGACTGGATGAAGACTTGTCAGTTACGTTTCAGGGCCTACTCAGGCCTTGCGATAAAACGGTGCTACGGTTCCCCGCGGATTGCGGGGCTTGGTTCGGTTGGCCAGTTCTCGACGCAGCAACTCGGCGGCCAGTTCTTCAGGGGTGACTCCCCTTTTCTCTGCTTCCCGCTCAAGTTGCGCCATCCGCCCCTGGTCCAAGCCGACCTGTTCGATAGGCATGGGACCTCCTTCGGGCCTTCAGGCCACGTTGTGTTCGCTTGTATCCTCGGCAGACAAGGCGGCCAGCTGGGCCTCCAGCAGTTCACGGCACAACACGGCGCGTTGCGTGCGATGAAATTTCGCCAGTGCCTGGATCAGATCGAAGGTGTCCTCATCGACCCGGACCTTGATCTCGCGGTCATGTAGGTGCTTGGGATTGGCGTACATGCGGTCTTGCTCCTTGCGATAGGAATTGGTTAAGCGGCTGAAAGGCTATGGGTGGGAGCAGAACTGATCTGCCCCCACGGAAAAGATGGGCAGAGGTCGGCCTTTTTGATCTGGCCTTCGGTCAATACCTCGATTTGCAGGGCGCGCTTTGCTGGTACAGAGCGCTCGCCCGAACACCACTGGTTGACGGTGGGTGCTGTAACCCGAAGCAGGCGAGCCAGTTCCGCCTGACTGCCCAGCAATCGGGATGCTTCTTTGGCTGCATCTGCTGATTTCATGAGTTCTCTCCTGGAGATTAAATGTGAATATAAGGCATTACCTTATCATAGACAAGCCATTGCCTAATCAATGCCGAAATAGGCCTAATTAGGCAATGCTTACCGGATCGGAATTAGGTGCCGCCATTGAGGCCGCACGGATCGCCAAGGGCGTATCAAAAAAGAAACTCGCAGACGACTTCCTGGTGAAGCCTCCGTCGGTACAGGGCTGGGTGAAAAACGGCCGCATCGATAAATCGAAACTGATGGATGTCATTAACTATTTTTCGGACGTCGTCGGACCGGAGCACTGGGGTTTGCGCCCCGGCTTCGCCTTAGGAAATCTGCCAGATGACCAGACTGAGAATGATGCGAACGATCCTGAAAAAGTCGTAGCGCCGATTACATCGGCCGCCGACATGGTTCGCCAAATGCTTGCTAAGCAGGGCAAAGGCCTGTCAGACGAAGCGCGGGACCGGCTTCTGGCTGCGGCCGAAGAGCCGAGCAATGTCATCACCGCTGACTTTTCTCGCCCCGGCCTGGTCGGTGACGAAATCAGAATTGCGCACTACGACATCCGCGGCGCTATGGGAGATGGGCAGAAAGCAGCCGACTTTCCCGAAATGCTCAAGGACATCCGCGTAAGTCAAAGACACCTTCGTGAGCTTGGTGTTGAGTACGAGGATTACAACTACCTCAAGCTTGTCACAGGCTGGGGTCAGTCGATGGAACCGACGATCAAGCATCGCGACCCTTTGATCGTAGATATCAGTATCAGAGACTTCGTCGGTGACGGCATCTACCTGTATTCGTGGGATGACCTGCTGTACATCAAGCGCATGCAGGTCGCTGACGCTGATTACTTTGAAATCATTTCAGATAACGCACGGCACACAACCAAGCGGATAAGGCGTGACGACACGCACATTCTGGCGCGCGTGCTGCTGGTGTGGAATGCTCATCTGGTGTAGCAGGCATCTAAGCCTGCACATTTAAAGCAGCAGTGACTCTTAGCTTTTACCTCAGCCTGTTTTTGGATATGGAAATCGATGAAAAGCATAAAATCCCTGCTCGCCCTGTCTTGTGTCATTTTTGTTTCTCTGCTTAGCGGCTGTGCAGCCTCCGTAAAAAGCGGAGGTACTGAAACACTAACGATTGAAGAGTCCGCCAAGCAAAACCTGGTAGTGAATATTCAGGGGAACGGCAAGGTCCGGCAGAATGAGGACTGGATTCGCCTTAGGCAAGAATGGAATGAAGCTCTGAAAAATGAAGCCACCCGCGCTGGCTACCGCCTGACTGAATCGCATGTGGCGACCCCTGCAGAGAAAGACAGTGTCGGCATCAAGATCAACATCAACGTCACCAACTTCCGATACCTGACGCCAGGTGCTCGCTATGCCGCCGGTGTGATGGTCGGAAACGCTTGGATCAACTCAAGTGCAGATTATTCAGATTTGAAGTCTGGCCGCCTGATAGGCACCCGCACCTATGACACATCTTCATCTGCTTGGGAGGGTGTGATGTCAGCCATGACACAAGAACAGGTAGAGGCTATCGCCCAAAAGATTATCAGCGACATAAAAAGCGCAAAGACCAACTGACTTGGCCACTCGAAATATGGTGGAGAATGGCGTGGGCCTCAACAAACCAGAGCAAGACCTGAAGCGCGACCTCCAGGGAATCGCCTCCGATCTGAAGTGGTCGGCAGTAGAGCTAAAGCGTATCGCTGAGCGGCTGACTCTCGCCGGCAATGAGATCGATGCCCAGGCGATTCATCACCTGATCACTGTTTTTAAAGCTGACGAAGCAAGACTTAATGCACGGGCGGCAGAGATCTCTGCCCAAGCTTCTGAGCCAACAGCCTGAGGTCAACATGGCCCTCACCAAACCCAATCAAGAACTGCGCCGCGACTTGAAAGAATCTGCCTTCAGCCTCGAAGAAGCCGCCCTTGACTTATTCAGGATGGCAAAGCAACGCGGGGATACCGAGCTTCTTGAGGCCATGGAGACGATCGAGAGGCTGCATGAGCAAGCTGATCGGCTGACTGCTTATGCTGAAGAGGTGAAGGTGGGAAGAATTGTGCGTGGGAAGGTTGAGTAACTACAAATGGCGCGTCAGGGATTCTTAATCAGTGGAGAGAAACATGGATGTAAAACCTGATCTCCTGCGATATGAGATCAAAAATCAGAAGCCAGTCTCCGCTGAGATCTATTCCGCCGGCCTGATGGCAATGGCTGATGAATACGAGCAGTTCATGGCGCTCTATCAGTCGAAAGCCGAGCGCGGAACATGCAAGCTGGCGGTTGGCTCTGTCCGTGACGGAAGTATTATTTCTGATCTCATGCCGATCGTTGCTGGCACGATTCCTTTGCTGGATGGGATCAAGGGGGTTTCAGATTTCGCTGCCTACCTAAAAGCACTAATCGACTGGATGATCTCCAGTGGAGTGAGACCAGCTGTTGCCGACGAGCAAAAAACACTGAAGAATATCTCCAGTATCGTGAAGCCAACGGTTCATGATAATGGAGCGCAAATGAACATTGGGACCATTTCAGGCGGAACCTTCAACATCAATATATCGCTCAATGAGTCCCAAGCGCGTGGCGTTTTGGGGTTTGCCAGGAGCAGGCTTGGTGAAATAAAAGAGGTTCTTCCTGGCCAACCATTTGAAGCTGTTCTTTTCTACTGGGATAGAGCCAGCAAAAAACTGAGTGGAAATTCCGGTGACAAAGGGCGAATCGACGATCTTGCGGATTATGCTGTTAGCGTCAGATTCGCAGATGAGAGCATCAAACAGAAAATGGCGCTAGATACAGAGTTCCTGTTCAAAAAAGCTTATCTTGTCGACGTCATCGTCCAAACAATTCATGGTGGTCGCGTTGCGCTATACACCATCAGTCGCTTGATCGACGTGATCGATGCGCCCGAAGAATAGAAATGTATCCTCTCCCCGATTTTATAGCCCGGCCTAGCGCCGGGCTTTTCGTATCTGCCTCGTCACACCTTCGTCACACTTACCCAGCACAATGCAGTCAGCCAAAGGGATTTGGCCCATCTACAGACAGCCCGGCCAATGTACCGGGCTTCTCGTATCTGTCCTTCGCTGATAATCTGAACGGCTCTGCACAACTCAGGGCGAGCACACGAATGGTGCGCTCCATCTGCCCTGGTACCGCTATGAGCAGAAGCCGCCGCAAGACCCCGATATTCCCCATCACCAGTGCCACCTCTGAAGCCTTCGACAAAGCAACCTGGCATCGGGCCTTTCGCCGAGCAGAAAATCAGCGCCTGCAATCCGACTCAGGAAGCGAGCCTCGCCACTTTCACGAATTCTCCAGCCCCTGGCTGATGCAGAAGGACGGCAAGCACTGGTGGAATGATGCGTCCGGCCGACCTGATGCAATGCGCAAGTAAGAGCGGTGGTGCCCACCCGGTCTACGCGGACCTCAGTTGACGGCGCTCCGTCGCAAACAGGCCACCACTGAGCGGGTTTCCATCTCGGAGACATGTTTTTCACGAAACGCTCACAAAATGGAGCGCAGATTGAACAGACAAAAGGATTTGACCCCGTACAGAAAGCCCGCCACTGAGCGGGCTTTTTGTTGCCTGCTACGCTTTTCCTCACGTAAAGGAGGACCAAGCCATGCCAACCAACGACCTCATCCCTTCCCTGATCTACAAGCTCAACGAAAACCAGCTCGCTATTGCAGAAGCAGTTGAAGGCATCTCCTTTTGGATAGAGCAGCTGCATGGCCCGGCAGAGGATGCAGTCAGAATCCGCAATTCTCTGACCAAGCTCGATGAAAATTTGGAGTTCATCACGCGCGGAGTTGCCGAACTGATGAATGACTAAGGCTGTCCAGCGCCGGGCTTTTTTCGCTACTGCGACATGCTTTTCACGAAGCGATCACAGAATAAAGCGCAGATTGTCGCTACTCCTTACATCCCTTAGCCCGCCCGCATGCGGGCTATTTTTTTGGTCGGCGTTTGGCTCTCCATCCGCCTGATCGAAATCGAAGCCCGCCGCGTCCGGGCTTTTTCATTCGTGTCAGAAAGGCGCTGCTTCTTCCTCTAGATCAAATTCCGGCACGCCCTTCCCCGCCGTCTCCAGCTCCTGCTGCTCCCACCTCACCGTCACGCTGCCGTCGTCATTCAGCGTGAGTTCCAGTTCATCCGTGTCGGCGATCACCCCTATCACTTCTTCCCACTCCCTATCCCCATCCGTGTCCAAGCGGTGGATCGTCACCCAACGCTGAATCTGCGCAACCGGGTGATTGATCATCGATGAGACGCGAAGCCCCAGCCTCTCTATTCCGCTCATCTCCTGTCGATCTGCTGGTGTTTCATGCTTCTTCGACTTCGCCACACTCGCCCCTAATGCTGTACATCCATACAGGTTTAGCAAAGCTTATCGCAGTCGCTTGAAAATGTAACCCCTGAAACCGGAGGTTCCGCGTCGTGAAAAATCACACGAAAATAATTAGGCATTACCTATTTACAGGTATTAGGCATTGGCTTATTGTTCAGCCATCGCAACCGAGTACCCGGAAAGGGACCGCCACTGCGAAGGGCCTCAAAGGGCCTGACCGCTCTTTAACAGTCAGGAATCTTCGCGGATCGATCCCCGGCAACGGGCACAGCGCGAAACACAAATTTCGATCTCCATGCCAGCTCTGGAACTGGCCGGACTCCCTACATGGGAGAACGCCAAACCATGCAAGCCAGCCGGCGAAGAACACCGAACACGAAATGTGTGACGCCGGCCAGGTGGGGAAACCGAGGCGCCGAGCATGGGGCGGAAACGGAATTTTTCACTGATGCACCTGGTTACCCGGGTGCATTGGGAAAACAGCCGGAGATAGCAGCATGCAGATCAACCAGCAGAAAACGGTGCAGGTCGACGTGACCGAATTGCACCTGCACATCAAGGTGCGCGACGGCTTCGCGGGCGGCCTGAAGGATGCACAGGGCCAAGAGGTGGGCAGCTACGAAGGCTATGTGCCGGACTTCTTCCCGGGGGATCACTACGGCGATTACCTGATTCTCAACATCGATCTGGAAACCGGCCAGATCAAGAACTGGAAGAAGCCAACCGCCGGCGACATCGAAAAAATGCTCGCCCAGGGCGAAGACGACTGACCGCCAGCATCACCTCTGCCCATTCAATGAGTGGGCAGACGGATGCGAACGATTCTGCACCGCGCAACGCGGCCCCCTGCATTCACAAGCACACAGCACGGAGGATTGGCAGCCATGCAGCAGTAAGCGATTCACTTGCATGGCGCAGCAAGCCTGAAGGCTGCGCCCAACACCTGACAGGCAGCGGACAGCAGGGCTGAGGATGTGACCGCGCATCAACCGGGGACCGGTAGGCCCAACCGAACGACATCGCACATTGCTGATGCTGCAAACCCAGGTCGTCGCCAGTAGCGGGCCTGGGCAACTATCTCCCGACACCACCCGCATGCACTCCCCTCTGCGCCCAACGGCAACCTGCGGAATGGATGAGTGCAGCCGAGTTTTGTTGGATCAACACCCCGCCACCTTGGAGGCGACCATGAACGCACTCGCAGCAGCACAATCCCACTGGGACCGCATGATCCCTGACGATACCTCAGCGCGTGATGAGGCCGCAGACGATTGGTCCTACAACGCCGCCGAGCAGTTGGTGCTGGGCTGTGACGTTGTGATCCGCACTCGCCACCAAACGAAGGTGATCGGTTACGCCGATTTCCTCGGCAAGGTCCAGGCGCAGTTGAACCAGCGCCAGATCGACGGAGAGGACGACGAGGACAACTTTGCGCAGCTGGTCATTGCCGCAATCAATGGCGGAAACGTGAAGAGCTTCGCGGAAAAGTTACTGGGCCAGCAAGCCCCTCAGGACATCGCTATTAATCTGGTCGAACCATGGTTTGACCTGGCCATGGAACAGGTCGCGGAGAACGACGACTGATGAGCCCTCACATCCTTATCGACGAAGCGCTGGATAGCCTTGCGCATCCAGACAGCCCACCCGGCAACAGCATTCTGGTTCAGCAAGTCATCACCAATCTGATGACAGATCAGTTGATCACCCTCGAAGAATTCAGCCACTACTGCCAGCGCCTGCTGAAGCATTGCCGGCAGAGCAAGGAGTTCGCATGAGTACGCCACCGGTTAAAACGCTGATCGACGAGCAGCTCGATGAAATCGAGCGGCGCATCGCCATTCTCGGCTTCGGCCTTCCCTTCAATGAAGTGATCGGCCGCAACCGTGAAGAGCTTGTCGCTAACCTGCCGCAGCGCCTGGCAGCGACCATGAAGGGCGGTAGGATCGCGGTGAGGGTTCGGCCATGACCTCCTACCAACGCGCCAAGCGCCTCTACACATGGCGCGGCTCGGCCATCGCCCTTCTGCTTTTCACTGCCTGGATGCTGGCAAGCGCCTACTCCGGCCGGCTCACTCAATAACTCACACCTTCAAACGCTGCGTGCATCGCGGCAAGGATTTCCCGTGTCCGCAAATACCGAACTGGCCGTAGTGCCGCCGCAAGAAACCGCCCTTGCCGTTTACAGCACTGAAAAGGGCCTTGAGCCCTGGCTGCAGAAGATCCGCACCGAGATCGACGGCTTCACGCCGGATATCACCACTCGCAAGGGTCGTGATGCGATCGCCTCCATGGCCTACAAGGTGGCCCGATCCAAGACTGCTCTGGACGATGTCGGCAAGAAGCTGGTCGCCGATCTGAAGGAAGTGCCGAAGAAGATCGACGCCGAGCGCAAACGCGTTCGCGACACATTGGACTCATGGCAGGAAGAAGTCCGCCGCCCGCTGAACGAATGGCAGGCCGCCGAGGACGCCCGGGTCGACAAGCACAACGACGCAATCGAACGCATCCGGCTGCTGGCCGTGGATCTGGATGGCATCACCGCCGGAGACCTGGCCGACCGAGTAGCACAGCTCGAAGCGGTGGTCATGGGCGCCGACTGGGAAGAGTTCGAACCGGAAGCAGCTCGCGCCAAGGACAAGGCGCTGGGCGTTCTCCGCGCTGGCCTCGCCGCCCGTCAGCAGTACGAAGCTGAGCAAGAGGAACTGGCAAGGCTGCGCGCTGAAGCAGAGGCGCGAGCCAAAGCCGACCATGAAGCAGCAATCGCCCGGGAGGCGGCAGAGAAAGCCCAGCGCGAAGCCGAAGAAAAGGCCCAAGCGGAACGCGATGCAGCCGCCAAGCGCGAACAGGCGCTGATTGATCAGGCTGCACAGGCACAGCGCGACGCCGAGCGCAAAGTCCGCGAGGCCGAGGCCGCCGCTGCTAACCAGGCCCTGCAGCTGAAACTGGCCGCCGAACAGG
This sequence comes from Pseudomonas sp. ACN5, assembly GCF_002303975.1. Lineage (NCBI taxonomy): Bacteria > Pseudomonadati > Pseudomonadota > Gammaproteobacteria > Pseudomonadales > Pseudomonadaceae > Pseudomonas > Pseudomonas sp. ACN5. The sequence goes on along the minus strand of NZ_MRCP01000018.1, from coordinate 19,057 downwards.
CCGAGCGCCAGAAGCTGCAAGCCGAGGCTGATCGTGTCGAGTCCATTCGCCGCGCCGAGCAGGACCGCATTGCCGCCGAGCAGCGTCAGGCCGCAGCGGTTGAGCAAGCTCGACTGGACGAGATCGCCCGCCAGAACAAAGCCGCGGACGAGATCCTGCGCCAAGAAAAGCTGCGCGAGGCGGACAGGGTTCACAAGGGCGTCATCTACAAGGCTTCGAAAGAGGCATTCATGAAGCACGGAATGACCGAAGACTGCGCTCGACTGGCTGTAAAGCTGATCGCCAGCGGCTTCATCCCCGCCATCTCCATCAAGTACTGAGGTCGCCATGAGCAATCTTGCAGTGAAAGACCAGGTCGAGCGCTTGCCGGCCATTCAAACCGAGTCGGCGACCATCATGTCGATCATCCAGCAGGTAGCCATGAGCCCCGACGCTGACATCGACAAAATGGAACGCTTGATGGCGATGCATGAGCGCTTTCAGGCGCAGCAGGCCAAACAGCAGTACGACGACGCACTGGCCCAGATGCAGGAAGAGATGCCGGTGATCGGCGAACGTGGCGGCATCAAGGACAAAAGCGGCCGAATCCAGAGCACCTACGCGCTCTGGGAAGACATCAACGAAATGATCAAGCCAGTGATGGCCAAGTATGGCTTTGCCCTCACCTTCCGCACTCCGCGCAACGAGCGGGGAATCGAGGTTGAAGGCGTGCTGAGCCATCGCGCCGGGCACCGGGAAATCACCTCGATCGTCCTGCCTGTCGATGCATCGGGCAGCAAAAACGGCGTGCAGGCCGTTGCCTCCAGCGTCAGCTACGGCAAGCGGTACACCGCGGGCCTGCTGCTGAACATCACCACTACCGGCGAAGACGACGACGGCAACGGCCCGGCCGCCAAGATCACCCCGCGTGTCACCTCGGCCCAGGCTGCGCAGCTCGCCATGTTGCTGGAGAAGTGCAGCGACAAAGCGAAGTCCGCTTTCGCCGGCATCCACGGCACCCCGACCTCCGTTGAGAAATCCATGTTTGACCAGGTGCTGGCCATGCTCACCAAGTCAGCGACCCAAAACAGCAAAACCACCGAAGGGAAAGACGATGAAAATCATCAGTAACGTTGAGCAAGGGACTCAAGAGTGGCTGGACCTGCGCCTGGGCATCGTGACCTGCTCGGAGCTGGACGCTCTGCTAGTCAACGGCAAGGGTGAAGCAGGCTTCGGCGCCGGCGCATTCACCTACATGAACACGCTAATCGGCGAGCGCATCACCGGTGAAGCTGCCGATCCGTTTCAGGGTAACCGCCACACCGAGCGCGGCCATGAATACGAGGGCATCGCCCGCGGCCTGTACCAGTCGCAACTGGATGTCACCACCGAGCAGGTCGGCATCATCCTGAATCACGGTATCGGCTACTCGCCAGACTCGCTGATCGGCGAAGACGGCCTGTGCGAGATCAAGACCAAGCTGCCGAAATTTCAGGTGGAAGTGATCCTGTCCGGCGAGATCCCCAAGGAGCATGTCGCGCAGTGCCAGGGCGGCTTGTGGGTGTCGGATCGCGAGTGGATCGACTTCGTCAGCTACTGGCCGGGCATGAAGCTGTTTGTGAAGCGTGCCTACCGCGACGAAGTGATGATTCGCAAGATGAACGAGCGCGTCAAAACCTTCTACGAAATCCTCGACGAGCGCATGAACCGCGTGCTCGGCATCGCCGCTTAAGGAAATCCCATGCCAACACTTACCGACGTCGGCCGCATTGGCCGTGACGCTGAACTGCGCTACACCCCAGGCGGTGATGCCGTGATCAATCTGGCGCTGGCCTGCGACTACGGCCGCAAGGGCCAAGACGGCAAACGCCCGACCCAATGGGTTGACGCAACTCTCTGGGGAAAGCAGGCCGAAGCCATGGCGCCCTACCTGCTCAAGTGCCAGCAGGTCTACTTCACCATGGACGACGCCCACATCGAAACCTATGCCAAGACTGGCGGCGGTGAGGGCTTCAAGCTGACGGGCAAGATCATCCTGATCAAGTTCGTCGGGTCACCGCCTCAGGCGGCCAATCAACCGCAGCAGCAGGCCAGACCTCAACAGTCCCGGCAGCAAGCGGCGGCCCGACCAGCGCAGAACCAACAAGCGGCCCCGCCCGACAGCTTCGACGACGACATCCCCTTTGCGCCACTTCACCATTTAAACGGTGCCTGACATGGACCAAGCATTCGAAGAAGCCGCAAAGCGGCAAAGCGGACTGGAAGCGGCGAAAGCTGCCTTCTTCGCATCTGGGGGTCAGGCGCAGCTGATTCCGACTGGCATTGGCAAGGACAGCCCAGGCGTCAATCAAATCCCGAAGCCCGCGTACGGCTATCGGAACATCGAGGCGCCAAAGACCAAGCGCGGGCGACTCATCAGCGACGACGAAAAATCCGCCTTGGCCGCTCAATTGGCGGAGTGCAGAGCGGCCGGCATGACGCGGTACAAGGCCAGCAAGCACCTCGGCATAAGCGAAACGCTTTGCCGTCGGCTGATCGCCGATTACTCGCTCGACTTCCCGGCTACGACCTGATGCGCAGGATGGCGCGCTTGCAGCAACGCAAACGACAAACCTGGCTGGATTTGCCGGTCAGCGGAATAGAAGAGGTATCCCATGGCAGCCGCGCAGAAAGAACGATCGGCAAAGACTGCGGCGAGGCGAAAGACTCGCGGAGAGGAAGAAATCCGGCTGCATTGCATGGCTGGCACCCGACAGGCACTGGCTGAGCTGATGGCCTGGAGCGGCATCGAGGAACAGGGTGAGGCGATCACGCTGATGATTCATCACCTTCATGGATTAGGGCCTCAAAAGTCCGCCCCGCTACTGGCCCCACCGCGACACGTTTACGAGATACCCGAAAACGTGTCGCTGGCTTTTCACCGAAAAAGCATGCTGATGATTCAGCAGGATTCGGGGGATGAAGTGATCAGCCCATCATACCTGTAGCGAATGCGCTCGAAAGTTCGGATTTTGTTTGATCGATGTTCTGCCAGTTATAGCGAGGATGATTGGGGACAAGCATCTCGGTTGCTCTGGCCAGCAAAACCTCAGCACTACATTGACCTCTCGATGCCGCATCGAATACAGCTACAAGTGCTTGTTCTAGTGCTATCTCACGATCTGTTGCCATTTTCTCTCCTTGATCCGGCTCCATGCCGGTCACCCGTAATACCCCACCACAACCCAAATTGCCACTGTCGCATCCGGTCACGGAGGGCGGCGCATACCCGAGGTAACCGCAATGCCAATTGCAACAGATACCGTCGAGTTCCTTGAAGAGCTGAACGGCGGCGCATTCGCCAATGCTGACACTCGGCACCTTCGATCCAAAATAAAAAATAGGTAGCCCGTCCGATACAGCGGGTTACCCCTTCAACCGGATGGCTCGCCTATATTTGTTGCATCCGACCGCGGAGGACTACTTCATCTTGATTGATGGTCGATCGGCGCAACTCTGGATCGTTTTCATTGAGGCACCGAAACTGCAACTCGGCATTGGCATAGCGACCGTAACCAGAATCCCTGAATGTACCTTTTACAGGCATCAGCTGCTTGTCTTTACTCTCACAGAAAGCATTGGCCTCTTGATATAGCTCAGCCTCTACAGCTCCTCCGCCAAAGGTCGTGAAGCGCCCATCCTTCGCGATCATGTAGGTGTCTCGACCCATGGGTACGACTCCCGGACCGGAGCAGCCGGCGATGAGCAAAGCAATCGTTGAAACCAGCAAAAGCCGCATCTGTTGCGCTCCATGCATAAGGGGATGGCGATCATAGAGCCATCACTCTGCCGCATCACCAAATTTCAAACCAACTTTCGCATCCGGTGACGGAGGGCGGCGCCAGATTGCTGAATTGTGGCTGACAAGTACTGGGCGAGCGCCCCAGGCTCAAGGAATAGCAGGAGACGGTGTCCACGTTCCTGATCAACCTGGCCACCGCGCCCGCCGAAGAGTCCGATCACTTCGCAAATATGTCTCGACCGGAAATCATTGTCACGGAAAAATGGGCGCGACAGCTGGAGGGGCTGTCCAAAAAAGGCGAGAAAAGCCAATACTAACTTAATTCAGCACCGTCAAGCTTTCTTGGACGGCTTCGATGGGTACGGTGGCGGTGGCGGTGGCGGTGGCGGAGGTATCGGTAAAGGTGGTGGTGGAGGAATCCGACCGTTATTCTTCGTAAGTACTCCCCATATTTCACGCTCACCAACCCCGTACCTTTTAACTTGCAATGCAATCGAAGGGATATCATCCCCACGCTTAGCCAAATTAAGTATGATTGATTCAAGCTCAGAAGACTCTAGGGCACTCGCATCCATTTCGCTCTTTGATTCAAGATCCCTGATTCGACTAGAAAGAGATCGAGTATTAGCAAGTATTTCAGACAAAATACTTGCATCTGATCTAGGAACGACTTCTTCGACAGGTTGATTATCCTCCAACGCCTTTGCAAACTTTGCCTCAAATTGAGGCCAATAAGTCTCGAAGACCTGACGAAGAATGCGCTCATCCAATCTATTTAGCTCGAGACAATTATTCAGGGAGCACGTGAGCCCCCACATCGAAGTTCTCTCTGGCATTGTATGGTTGAATTGAGCTAGAGGATCCTCAATATCACTCGGATTCAAATCAATCAAAAAAGTACAAACTCTATTCGTACTCAGACCTTTTGCTAGCGCTCCGGTCTCGAAAAGAATCCATGGTTTGTTTTTATTTTCTTGAGTCAAGCACACAATGCCTGCTGCAGTGTCTTTGAGCTGATCCGATATTTCTGAGAACCAAATTGCTCCTTTATCTATATCACGGGTAGAAATCCAAGGATGTGAAGCTTGGAGAACACATTTTATCCAGTCGCTGATTAACTCTGCGACAGCTTTGCTGCGCTGACCAGACCAACTTACGAAAACCTTCATTGAACAGCTCCATGCGCCTTGCTCCGAGTTGGACAATGTCGCATGGCCAGCACACAAAATCCATCATCAGAACACTGTCACGCCCAGTCTTTCGATGCGACGCACCGCTTCCCCGCATTGCTAATAAGCGTCTGCTCTTAAATCTAAGCCGAACACAATTACCCTACTTCAACGAATCACGCCAACTGGCGAGGATCCCCTATGGAAATCACCTACGGCTCGGTCTGCTCCGGCATCGAGGCGGCATCTCTTGCATGGAAGCCGCTCGGCATGCGGGCCACCTGGTTCGCCGAGATCGAGGCCTTCCCCAGCGCGGTGCTGGCTCACCACTACCCGAACACACCGAACCTCGGCGACATGACCAAGCTCGGCGCCCAGGTGCTGGCCGGCAAGATCGCCGCGCCGGACATCCTCGTCGGTGGTACTCCCTGCCAGGCCTTCAGTGTCGCCGGCATGCGCGAAGGCCTCGCCGACCCGCGGGGCGCCCTCACCATCAAATACGTGGAGCTCGCAGATGCAACTGACTATGTTCGCGCCAGCCGCCGACAGCCGCCCTGTGTCATCGTCTGGGAAAACGTCCCCGGCGTCCTCAGCGACAAAGGGAACGCCTTCGGATGCTTTCTTGGCGCGCTTGCTGGGGAAGACTGCGAACTGCAGCCTTCAGGGAAAAGGTGGCCGGACGCTGGTTGTGTGTATGGACCCAAAAGAACAATCGCGTGGCGGGTCCTGGACGCCCAATATTTCGGCCTGGCCCAACGACGCCGCCGTGTGTTCGTTATCGCAAGTGCTCGAGACGGATTCGATCCCACCGAGGTACTTTTTGAGCGAGAAGGCATGCGCCGGGATACTGCGCCGCGCCGCGGCGAGGGGCAAGACGTTACCGGAACAGCTCCTTTCGGCCCTGCGCTCCAGTGCGGATGCGGACACGTGTTCGGCGAAGAGCTCGGACCGTACGGCTGCGTAAACTGCGAGGGTGATGAAGGCCCGGCGGTGAGCATGTTCGGCGGGATCCCGGCATTCGGCGGTCACAGTCTGGAAGGGTCGGTCGAGCGATCGGCCACCCTCACAGCGAAGGACAGCCGGCTAGACGTGGAAAGCGAGACGTTCTTCGTAGCTCCGACACTCGCCGGCGGCGCACGCAAGTCCGGTGGATACAGCTACGACGACGTGCCCTGTGTCACGGCAACACTGGATGCGAGTTACGGTCGACTTCAAGGCTGCTCAGGCCAGGACGCCAATCACGGCCACAGCCACCTCGTTGTGCATGGCACGCAGGATCCTGACATCAACATAGATTTAGCTCACCCACTCGGTCGCAATAGCGGGCAAGAAAACGCATTGATGGCTTTCACACAGAACAGCCGAAGCGAAGTGCGCCACATTGCTGGTGACGGCCAGATCGTCGGCGCCCTCGCTGCCGAAGCCGGAGCGCAACAACAGAACTACTTGGCCTACTCCACCAAACTGCATCACACGTCTGCATGCGGCGCCGGGAAGCTGTATGAGGAATACACTGCATCGCTCGATGCATGTAGCCCACCGCCGGCACTGCTGATTCCTTCCCAGGTTCGGCGCCTCATTCCCCGCGAGTGCGAACGCCTCCAGGGCATGCCCGACGACTACACGCTGATCCCTTGGCGTGGTAAGCCCGCCGCAGAGTGCCCCGACGGACCACGCTACAAGGCGATCGGGAACAGCAAAGCAGTCACCGTTGTGAGCTGGATCGGGCGGCGGATTTTGCGGCAGATCGGTCTGGATCAGTGAGCAGATCTTCGTCAGCCGAGCTTAGTGCTGGCTCCAAATCTTGCAGCCGATTGGGATCCTGCGGCTGGAGTCTTCTTCGAGCTCGATCAGCTTCAAGCCGCTCTCTTGTACGTTCCACGTCATACACTTTGTCACCCTGAATAGCGTCTAAAGACGACGATATACGAAAGTGTCCCCCGCACGGCGCGCAATAAAAACGGACTCCACCACCAAATGATAGGTCCTCTACCGCTTCGGTGTTCCCACAAACTGGACAACCCATCGCAGCACCTCACTTGTTTTATTTGATCACGCAACTGTAGCTGATGTTTTACCACCCTACACCGCCCGGGCATGACGCGGCAGGACATTCTTTATTTTAAACTGAATATCGCACACAGACTGATGGCACTTCATCTGCGGGAACTGCCCAAAAGATGATCAAGCTGATAGATTACTCCGCGTTAGTTCACCACTCTTAAAGTGCAAGAATCCTTTTTGAAACTCTCACATATGGCTCACCCTCATCAAAGCTCGGAATTTCTTCCAAATCGAAAATTTGAGTTCCGGATGCGCCATTTAATCTTATAAACGAAACCCTTAGCTCAACCACATCACCTTGGTACAGTATATCTACAAGAGTTAATTGATGCTTACTATCCCGATCGACCAATGGATAATGATACGCAATTAGCTCACTTCGATCATTCGCCATAACGCATACCGCCACGTGCTCACACTGCGCACCAACGTTATGCAGACTGAAGTGAGCATTCTCATAACGGTCACCCTCAATAAAGTCGTCGCTCATGCTCTCGAAATGAATGTGAAATACTGGCTCAAGAGTTAAATTCTGATTTCTCAAAGACTCGCGGGTAACATGATTCAATTCTGTTTGCTGTTTTACTGATTCTTTCAGCTCATGCGCCTGCAGGAGCAAAGCCTGAGAACTGAGTTTCAGCTCTCGCCCTTGCTGGATATAACCTAGCACAAGCCATAGAAATGCTAGCGGCCCGAACACTCCAGCAGCTAGATCACCAATTTCATTTAGCTTTAAAACAATAAGCTCTTCGAATCTAGATCCCATTATGAGAATTGCACCGCCGACATATACGACAGTGATATGCGCTGCCCACCACTCTAAACTCCTGCTGCCCCACCACTTGGCTTGGAGCCTCCAGTAATCGCAATACTGCTTCAAAATATTTTTCCCTAATGAAATTGACCAACACACAGTAACAAAACATTGAACGCTCAGCAGCACCCCCCCTCCCCTTTTCAAAGTCAGCCGCTATAGCGGCAAGGACGAAGTCATGCCTGAAGAAATTGTCGCGACCTTGCGAGAGCGGATCATCCAGTACATGCGAAAGAACGAGAAAAGTGCTCGCGACTGGTTCCCCACCTGGTGGTTCAAGTTTCATGTCTCAGGGGCCCGTGACACCCCCGAGATCCGCCGAGAGCTCGAGCGGATGAAGCGTGACGGCTTGGTCGAGTCAGACCACAGCCAGTGCAACAACACCAAATGGAAGTTGATAGAGAAGCCCGGCGAGGTGATGCCATGATCATCCCGGCCCTCGCCTACATGGCCTGGCTCATCTACTCGGGGCCACGCCGATGAAAGCATGTATCGAGAAGAAGCTGAGCAAGCGCCTTGTTCTTCTGTATCCGTCGCTATATGGGCGCGCCTGGATCGACGACGACCATTCCGAGCTGGCTTACGAGCAGAAGACACGAGTGAGCCACGTTCCGTCCGTTGGCGGTGAGTACTGCTCATATTCGGGTGATTGCAACGATGCATACAGCGTCTGGGATGACTGGAGCCGCATGTGGCCTTGGCACGGTTTTTTCAATGATTACCCGGAGGGGCATGAGCATGAGTACTTCCCCAACACGGAAGGCTTCAGGCCGACCACCCGCAACCTGCTGAAGCTGGCCGCCGACTGCGAGCCGGCATCCAAAGCAAAAGCCTAACCCCTCTTCCACCTACCAGCCTGCCGGTGAACGGTCATCGACACCATTGCGACTCACACGGTATCCCATCGTCGTCTCCGTCCATTTCCATTCCTGGGCAATTTTGCAGAAAGTTTTTGGCCTCTGCGCACGAGGTCATCTGCGAGCAATATTTGCGCCCATCACATTTGACTGGAGCCGAAACAGACTTCGGCGCAGTCACGACCGTAGAGGTTCTTTGGGGACTCGATAGCCGAGCCTCAGCCCAGGACTGCAATTCAGGGGAAAACTTCCAAGCCAACAAACCAACAACAAGCACTATCAAAATCAGTTTCATCTTGATCCATCCATGATGAGAGACCGTTTGCGTTCTCACGTTGCCTGCATTCCAGCGTAACCCACTAATCCACATACAGCCTGCCGGTGAACGGCGGGCGAGGACTGCGCGTGAATATTTACAGACATTTGTTCGCAGCCGTCTGCCCATCGGACGGCGAATTGATCATCTACCGGCTGGAAGTTAGGTCTCTGGCGATGATCCGAGTCGAACACATCAAGGCCGCAACCGCGGTCATCAAGAAAGGCTGGCACGAACAGATCGCCGACCGCCTGGCCGAGGACATCGGCGGCGATCAAACGATCATTGCCACGCATCAGGGCGTCGAGATAGAGACAGTGAGGCTCAGCGGATGATCGCTTATCACGGCACGCCAATTGGCGGCACGCGGCAAGACGGCGCCCGGTTCCTTGCTGGCCGGCATGCGCTTGTACCGTTCCCGCGCCAGGACGACATGGGCATTGTCGCCGATGTCTGCCAATCGTTCGTCTTCGACAACGGCGCGTTTTCGGTCTGGAAGAAAGGCGGCACGCTGGATGTCGATGGGTACACCCGCTGGGTCGAACAGTGGCATCGACACCCGGGCTTTGACTGGGCGCTGATCCCCGATGTTATTGACGGAGATGAAACAGCGAACGATGCACTTCTGGCAGCCTGGCCGACGGAATTGCGCGGCGTGCCGGTCTGGCATCTGCACGAATCGCTTGAGCGCCTGACGCGCCTGGCTGACGACTGGCAGACGGTGGCTATCGGCAGTTCAGGTCAGTGGGCAAGCCCGGGAACGCCAGCATGGTGGAAACGGATTAGCTCAGCAATGGACGCAATATGCGACGACCAGGGCCGCCCCGCGTGTCGCCTGCACGGCCTACGAATGCTTGACCCAGCGATCTTCCAGCACTTGCCATTCGCCTCGGCTGACTCCACGAACGCCGCGGTGAATGGCGGCAGCATCAGCCGCTTCGGCATGTATGCCCCGCCCACCGCCGGCCAGCGCGCCAACGTCATCGCCGACCGCATCGAATCACACAACAGTTCGCCGATCTGGCAGCGAGAAACTCAGGCCGAGATGGCCATCTAATCCACCACCTTCTGTCGCCATACGCGGCATGGAGCATGCACATGGTCAGATACAAGACCGTAGAGCAGTTCTCTCGGGAGTCGGGCTATACCCCCGACGCCATCAGAACCAAAATCCGCGACGGCAAATGGCCGAAACATCTTGTTTGGCGGAAAGCGCCAGACGGCAGAATTTTAATAGACGTAGAGGGATATTACTCATGGGTCGAGATGGGGGAGGCGTCCGCGCCGCATCTGCAAGTAGTATCGAAATCACTTTCCAATACCAGGGCGTCAGGTGCCGTGAGCGCATCGCGCTCAAGCCCACCGCCGCTAACCTGAAAAAGGCCGAGCAGCACAAGACTGCGATTGAGTATTCGATCGCGAACGGGACTTTCGATTATGCCGCAACGTTCCCGAAGTCGAAGCGCGCCGACGCATTCAAGCGCACCGATGCCAGACAAACCATTGGGGATTACCTGGAAGAATGGCTGGAGCGGAAAACTCCGACACTCAAATCAAGCACGGTCGCGTTCTACGAAGCGACAATCCGCGCAACCCTCAAACCGATGTTCGGCGACCTGCCTCTTAATGAGTTGTCAAAAAAGATCATCAGAGAAAAGATGTCGACCTATAAGGTGGCCAACAAGACGCTGATGAATGTTCAGAGCTGCTTTCGCTCTGCACTTAACGACGCAGTTGAGGATGAAATTTTGGAGAGCAACCCGCTTTCTGGGTGGGCTTACAAGAATCGTGAACAGCTAAAGGAGGAAGATGACGTTGATCCATTCACTCGCGAGGAGCAAGTGGCGATATTAGCTGCAGCCAGGGGCAATACGTGGCCGCAATTGCAGTTCTCTTTCTGGACAGGTCTTCGACCCAGCGAACTGATCGCCTTGGAATGGGGGGATATCGACTGGATCGCGGGGGAGGTAAGGATCGTCAGGGCCAAGACGCGGGCTGCGAAAGAGCCAGAGTCGACCAAGACGTTATCAGGAAGGCGCACCGTGAAGTTACTGGCTCCGGCGCGAGAAGCGTTGCTCAAACAGAAAGAGTTGACCTTCCTGGCTGGCGGCAGGGTGTTTCTCAACACAATCACCGGAGAGCCCTGGAAGCATGCCGGATACATTTACCGGGTCATCTGGATGCCGGCGATGAAGAAGTCAGGTGTTAGGTGGCGGCGACCCTATCAGAGTCGCCACACCTATGCCTCGATGATGCTATCTGCTGGCGAGAATCCAATGTGGGTAGCCAAGCAACTTGGCCACAAAGACTGGACCATGATCGCCAAGGTTTATGGTCGCTGGATGCCCTCCGCTGATGTCGGAGCCGGAGGGCGAGCCGAGGCACTTTTTGCCGGTAATGCCAGCGTTATGACAACATCTCCTCTAGACAGTGCGGTTTAAGTCGAAACGATCCAGGTTCATCACTTTGGTCCACGCAGCCACGAAGTCCTTGACGAATTTCTGCTGCGCATCGGCGCTGGCATAGACTTCGGCCAGCGCACGCAACTGCGCGTTCGAACCGAAGACCAGGTCAACCCGGGTCCCCGTCCACTTCACAGCACCGGTTTTGCGATCACGCCCTTCGAACGCCTGCTGGGCATCCGACACCGGTTTCCACTCCACGCCCATGTCCAGCAGGTTGGTGAAGAAGTCATTGGTCAGCGCTTCCGGACGCTGGGTGAACACACCGTGTTTGCTCTGGCCGACGTTGGTGTTCAACACCCGCAGGCCACCCAGCAGTACCGTCATTTCCGGTGCGCTGAGCGTCAGCAGTTGTGCCTTGTCGATCAGCAAGGATTCGGCGGGCACGCGGTACTGGGTTTTCAGGTAGTTACGGAAGCCGTCGGCAATCGGTTCAAGGAAACCGAAAGACTCGACATCGGTCTGTTCCTGGCTGGCGTCCGTGCGACCCGGGCTGAACGGCACCGTCACACTGTGGCCGGCGTTTTTTGCCGCCTGTTCGACACCCGCGCCACCGGCGAGCACGATCAGGTCGGCCAGGGAGATTTTCTTGCCGCCGGCTTGCGCGCTGTTGAACTCCTTCTGGATGCCTTCAAGTTTGGCCAGCACGTTGGCCAGTTGCTCCGGCTGGTTGGCCGGCCAGGATTTCTGCGGCGCCAGGCGCAGGCGCCCGCCGTTGGCACCGCCGCGTTTGTCGGAACCACGGAAGCTGGACGCTGCGGCCCACGCCGTCGATACCAGCTGCGAGACCGACAGGCCGGACGCCAGCACCTTGCTTTTCAGGCCTGCCACATCGCTGTCGTTGACCAGCGGATGATCGACGGCAGGGATCGGGTCTTGCCACAGCAGCTCTTCGCCCGGCATTTCCGGGCCGAGGTAGCGCGAGAGCGGGCCCATGTCACGGTGAATGAGTTTGTACCAGGCGCGCGCGAAGGCATCGGCCAGTTGATCGGGGTTGGCCAGGAAGCGCCGGGCAATGGGTTCGTAGATCGGGTCGAAACGCAGGGCCAGGTCCGAGGTCAGCATGGTCGGATCACGACGTTTCGACGGATCAAAGGCATCCGGAATGATCCCGGCACCGGCACCGTTCTTCGGTTTCCACTGATGGGCGCCGGCCGGGCTCTTGGTCAGTTCCCAGTCGAAACCGAACAGGTTTTCCAGGTAGTTGTTGCTCCATTTGGTGGGCGTGGTGGTCCAGGTCACTTCCAGGCCGCTGGTGATGGCATCGGCCCCTTTGCCGGTGCCGAATGTGCTCTTCCAGCCCAGGCCTTGCAGCTCAAGGCCGGCGGCTTCCGGCTCCGGCCCGACGTTGTCGGCAGGCCCGGCGCCGTGGGTCTTGCCGAAGGCGTGGCCACCGGCGATCAACGCCACGGTTTCCTCATCGTTCATCGCCATGCGGCCGAAGGTTTCGCGAATGTCCTTGGCCGAGGCGACCGGGTCCGGTTCGCCTTCCGGGCCTTCCGGGTTCACATAGATCAGGCCCATCTGCACCGCGGCGAGGGGGTTTTCCAGATTGCGACCATTGTCGGTACGGCTGTCCTCGTTTCTGCCAGGCTCAGCCACCAAGGGCACATCGCCGGGTTTTTGCGCCGGTTTGTCTTCTTTTCCGTAACGCGAGTCACCGCCCAGCCATTTGCTTTCAGAACCCCAGTAAACGTCTTCGTCCGGTTCCCAGACATCCGCGCGTCCACCGGAAAAGCCAAACGTCTTGAAGCCCATGGATTCCAGGGCGACGTTGCCGGTGAGGACGATCAGGTCGGCCCAGGAAATCTTGTTGCCGTACTTTTGCTTGATCGGCCAGAGCAGCCGGCGGGCCTTGTCGAGGCTGACGTTGTCCGGCCAGCTGTTGAGCGGTGCAAAGCGTTGCTGGCCGGAACCTGCGCCGCCCCGGCCGTCACCGGTGCGATAGGTGCCTGCGGCGTGCCAGGACATGCGGATAAAGAGAGGTCCATAGTGACCGAAGTCCGCCGGCCACCAGTCCTGGGAATCGGTCATCAGCGCAGTCAGGTCTTTTTTCAGCGCCTGGAAGTCAAGGCTCTTGAAGGCTTCGGCGTAGTTGAAATCGCCCCCCAACGGGTCAGACTTGGGCGAGTGTTGACTCAGGATCTTCAGATTCAGTTGGTTCGGCCACCAGTCGCGGTTCGTCGTGCCACCGCCAGCGGCGTGATTGAACGGGCATTTCGATTCAGTTGACATGGCATCTCCTCTTGATTTTGTTTTCAGCTAACCACCCTTGAGCGTGGATCCGGATCACCGATTGATGAAATAGCTTTTCGGTATGGGATCCATAGCCTTAAGGCTATGACAGCCCCGCGATCAGTCGCTCCAGACCATCCATTAAAGTACCGGTCCGGGAAACTGTCGCTTCATCCGGTGGAGATAGCTGATAAACAGCGCAAATCAGTCATGCGATGCAAGATCATCAACACCTGCCACAATGGATTAACACCATTTGCTACAAGGACGTTGGCAACTGGAAGGATTGTTTGCCGCGAGAGGTTTCGCCATGTACCTCAAAGCCATTGTCATCTGGGTATTGCTGGCGATCATCGTTGTCGCCGTGCTCGGTCGCCTGGTGCATAACGCCAAGGTCGCCGACCGGGCGCTCAAGATCGCCAAGCCGGATCATCAGCCTCACGGGCGAAAGAATGACAAGGCCCCATGACTGACCCGGGGCAACAGGGGCGGCGACGATTCGGATCGCCGCGCGGCCTCAATCACTCGAGACTTTGCTCCAGGCAATAAAAAACCGGCCTTTCAGCCGGTTTTTTATTGTTCACTCAACAGCACTTGGGTCCGGCTTTACTGCCGTAACGGGCTTCCTGGCGCTCGCGGAAGAACGCCTCGTAGTCCATCAGCGGTTTGTCCGGGTGCTTGGTCTGCATGTGCTCGACGTAGTTGTCGTAGTCGGGCATGCCGACCATCAGGCGCGCGGCCTGACCGAGGTATTTGCCCAGGCGACTCAGGTCATTGAACATGCTGCCCTCCTTGCCTATGCATTCGGCAACGCCTGGAATGGCGCTTCTTTATCCGTACGCTCTTTGTTGCCCCAGGCGGCGATACCGACCTTGAGCGCGAAGAACAGGATGCTGAACACCACGAACAGGAACAGTGCGGTCAGCGTGGCGTTGGTGTAGGCGTTGAAGATCACGTGCTGCATCTGCTCGATGCTCTTGGCCGGGGCCAGCACCTGACCATTGGCCAGGGCATCGCTGTATTTCTTCGCCAGGGCGAGGAAGCCGATCGCCGGGTTGGCATCGAACAGCTTGATGAAGCCGGCGGTGGTGGTGCAGATCAGCAACCACACAGCCGGCAGCAAGGTGACCCAGGCATAACGCTGGCGTTTCATCTTGATCAGCACCACGGTGCCGAGCATCAGCGCGATACCGGCCAGCATCTGGTTGGAGATACCGAACAGCGGCCACAAGGTATTGATGCCGCCCAGCGGGTCGATCACGCCCTGGTACAGCAGATAACCCCACATGGCCACGCAACCGGCGGTGGCGATCAGGTTGGCGGTCCAGGATTCGGTGCGGCGCAGGGCCGGCACGAACGAACCGAGCAGATCCTGAAGCATGAAGCGCCCGGCACGGGTACCGGCGTCGACTGCGGTCAGGATGAACAGCGCTTCGAACAGGATCGCGAAGTGGTACCAGAACGCCATGGTGTTCTCGCCCGGCAACAGCTGGTGCAGGATCTGCGCGATCCCCACCGCCAGGGTCGGCGCACCACCGGCACGGGCCAGGATGGTGGTTTCCCCGATGTCATGGGCCACCGCTTGCAGGGCTTCCGGCGTGATCGCAAAGCCCCAGCTGCTGACAGTTTGCGCAACGGCCACTGCATCGGCGCCGACCACGGCCGCCGGGCTGTTCATGGCGAAGTACACGCCCGGATCGATCACCGACGCGGCGACCATGGCCATGATGGCCACGAAGGATTCCATCAGCATGCCGCCGTAACCGATGTAACGGGCATGCCCCTCATTGGCGAGCAATTTCGGCGTGGTGCCCGAAGCGATCAGCGCGTGGAAACCCGAGACCGCACCACAGGCGATGGTGATGAACAGGAACGGGAACAGACCGCCCTTCCAGACCGGGCCGGTGCCGTCGATGAACTGGGTCAGGGCCGGCATTTTCAGCTCGGGCATGGTCACCAGGATGCCGATGGCCAGGGCGACGATGGTGCCGATTTTCAGGAAGGTCGACAGGTAGTCACGGGGTGCCAGGATCAGCCACACCGGCAACACCGCGGCAACGAAACCGTAGCCGATCAGCATCCAGGTGATCTGGATACCGGTGAAGGTAAAGGCCTTGGCCCACACCGGATCCGCGGCAATCTGCCCGCCGAGCCAGATGGAACCGAGCAGCAACAACACGCCGATCACCGAGATCTCACCGATGCGGCCCGGGCGGATGTAGCGCATGTAGATGCCCATGAACATCGCGATCGGGATAGTCGCCATCACCGTGAAAATGCCCCAAGGGCTCTCGGCCAGGGCTTTCACCACGATCAGCGCCAGCACCGCGAGGATGATGATCATGATCAGGAAGCAACCGAACAGCGCGATGGTGCCGGGGATGCGGCCCATTTCTTCACGGACCATGTCGCCCAGGGAGCGGCCGTTGCGGCGGGTGGACATGAACAGGACCATGAAGTCCTGCACGGCACCGGCCAGCACCACGCCAGCGATCAGCCACAGCGTGCCGGGCAGGTAGCCCATCTGCGCCGCCAGCACCGGGCCGACCAGCGGACCGGCACCGGCAATGGCCGCGAAGTGGTGACCGAACAGCACGTGTTTGTTGGTCGGAACGTAGTCCAGACCATCGTTATTGAGCACAGCCGGCGTGGCCCGAGTGGGATCGAGCTGCATCACTTTGTTGGCGATGAACAGGCTGTAGTAGCGGTAGGCAACGAGGTAGATGGCGACGGCTGCGACTACGATCCACAGGGCGTTGATCGCTTCGCCGCGGCGCAGGGCCACGACACTCAGCGCAATCGCTCCCAGGACAGCCACGGCAAACCAGGCGAGGTGTTTAGCCAGACGGGGCATAGCGTGTCTCCTGCCGACAGCCAGTGACTGCGGCGGTAATTTTTATAATTGTGTCCGCGGTGCGGAGCTGGCCCAATATCTGCGCATGCCGTCCACAAATAAATCCGCGTTACTACGTACGTGGCGTCTACGTAGTTCTACGTAGACGCCATAGATCCCCTGTGGGAGCGGGCTTGCTCGCGAAGGCGGTGGATCAGTCAATATTGATGTCAACTGACCCACCGCTTTCGCGAGCAAGCCCGCTCCCACACTGGTTTTGCATTTCATCCCGGCCACCGGTCATTCCGTCCAGCAACGCTACAGGCCGAGCGCCTCTTTGGCATATGATCCCCAGCCTTCGCGCGGGCAGGAGTCAACATGCAGCTCAAACACAAGATCGTCGCCCTCGGGATTCTGCCGCTGGTGCTGGCCATTGCCGTCATCTGCGCGCTGGTGATTTCCCTCAACCGCCAATTGGGCGATCAACAGGCGCAACTCATCGAAGACAGCATTCTGGCGAGCAAGCGCGCGGAGTTGAAAAACTACGTGGAAATGGCCCAGAGCCTGATCGCCCCGCTGTACGACGACGGCCATGGCGACGCCCGTGCCCAGCAGCAAGTGCTGGAAGAACTGCGCAAGCTCAGCTTCGGCATCAACGGCTACTTCTTCGTCTACGACCACGAAGGCCGCAGCCTGATGCATGCGCGCCAGTCGGACCTGGTGGGCCAGTACCTGTGGGACATGAAGGATCCCCATGGCCTGCCGGTGATTCAGGCGTTGCTCAAAAGCGCGCAATCGGGTGAAGGCTTTCAACGCTACGCCTGGAACAAGCCCTCCTCCGGCCAGGTGACCGACAAGCTCGCCTACGTGGTGATGCTCGACCGCTGGGGCTGGATGCTCGGCACCGGCATCTACCTCGAAGACGTCGAGCGCGCCACCCAGCAGGCCCGTGCCGAAGTGGCCATGGGCATCCGCAAGACCATGATGGCGATTGCCGTGGTCGCCCTGGTCGCGGTGCTGTTTGTCTTCGCCACCGGCATGACCCTCAACGTCAGCGAACATCGCCTGGCGGACAAGAAACTGCAGCGCCTGACCCAGCGCATCGTCAGCCTGCAGGAAGAAGAACGATCCCGGGTGTCCCGCGAGTTGCACGACGGCGTCAGCCAGGTGCTGGTCTCGATCAAGTTCCAGTTCGAACTGGCCAGCCACCTGCTGGAAAGCGGACAAGCCCAGGACAAGGGCCTGAACACCTTGAAAGACGCCACCGAACGCCTGGGCGATGCCATCGGTGAAGTCCGCAGCCTCTCCCATGACCTGCGCTCATCCTTGCTCGACACCCTCGGCCTGCCGGCGGCCATCGGCCAATTGGCCGCGGAATTCGAGCAGCGCAGCGGGCTGACCGTGACCTACGACGAAAATGAATTCGACTGCCAACTGGTCGACGGCGCGGCGGTGTCACTGTTCCGCATCGTCCAGGAAGGCCTGACCAATATCGAACGCCACGCCCAGGCGAAGCACGTGTCCATTACACTGCGCGGCTGCGACGAGTCCGTGCGGCTGACGCTGGTCGATGACGGCATCGGTTTCAACGTCGCCCAGGTCGAACGGCGTCAGGCCGGCATTGGCTTGCGTAACATCCGCGAACGCGTCGAACATTATGGCGGGCGCTTCGACTTGATCTCGGTGCCGGGCAGAAGCGAGCTGGACGTACGACTGCCGATGAAGCCTGGCGCAAAACACTGAGCCGGCCCCACCACTACAAGAGTGAATAGCTGCGATGAACCTGCCCTCCCCGATCCGCATCGCCCTGGTCGACGATCACTCCCTGGTGCGCGACGGCATCAAGGCGCTGCTGGCCGTGATGTCGCCCCTGGAAATGGTCGGCGAAGCGGAAAACGGCGCCGACGCCATCGACATGGTCGGACGCTGCCAGCCGGACCTGCTGCTGGTCGACATCAGCCTGCCGGACATGAACGGCCTGGAACTGACCCGCGTGCTGCGCAGCCAGTACCCGTCGCTCAAGGTGCTGGTGCTGAGCATGTACGACAGTTACGAATACGTCAGTGAATCGGTGCGCTCTGGCGCCAGCGGCTACGTGCTGAAAAACGCCCCGTCACGGGAAATCATCGCCGCCATCGAAGCCATCACCAGCGGCGGGACCTTCTACAGCGCCGACATCGCCCAACGGCTGATCGCCGACAAGAACACCGACAACGAACTGACCCCGAGGGAAAGTCAGGTGCTGTCGAAGATGGCGCAAGGGCTGAACAACAAGGAAATGGCCCGGGAACTGGACATCAGCGTGCGCACGGTGGAAACACACCGCCTGAGCATCCGGCGCAAGCTCAACATCGACAAACCGGCGGCGCTGGTCAAATACGCCATCGATCACGGCCTCATTTCCCGCTGACACCCCGCCCCACTGTGGCCACTGCAAAAACCTGTGGGAGCGGGCTTGCTCCGGGCGGCGTTCCGACGAAGGCGGTGTGTCATTCGATGTTGATGGTGACTGGTACAACGCCTTCGTCGGAACGCCGCCCGGAGCAA
>NZ_MRCP01000017.1:0-129449 GCF_002303975.1 Pseudomonas sp. ACN5 | reverse complement strand
CGAAGGCGGAGTGTCAGTGACAAATGTATTGACTGACACTCCGCCTTCGCGAGCAAGCCCGCTCCCACATTTTGATCTGTGTTGAATCAGGGCGTGCCAAAAAACGAGCGGATCCCGTGGTCACGGAAATACCGTTCGATCACTTTCGGGTCCGCGCACGTTTCGGCAATCGCTACATAGGTATCGGGCCGCAACAGATAAAAGCCGTTGCGCCCCAGGCCCGCTGCTTCGAACGCCGGTCGCCAGTCGAACACATGCAGCGGCAGATGGTGCTCGTTGCACCAGGCGATCATCTCGTCGCTGGTATCGCCATAGACATGCACCTGCCAGGTCATGCATTTGAGCGATTCAAAGTTGTCCCCCTCACCGTCATGGGCCCAGGGCAGGCGGTCACCGCCGTGCACATGCCCGGCAACGCCTGTGCTCAACGGCATGCCCCGATAATTCAGGGTGATCTGCGACACCGTGCGAAACAGGAATTGGCGGGAGGTTTCGAACGAGGTTATTTTCGGGATCAGGAACGGCGCCAGGCGCGTACGCAGCAAATCGGCCATCGGCCCGTCGGCGGTGACGAACGTGAAGACCCGGTCAGTGGTCGCCACCAGTTTGCGCGCAAACGCAATGCGCTCGGTTTCATAGGTGTCGAGCAATCTGGCCTCGGCAGCGCCGCTCAGCACGGCCGCCAGTTTCCAGGCCAGGTTGATGGCGTCGCCGATCCCGGTGTTCATGCCCTGGCCGCCCGCCGGGCTGTGCACGTGGGCCGCATCGCCGAGCAGAAACGCCCGGCCATTGCGAAAGTGATCCGCCACCCGGTGATGCACGCGGTAGGTCGAGAACCAGTTCAGTTGCTCGATCTGCACCTTCATGTGCTCGATGGCCCGGCTGCTGACGTCTTCGAAGCACAGGGTCTCGGCGTGGTCGGCGCGCTCGTCGCGTACGGTGCCGATCAAGCGCGCGCGGCCACTGCCTGCCAGCGGGAACACGGCAAGGAAGTCCGCCTCGTCGAGGTCCACGTGCAGTTCACCGTTGAATGTCGGGCCGCGGCCCTGTACGTCGGCGACGTAGAAAATCTGCTGGTAGGTACCGCCGGGAAACCCGGTATCCAGGGTCTTGCGCACAATCGACCGGGCGCCGTCGCACCCGGCCAGGAAGCAGGCCTGACAGATTTCCTGCTGGCCGTCGGGCAGATGCAGCGTGGCCGTGATGCCGTCTGCGGTTTGCTCGAAGCTGGCCAGTTCGGTGTTGCGTTCCACCGAGATGCCGAAGGCTTGCAGGCGCTCGATCAGCAGCCGTTCGTGCTCGTCCTGCGGGAAAATTTCCAGGAACGCGTAGGGTGTCAGTCCCTCGCCGACCTGGGTCAGTGGCAAGTGCGCCACGGGTTCACCCTTGACCCAGAAGTTGGCGGCCGCCACCCGATGGCCGTATTGCACAACCGCGTCGGCCAGCCCGAGTTGTCGATACAGTTCCAGCGTCCGCGCCTGGACAGCCAGCGCCCGGGACGTGGTGCCAGGGGCCGAGGCCTTGTCGACAATCCGCACGCGCACGCCCAGCTTGCTCAGCCACAACGCCAGGACCAGGCCGGTCGGACCGGCGCCGATGATCAACACATCGCTTCTGTGCATGAACTCATCCTCCTCGCTGGGTAGAACAAGTATGGACGACTCGGCCCTCTGTAGGAGCGAGCTCGCTCGCGATGAACGAAAGAGCGCCGCGTTAATCCTGAAGGTACGCATTATCGTTAACGTCCATCGCGAGCAAGCTCGCTCCTACAGGCACAGATACAGGCACTCGACCTCCTGTAGGAGCGAGCTCGCTCGCGATGAACGAAAGAGCGCCGCGTTAATCCAGAAAGTACGCGTTATCGTTAACGTCCATCGCGAGCAGGCTCGCTCCTACAAATACAGGGCAGGGGTCACCCCAATCAGAAGTCGATAGTGCCCGACAACTTCGCCGTGCGCGGTTCGCCCTGGGTCAGGTAACCCCCCTGGGCCGATTCCCAGTAGCTCTTGTTGGCGACGTTTTCCACGCCCAGGCGTACGGTCACGTCTTTTTCCTGGACCCTGAACGCGTAGCGGGCGCCGGCATCGAAGCGGTTCCAGGACGGCAGGCTGAGGTTGTTCGCCGCGTCGGCGTATTGGCCGCCGGTGCGCAACATGCGTCCGTTCAGGGCGGCGCCCGGCAGGCCCGGCACGTCCCAATCGACACTGGCGTTGAACTGGAAGCTCGGCACGCCGATGGCCCGGTTGCCATCGTTGAGGCCGTCCTGGGTGTTCTTCAGTTCGGTGTCCATCACGGTCACGCCGCTGAGCAGGCGCAGGCCGTCGATGGGTTCGCCGAAGACATTGAGTTCCACGCCCTTGTTGATCTGTTCACCGTCATGAACGAACACGGCGGTGGTGTCGTCGATGACTTGGGTGTAGCCGTCAGCCGGTTGTTCGATGCGGTACACACCGAGGGTCGCACCATAGGTGCCCATGTCGACTTTGACCCCGGCTTCAACCTGTTTGGAGCGCGAGGGTGCAAACACTTCATTGCCGTTGACCACGACCCTGGAGCCGGAGGTCGTCGGAGCCGTCGGCCCCTGGGCCAGGCCCTCGATACGGTTGGCGTAGAACGACACATGGTCCCACGGCTTGAACACGATGCCGTACACCGGCGTGGTGATCGACTTGTCGTAGTTGGACGTGCGGTTTTGCGTGTCATAGTCGTAGCCTTGAACGACCAGCTGTTGACGGCGTACGCCCAGGGTGACCAGCAGGCGATCATCGATAAAGCCCAGGGTGTCGGACACGGCGGCGCTGCGCATGAAGGTTTTGCCGGTGATGCCCGGATCGCCCAGGTCACCGCCGGAGAAGCCGCCCGCTGGCGCCGGAACGTCAATCGGGTGGTAGATGTTGTTCGGGTATTGGGTCAGATCGAAATCGAAGGCGTTGCGCTGTTGGGTCCAGATCCCGGCCAGGCCGAAGTTCAGTTTATGGGTCACCGGACCCGTGGCGAAACGGCCATTGAGGCCGGCCATGGCGCTGGTGTTATCTTCTTCGTGGGGAATGAACGAACCGCTGGTCACCGAGCTGCCATCGTTGCCCACCAGGGTGGTGGAGTCGTAGTTGCCGACTTCGCGGGTGTGCTTGGCGCCGCCGGCGGCGTAGGCGGTCCAGCTGTCGTTCAGGTCGTATTCGGCGCGCAGCATGCCGAAGGTGTCCTCGATCTCGCTGAAGCCCCACTTTTGCGCGTAGTTGGTGTCGGCGGAGGGCGCATCCGGGATGTGCGTGGCGTCGCCAAGGTTGACCGAGCTGCGGCCGCCGTTGATGCGTTCCTTCGAATAGACGAAATCGCCGGACAGGCGTAGCGCATCGCCGCGGTAGTCGAGGCCCAGGGCGAACAGTTTGGAGCGCTGGTTCTCGTCGTCGATGGCGGTGTCGCCTTCACGTTGGGACAGGTTCAGGCGGGCACCGAAGCGGTTGTCCTCGCCAAAACGCTGACCGATGTCCAGGTGTTCGCCGATGCGTCCGTCGTCGCTGATGTCCGTGGTGAACCGTCGCAGCGGCACGTCACTGGCGCGCTTGGGTTGCAGGTTGACGCCGCCACCGATGCCGGAACCGGTCGGGGTGACACCGTTGATGAAGGCGTTCGGCCCCTTGAACACTTCCACACGTTCCAGGGCATCAGTGGAAATAATCTGCCGCGGCAGGATGCCGTACAGGCCGTTAAAGGAAATATCATCGCCGTTCAGGGGCAGGCCGCGAATCATGAAGGTCTGGGCCTGGTTGGAAAAACCGGAAGCCTGACGCACCGAGGCATCGTTGAGCAGCACGTCGCCGACGGTTTCGGCTTGCTGGTCGCGGATCAACGCTTCGGTGTAGGACGTCATGGTGAACGGAACGTCCATGATGTCCTGGTTGCCCAGGATACCCAGTTGAGCGCCGCGGGCGACCTGACCACCGGCATAAACCGGGGGCAGGTCGGACGGTGCCGGAGCCTGGGCGTTGACATTGACGTCGCCCAGCACCAGCGGTGTTCCCTGGGCTTCGGTTGTTTCGGGCGTTGCGGCATGGGCCGTCAGGGACAAGGAGCAAAACAGGGCCAGTAGCGTCGGGCGAAAAGGCACACGGAGTCGTGCTGGAGTGGTCATGATGGGTTCCTGGGCGGCGCGCGGCCGATTGGAAAAAGGGGCGGCGCGGGAACTCCATGCGCAAATGCGACTCCAGACGCGAATGGTAGTTGTTCTCAATAACGTTGTGCAATGCGTTTTCTGCAAGGTACACAGGCATTTTCTGCACATGCAGATTTCGGATAACGAGGCTTCAGGGCCGTTTCAGTGGCAAATAAAGGCACGCGGTGGACAACGGTCATAGCCGCTGCCCTGACATTGCTCGTATGGTTAAGCCGGACCCAAGGACTAGATGGAACGACATGCAAGCCAATCGATTGATCTTCAGCATCGCCGCTTTGTTGATACTGGCCGGTTGCGGCAGTCAGCGGACCCAGGAATCGGCGGCGCGTAGTCCGGCCCAGGTGAAGGCTGAGATTGTGCGATTGCTGCCGGCCAAAGCCGCCGATCCCCAGGGTTGGGCCACAGACATTCAGGTGGCGTTTACCGCGCAAGACATCTCGCCGACCACGCAAAACCTGTGCGCGGTTTTGGCCGTGACCGAACAGGAGTCGACCTTTCAGGTTGATCCGAGCGTACCGGGCCTGGGCAAGATCGCCCGCGACGAGATCGACCGTCGCGCCGCGAAGGCACACATTCCCGGCCTGCTGGTGAGCGGTGCGTTGAAGCTCGACTCGCCCAACGGCAAAAGCTACAGCGCCCGCCTGAATACTGCGCGCAGTGAAAAGGAGCTGAGTGGCATTTTCGACGACTTCATTGGCATGGTACCGATGGGCAAAACCCTGTTCGGTGGCTTCAACCCGGTGCATACCGGCGGACCGATGCAGGTCAGCATCGATTTTGCCGAGCAGCAGGCCAAGGGCTACCCGTATCCGGTGCAGGGCTCGATCCGTCATGAAGTGTTCACCCGGCGCGGCGGCATGTATTTCGGCATCGCGCATCTGCTGGGGTATCCGGCGAGCTACCCGCAGCCGCTGTACCGCTTTGCGGACTTCAACGCGGGTTGGTACGCCAGCCGTAATGCCGCATTTCAGAACGCGGTGAGCCGGGCTTCCGGTATCCCGTTGGCGCTGGATGGCGACCTGGTGCGTTACGGTTCGATCATGCCCGGCACCACGGAACTGGCCGTGCGTACCCTCGGCAAGCAACTGGACATGCGCAATCCGACGATCCGCGGGCAACTGGAAGAGGGCAATACCCTGGCGTTCGAAGACAGCAAACTCTATCGACGGGTTTTCGAACTGGCCGAACGGGTCGAAGGTCGGCCGTTACCCCGTGAAGTGTTGCCGGGGATCGTGCTGCAAAGCCCGAAAATCACGCGCAAACTGACCACCGCGTGGTTCGCCAAACGGGTCGATGAACGTTACCAGCGCTGCATGGCGCGGGCAGGGAAGTAATCGCGGGCTAAAAAAAGCATAAAAAACCCGGCGGGTGAGGCCGGGTTTTCGTCGAGTCCTGCGGTAAAGCCCTGCATTCAGACAGCGCGGCTTTCGATCAGGCGATCGGAACCACCTTCGGCAACGCGGTTTTCGATCAGACGATCCGAACCACCTTCGGCGACCCGGTTTTCGATCAGGCGATCCGAACCGCCTTCGGCAACGCGGTTTTCGATCAGGCGATCCGAACCGCCTTCGGCAACGCGGTTTTCGATCAGGCGATCGGAACCACCTTCGGCGACGCGGTTTTCGATCAGACGATCCGAACCGCCTTCGGCAACGCGGTTTTCGATCAGACGATCGGAACCACCTTCAGCCACACGGCTTTCAATCAGACGATCCGAGCCGCCTTCAGCGACCACAGGTTGAGCAGAAGTTGCGGCGAAAGCGTTAACTGCGAAAACCGAGAAAGCGATGCTGAGGAGGGTTTGGCGTTTCATGATGGTGTGCTCCGGGGTGCTTATGGGTGGGTATGGAGCAGATGTTACGCCGTGGATTTTTTAAGAGAACTTCATTGAGGTGATGGTGAACATCGATGGCAGTGATAGGACCTGCGCCATACCTCTTGTGAGTTTGATGATGCGATCGTCGGATGGTCGCTGCGTGGCAGGTGGCGGCTTCTACACTGGAAAGCTGGCGCGTTCCTCTGCCGGGACGGATGATGAGGCACTGCAGAGATCGCGGTGTGCAAGGAGACGATTATGTACCAGCTCTACGGCCATCAGAACTCCGGGGCTGCGGCCATCGAAGCCGCCCTTGAACTCTGTGATGTTCCTTATCGCTTCATCGATGTCGAGGCGTCCGCGGAGGCGGCCCACGCGCTGGAGAAACTCAATCCGCTCAAACAGATTCCAACCCTGCAACTCCCCGATGGCGCTGTCCTGACCGAGAGCGTGGCGATCCTGATTCACCTCGGGCTGAGCTTTCCCGCGTCGAGGTTGTTGCCCCAGGACCCGGCCGAGCGGGACCAGGCCATTCGCGCCATGGCGTACATCGTCAGCAATTGCTATGCGGCCATCGGCATCATCGATTACCCCGAACGCTGGCTGGCCGGGGCGGATGAGTCGTCCAGGCAGAACCTCATGGAGGGAACCCGCCGGCGCCTGCACTGGAGTTGGGAGGTGTTTGCCGACCAGTTTTCGGGCGAGCTGTATCTGGGCAGCGAGAAGCCAGGTGCCCTGGATGTGCTGACGGCGGTGATCTCGCGATGGGCGGGCAGTCGGGAACATTTGCGCACGACGCGGCCCGGGTTTTTCGCCTGGCTGGAACGCATCGACCGCCACCCGGCACTGGCACCGGTGTTCGCCCGGCATTGGCCAGTCTGAACACCGAATACCAAATGTGGGAGCGGGCTTGCTCGCGAAGGCGTAGTGTCAGGCAGCATTAATGTTGACTGACCCACCGCTTTCGCGAGCAAGCCCGCTCCCACAAGGGGCCTCGGTGTGTCGGCTCACTCCCCGCGAATGTACTGTTCCAGCTGGCGAATCAACTCCGCCTGTTCGGCAATCGCTTCCTTGACCAGGTCACCGATTGACAGCAGGCCGATCAATTTGCCGCCTTCGACCACTGGCAAGTGACGCAGGCGTTTATCGGACATGATGCCCAGGCAGGTATCCACGGTTTGATGGGTGTCGACGGTAATCACCGGTGACACCATGATGTCGCGCACCGGCGTGCCCACCGAGGAGCGGCCGTGCAGCACCAGTTTGCGCGCATAGTCCCGTTCGCTGATGATGCCCAGCACTTCATCATTCTCCACCACCAGCAAGGCGCCGACGTTTTTCTCGGCCATCTTCATCAGCGCTTCGAGCACCATGTGATCGGGCTTGATCTGATGCACTTCCTGATTCTTCTGATCTTTGAGCTTGAGCAGTTGGGCGACGGTTTTCATGGTGGTTACTCGGGTGTTGTCGTTGTCCTTGAAGAATCGTAGACGCAAGCGCTCAGGGCAAGAGCGAAAGCGGCAGATAACACGCAAAAAACGTCATTCGGCGGTTTTTCTTCGGTAAACCCCTTATTTGCGGCCAGCACCTGACCTGTGGGAGCGGGCTTGCTCGCGAAAGCGGACTGTCAGCCAGCAAAGATGTTGAATGTGCTGGCCCCTTCGCGAGCAAGCCCGCTCCCACAGGATTTATGTTCATCCCGAATACCGGGGCCATACGCGCTATCCCTGCCGATGCCGGGTAGAATCACCCTCTGAATCAGTTTCGAGGTTTGCAGTGGTGGATCTACAGCAGGGCTTCGTCCTGACCCGGCATTGGCGCGACACCCCGGCCGGTACGGAAGTCGAGTTCTGGCTGGCGACCGACAGCGGTCCCCGGCGCATCCGCCTGCCTTGCCAGCCCTCGGTGGCGTTCATCCCTGCTGCGCAGCGTCTGCAGGCCGAAAGCGTTTTGCATGACGAGAAGAACGTCGAGCTCAAGCCCCTGGCCCTGCAGGATTTCGACCATCGTCCGGTCCTCGGACTCTACTGCCGGCAACATGGCCAGTTGATGCGCCTGGAAACCGCGTTGCGCCGGGCCGGTGTCGAAGTGTTCGAAGCCGACGTGCGCCCGCCGGAACGCTACATGATGGAACGCTTCATCACCGCGCCAGTGCGCTTCAGTGGCACGCCGAATGCCGAGGGGTTGCTGCTCGACGCGCAGATGAAACCCGATCCCGACTATCGGCCGAGCTTGAAACTGGTGTCCCTGGACATCGAGACCACGGCCCAGGGCGAGTTGTACTCGATTGCCCTGGAAGGCTGCGGCGAGCGTCAGGTGTACATGCTCGGCGCGCCCAATGGCGACGATAGCCAGGTGGATTTCCAGCTTGAATACTGCGATTCGCGGACCCTGCTACTGAAAAAACTCAACGACTGGTTTGCCCGGTTCGACCCCGACGCGATCATTGGCTGGAACGTCGTGCAGTTCGACTTGCGCGTGCTTCACGAACACGCCCGACGCCTGGCGGTGCCGTTGAAACTGGGGCGTGGCGGCGAGGAAATGCAGTGGCGCGAACATGGCAACGGCAAACATTACTTCGCTTCAGCCGCTGGCCGCCTGATCATCGACGGTATCGAGGCCCTGCGTTCGGCGACCTGGAGCTTTCCCTCGTTCAGCCTGGAAAACGTCGCGCAAACCCTGCTCGGCGAGGGCAAGTCCATCGACAACCCGTACCAGCGCATGGACGAAATCAATCGCATGTTCGCCGAGGACAAACCGGCGCTGGCCACATACAACCTCAAGGATTGCGAACTGGTCACGCGGATTTTCGCCAAGACCCAGTTGCTCACCTTCCTGCTGGAGCGGGCCAGCGTCACGGGACTGCCGGCCGATCGCATGGGCGGTTCGGTGGCGGCATTCACCCACCTGTACATGCCGCTGATGCACCGTCAGGGTTTCGTCGCGCCGAACCTCGGTGGCAAGCCACCTCAAGCCAGCCCGGGCGGTTTCGTCATGGATTCGCAACCGGGGCTGTACGAATCGGTGCTGGTGCTCGACTACAAGAGCCTCTATCCGTCGATCATCCGCACCTTCCTGATCGACCCCGTGGGGCTGATAGAAGGGCTCAAGCACCCGGACGACAGCGAGTCGGTGCCGGGCTTTCGCGGCGCACGCTTTTCTCGCACCCGGCATTGCCTGCCCTCCATCGTCGCCCGGGTCGCCGAAGGCCGGGAAACCGCCAAGCGCGAACACAACGCACCGCTGTCCCAAGCGCTGAAAATCATCATGAACGCGTTCTATGGGGTGCTCGGCTCCAGCGGTTGTCGCTTCTTCGACACGCGCCTGGCATCGTCCATCACCTTGCGCGGGCACGAGATCATGCTGCGCACCCGCCAGTTGATCGAGGCCCAGGGGCATGCGGTGATCTACGGCGACACCGATTCGACGTTCGTCTGGCTGCGTCGCGCCCACGGCCAGCAGGAGGCGGCACAGATCGGCCAGGCGCTGGTCGCGCACGTCAATCAGTGGTGGCGCGAGCATGTGCAGCAGGAATACGGCTTGCAAAGCGTTCTCGAATTGCAGTTCGAAACCCACTACAAGCGCTTTTTGATGCCGACCATTCGCGGTGCCGAAGAAGGCAGCAAAAAGCGCTACGCCGGACTGGTGACCCGCGCCGATGGCAGCGACGAAATGGTCTACAAAGGCCTGGAAACCGTACGCACCGACTGGTCGCCGCTGGCCCGGCAATTCCAGCAAGAGCTGTATTCGCGGATCTTCCTGCGCAAGCCCTATCAGGATTACGTGCGTGACTACGTGCGCAAGACCCTGGCCGGCGAGTTCGATGACCGGCTGGTTTATCGCAAACGCCTGCGCCGCACCCTCGATGACTACCAGCGTAACGTCCCGCCCCACGTACGCGCGGCGCGCCTGGCCGATGAGTACAACGACAGCCAGGGTCGCCCGCGGCAATACCAGAACGGCGGCTGGATCAGCTACGTGATCACCGTTGCCGGCCCCGAACCGCTGGAAGTGCGCAGCGCGCCCATCGATTACGACCACTACATCACCCGGCAACTGCAACCGGTGGCGGACGCGATACTGCCGTTTGTCGACGACGACTTCTCAACCCTGATTGGGGGGCAGCTGGGCCTGTTTTGAGTCCATCAGCGACAAGGTCCAGTCATCCAGGATGCCGTGGAAGTATTGGTTCAAGGCTTGCTGGAAAAGGCTGTCGGCGGCATCGACCTGGGCGAACAGGGTCATCGAGGAATGAAATTTCAGGTCGTCGGGATGACCGAAAATCCCGGCCACCGAGCGCTCCCGGATGTTCAACACTTCCTGGGTACAGGTGCGCAGGCGGGGGCCCAGCAACGGATGCTCAAGGTAGGCCAGGGCCTCCTCCCGCGAACGAATGGCAAAGCGGCGCGACATCTCGCTGCCGCCGAGCCCGGCAAACTGCGGAAAAATGAACCACATCCAGTGACTGCGCTTGTGTCCGTTGTTCAGCTCGTCTTGAACCCGGTCGAATACCGGGTCCTGAGCCTGGAGAAAGCGTTGCAGATTGAACGGGTCCAGGTGGTCGGTGCTTCTCATGGCGAAGCTCTCAGACAGACTGCGTTGGCTCAGACCATGGCCAGCCGCTGTTTGCGTTGTGGCGCATGAAACGCGTGGTCCAGCGCCTCCAGATCCCCGGGTTCAAGTTGCAGCGTGGCAGCTTGGGCATTGAGTCGCACATGCTCGGGCCGGACCGCTTTGGGGATGGCGATCATGCCGTCCTGGCGCATTATCCATGCCAGCGCCACCTGTGCCGGTGTGACGCCGTGCCGGGCGGCCACCTGCTTGAGCGTGGCATTGGCGAGCATTTCTCCACCCTGGCCGATCGGGCAGTAAGCCATGACCGGCAGCCGCTGCTGTTGGCTCCAGGGTAACAAATCAAATTCTATGCCGCGCTGCTCAAGATTGTAGAGCACCTGATTGGTGGCGCAGGCCGGGGCATCCAGTTCCAGCAGGTCATCGAGGTCGAAATTGGACACGCCCCAACGACCGATCTTGCCGGCATCGCGCAGGCGCTCGAAGGCGTCGACGGTTTCCCCCAGCGGATACTGGCCACGCCAATGCAGCAGATACAGATCGATGTAATCGGTGCCGAGCCTGCGCAGGCTGCGCTCGCACGCCTGGGCAATGCCCTGGCGGCTGGCGTTGTGCGGGTACACCTTGCTGACCACAAAGACGCTGTCGCGCTGTCCGGCAATGGCATCGCGGACCACTTCCTCGGCGCCGCCTTCGGCGTACATTTCAGCGGTGTCGATCAGGGTCATGCCCAGTTCGATGCCCTGGCGCAGTGCCGCGACTTCTTCCCTGTGCCGAGAGCGGTCCTCGCCCATCTGCCAGGTGCCCTGGCCAATGACGGGCACCTGGGCGCCAGCCAATTCAAGCGTGCGCATGCAAACCTCCTGTGTGTATTCGGTGATGTAGGCGCTGTGTACCGTTCTCATGATGTTCTGATCCGTTTTTTCTATGAACATTCCCCTGCCGGTGATCGATTGGTGCCGCCCGATACTGCACTTTTTCGAAATGCCTGGCTCTATCCATGGCAGCCTGCGGCGATCCCCACCGTCGGCCCATGCCCAAGTTCAAGAACCCATGGCTCGAGTTTCACCCGCGAACAGCACAAAAATCCGCCGTCATTGCCTGCTGCTGGCAGGTCTGTCGATGTTCTTCGTCACCGGTTGCAGCCAGCAGCAAGGCAGCGACATCATCACCCAGATGCGCGAAGGCAAACCCCAGGAGTTCCTGCAGACCAGTGTCGACCGCATGGCCACCCTGACCATGCGCGACAACCTCGACAGCCTTTACCTGATTATGGGCAAGCTCTACCTGCGCAACCCCGATGAGCTGAAAAAGTCCGGTTTCCTCGATGCCCGTACGGCCGGCAAGCAAGTGCGCATGGCCATTGAACAGCAGCAGCCATTACCGACCCTGGGCGGCAAAAAGGACCTGGCGGCCCTGCGTTTTGCCATGAGCCCGGAACTTCTCGGCGATCGGGTCGGAGCGTTCATCTATGCCATCGGCAGCATGCTGGTGACCGCCCATGGCAATCGCACCGAGTTTTATATGACCGATACGATCAACCCGGTATTCGTCAGCAATGCCGCACGCAACATCGAGATTGCCACCTGGATCCTCAGCCAGCGACAAGACAAGCAAGGCCAACCCCTGCTGTTTTCCAACGAAATCTCGGAGGAGGGCAGCAACCTGAGCTTTGCCGTCGAGTTCGGCAAGATCGTCGCCCGGCTGGACCTGCTGACCCAGATGCTCGACGAGCGCTACCGGCGCATCGGCTTGAACTATGCCCAGAGCCTGGTGTTCCTGAATTTCCTGCCGGTGCAGTGAGCACGACACATATTCCTTGTGGGAGCGGGCTTGCTCGCGAAGGCGTAGTGTCAGGCAGCGTCAATATTGACTGACCCACCGCTTTCGCGAGCAAGCCCGCTCCCACAGGGTTACATGATGGTTCCGGAATAAAGATAGATCGCATCGATATAACTGGTTATAAGAAATATCGCTATGCTGCGGGCCAGATTTCCCCTGCGATCTTTGTGGACGTATCAATGGATTTAGTGAACATCGGGTTGGTCGTGGCCGGGTTGGTGGTTGGCTTTATTGTCGGCATGACTGGCGTCGGTGGCGGGTCGCTCATGACCCCGATCCTGCTGTGGTTCGGTATCAACCCGGCGACGGCGGTCGGTACCGATCTGCTCTACGCGGCGATCACCAAGTCCAGCGGCGTGCTGGTTCACCGAAAGAACAACAACATCGACTGGGCGATTACCGGTTGGCTAACCCTTGGCAGCGTGCCGGCGGTGGCACTGACGTTGTGGTTCCTGAGCAGCCTGCACTCCAGCCCCGATGCGATGAACGCGATCATCAAGCAGGCCCTCGGCTTTGTGTTATTCGCCACGGCGCTGGCGATTCTGTTCAAGAAGCGTCTGCTGGATTTCGCCCACAAACGTGCTGGCGGCCACTACAACCCCAGCGGCTCGCGCCTCAATGTCCTGACGGTCATCACTGGCCTGGTCCTCGGCACCATGGTCGCGCTGACGTCCATCGGCGCCGGTGCACTGGGCACCGTGGCCCTGTTCATTCTCTATCCGATGCTGCCGACCCGCCGCCTGGTCGGCACTGAAATCGCCCACGCCGTGCCGCTGACCCTGGTCGCCGGCCTCGGCCATGCGAGCATGGGCAACATGGACTGGCAGGTCCTGGGTTACTTGCTGGTGGGATCGTTGCCGGGGATTTACCTGGGCAGCCACCTGACCGGGCGCATCTCCGACGAACTGCTGCGCCCTTGCCTGGCGACCATGCTGTTGCTGATCGGCTACAAACTGGCGTTCTGATCGAGGCTGCCACGCCGGCTTCACTCGCGGGTGAATATTTCCAGCAGATGCCCGTCCGGGTCATCGAAATACACCCGCCGTCCTCCCGCGTAATCATTGATCTCCCTCAGACGCTGTTTGCCCGGGTCGGCCCACCATGGCTGACCGTTGGCCAGCAGGCGGGCGAAGGCCGCATCGAAGTCCTCGTCGCCCATCAGGAATGCGTAGTGCTGAGACGCTATCGGCGGGTCGTTGTCGTAGAAATCCAGCGACACGCCGTTATCCAGTTTGACGATCAGCATCGGCCCGAAGGGCTCCGGGGCGGGCAGGCCAAGGAGGCCGCTCAGGAAATTCGCCGAAACCTGCTTGTCCCGGCACCAGACGATGGTGTGGTTCAATTGAGTGCTCATGCCCAGCTCCTCACGACGGATCAAGCGGGTTGTCATGAGTGTTCAGATTAGCCCAGCCTGTTGCGCAATGACCGCCCTGACCTAAGCTTGGGACAAGGCGAAAAATTTGCGGCACGTCACCCGGAACGATCGCCGCGATGCGCAATCATTAGAGCGTGGATATCAAAAAGGAGATGCGCATGCTCATCAGGTCACTGACCATGGCTATCTTGCTGGCGATTGCCGGCACCTCGTTCGCCGCCGATGGCGACTCACCGCTGGACATGGACAAGGGCAGGGCCCGGCCACTGATTGTCATCGCTCCAAGCACCGTGGATCCGACCTGGGTCAGCCTGAAAAAGTCGCTGGATGAGCCGGCCAATCGCAAGGGTTTCACCGACCGCAACATGGTGCTCTACACCGTGCTCAACCTGATGGGCCAGCGCGACGGCAAAGACCTCGGGCCACAGGACACCGCGGCGCTGATCCGCTCGCTCAAGCTGGGTGCCGGCGCCAAGACCAAGGTGATTCTGGTCGGCAAGGACGGCGAAAAGAAACTGGAACAATCGGACGCCATCAAGCTGGAAGAGATTTTCAGCGCAGTCGATCAGTTGCCGGCGGCCGAGAAAGAATTTACCGCGACAGTGGCCGCTCCCGTCGCTGAAGCCGAGCCGGCGGCCAAGGGCGCCAAGCCCGGGAAAAACAGCAAACCGGCCAAGCCTGCGAAACCACCGGAAATGCCGGATGACTGATCCCTGTTGCAGCGAGCACAGCCTGTGTTCGCTGCACAGCAGCGCAACCCGTACCTGAAGAACCGCTGACTCTCGCTCAAGGTTGAGCCAGAATTTGATGGATGACATTGACCAGCACGGGCGAAAAAGGCTGAAGGCATTGAGCCGCATCGGGAACCTTCAGATCCTCCAAAAGCAGGCTTAGGAGTTCTTCGTCTTCAAATTGCAGCTCTTCCGGAGGTCCGCTCTGACTATAAATGAGCGCATCAACCATCGCTTTTCGTTTGCCAACAAGTCCTTTGTTACTTTGCTCTGTATGGCCCAGATTCAATGTCTGAATTGTTAATTTGGCCCGCTCGGTCGTTCCCGCGACCAGGCCGGACAAGTAGAACTTCAATTCGGACTCGCATTCGGCCATCAAGGGCGTAAGCGGCAACACCCGTGTTCCTCGACCATGGCCGCATTGGTGCAGGCGCTGGCAACTGGCGACGATGTTGGAAAAGTCCAGGGTTCGATTCGGCGCACGATCCTGGGCTTCAAGGTGTTCGTTGTGAGCGCTATCAACGGTGATCGACTGACAGCAATACGCACATAAGCCGTATTGTTCCGAGATACAGGATGATCGAATGGACCGACTTTCTTCCGGCGGTAAGTCCCGGTAACGCAACGTGTTGTTCGAGCGTTTAAAGCGAGTCAACGAGGGTGGCTCCATGCCTTTGTCGATCTTACGCACGACGTAGCTCCAGCTTACGGATCAACAAAGCCGCCTTCGCCAACTCCAGATGTCCCTCTGGCAGCTCTAGAGAAAGCTCGGAATACAGTTTTTTCGCACCGTTCAGATCGCCATCTTGTAAATGTTTGAGCAATTGATTCAGGCGTTTTTGCACGTCGCTATTGCGTACATCGGTGTGCATGACCTCCAGCAACACCTGATTGGCATCCAATCCATACAGACCATTGTGTTCCTGCAGTTCCCCGTCATTGAGCACGTAGCACAGCACGTCTTTCGCGTCGCTGATGACCAGCGGCGAGTGAGTGGTCAGGACAAACTGGCAATTGGGGAAGGTCTCGCTCAACTGCCGAATCAGGCTGCGCTGCCATTTGGGGTGCAGGTGCAAATCGACCTCGTCGATCAGGACGATGCCGTCACCCTCCAAGGGGTTGTCCAGAGACTGATTCATCATCGCCAATCGGCGAGCGATGTCGCCGACCAACGCCATCATCGACTTTTCGCCTTGCGAGAGCTGGGAGACGTTAAGCGTCACGCCGTCCTTGTCGATTGCCATGTGCAGGCGTGGCTTGCGCTGCACTCGCAAATTGCTGAAGCCGGGCATGAATGCGGCGATAGCTGAGCGAACAGCCGTCAATTGACGGTCGCGAGACGAAGCCTTCAACTGGGAAAGGGTTTTCCAGATATCACTGTCCTTGCCAAACTTTGCGGAAATTTCGGCTAACGCAGTGTCGGATACACCGGTTTCGTTTTCGCTGTCTTCGCGTTCACGGAACCATTCGAAGAAGCGACGGAAATCGACGCCGCGATTCAATGCGTTGTCGTAGCCGTCGAGTTGGTCGAAGGTGTGTTTGGTGCGGATTTTTAGTGGGATTTCCAGAACCGAGCGTTCGACGGGGTAGTAGGCGATGAGTGGGAGTGAGGCCTTGTCATCTGCTGTCAGTTGGTTGCGGTAGTGGTCCGCCAAGCGAGTGACATCTGATAATTCGCTATGAACAGTAGACTTCCGGCCTTGCCTGGTGCGAGCAATTCCCCATCTAAACAGTGCATCTTCAGGATCAGCCTCGGGATTGTTTGGATTTGCCTGAGACATGTCTACTACGGCAATCAAAATGGACGCGACAGAAGTGCCGTTTCGAATGTCCTCTTCCGCAAGGTGATTGCCATTGCCTTTTTCGGTGCGAATTCTTGAAACCAACCAGCTCAAAGAGGTAGCCAGTGATTTCAAAAGGGTGGTTTTCCCTGCTCCATTATTCCCCACCAAGACCGTCACATTTGAAGGATGTTGTGGGGTGGGGGCCAACGGAATGTCCAATTCGGTAAACCGACCGACATCCGTGACCTTGAATTTGCTGATTTCCATTACAACGCCCTTTTAGGGTCAGTCGGTTTGAATAGTTGAGCGCGCATTATGTCATTCCCGGCCACGGATTGATCCGATGCCGTTCGCAGGCTTGGGAGGTCCATTAGATACAACGGTTTCGCCTGCATCACAACGGTCATGAGCAAAAAGGTGTTTGTAACTAGATGCTTAGAAAATCGAGCGTAGGCAAAGGACTTCAATTGCGTCGGAAATTTCCTTCAAGGCGTGGCGTATCCCGTGAACTGGTGCCCATTAGACCGTATCGATAGTCTTCTTCAGCCGCTGCAAATCAGCGGTCGGATGTGGAAGTCCGTTGGTTCAAGCCATCTACCAATGCCCCTGGAGCGCAAGTCGACATTTTTTATGTCAACATTGCCGCGTTTTGGCGGCTGTGCGCGGGAGCACTTTCGAGTGCACCGGGTTTTGGTGGATTGACCTG
Organism: Pseudomonas sp. ACN5; assembly: GCF_002303975.1. NCBI lineage: Bacteria > Pseudomonadati > Pseudomonadota > Gammaproteobacteria > Pseudomonadales > Pseudomonadaceae > Pseudomonas > Pseudomonas sp. ACN5. Next base: position 112,449 of record NZ_MRCP01000017.1, on the reverse strand, counting down.
GACTTCCACACCTGCGTACAGCTGCCACCCTCATGTGGAAGTGAGATGGGTAGTTTTCTCAACAATCCCCAATGGTACTTCTTCATGAAAAAGCTAAGTCCGAATCCCCCGCAATCCCCATCCGACTCAAATTCCCCACTGTCAGACATCACCGAACCCGCCGTCAGCGCTCGCTTGCGCAACCCCAAACACGCCGACCCGGTCAGTCACATCTTCACCATCCTCCCAAACGTCGACACCCCAACGCTGCTGTGCCACGCCTGTGAAACCCTAGCGTCCCTGAACGTGCTGGTCACCGATCTGGCCTGTAACCTGGAAAGCTCCAACCGCAATGTGGCCCTGTCGATTCAGCAATTGGCAGTGGTGGGCGAATTGTTGGTGAACCGCGCGCTGGACAATATCGACCCACCCGAAGGTGTGCCGATCAACTCAGCGTGACACTGAACCCGTGGCGAGGGAGCTTGCTCCCGCTGGGCAGCGAAGCGGCCCCAACAAATGGGCCTGCTGCGCAGTCCAGCGGGAGCAAGCTCCCTCGCCACAGGTTCCGCGCTGGCCGATCCCTTGACTGATCGGCATTAACCTCTAGTAGCCCCCTTTTTCAAGCAAGGCTTATTGGGCAAGGGCACTCAGAATCCGATGCGCAATCCTGACCCGCTGCGCATTTGGGAAGTTTTTGTTAGCCAGCATCACAATGCCGATCTCCTTCGATGGCACGTACGCCACGTAAGCGCCAAAGCCACCGGTTGAACCTGTCTTGTTGATCAACACGTTCTGCGGCTGCGCTTGCGGCGGGTGCAGCCACTGGACTTTGTGCGCCTCCATGGCCATCGGCGTGGAGTTGCCGTCCAGCAAGCGATCCAGTGTGATCGGGTAGCGATACATCTCCCAGCCCAGGCCCTGGGTCATGTCGCCAACGCTGTAGTAGGCGCTATGGGTCAAGGCGATGGCTTGCTGCAACGGCTTTTCCAGAGACGCCGGCTTCATGTTGGCGTCGACGTAGGCCAGCAAGTCTGCGGCGCTGGTTTTCACCCCGTACGCCTCGGAATCCAGCGCCCCGGGAGTGACCCGCACTGGCTTACCGTCCTTGTTGTAGCCCTGGGCGTACAGCGCCATCTGGTCCTGCGGCACATGCACGTAGGTGTGCTTGAGGCCCAGTTTCGGCAGCAGGGTTTTCTCCATCAGGTCATCAAACGGCTGGCCCATGCTGTGGGCGGCGAGGTAGCCGAACAGGCCAAGGCTGGGGTTCGAATACAGTCGGTGACTGCCGGGGGCGTAGAGCGGTTTCCATTGTGTGTAGTAGCCGAGCATTTTGTCGGCCGAATCAGATTCGGCAGGAAATTGCAGCGGCAGGCCGCCAGCGCTGTAGGTGCCCAGTTGCAGCGCGCTGATGTGGTCGAAAGCGCTGCCACGCAAGGCCGGCAGAACCTGGCTGGCCTTGTCCGACAGTGACAGCTTGCCGGTGGCCTGGGCGTAGGCGGCGAGGGTGGCGGTGAAGGTTTTGCTGACGGAGCCGATTTCGAACAGGGTGTCCTTTGTGACGGGGCTGCCGGTTTCCTTCGAGGCGACGCCATAGTTGAAGTAGTGCGCTTGGCCGTTGACGGTGACCGCCACGGCCATGCCGTGGATACCTTCGGCCTGAATCACCGGCTGTACAGCGGCGTTCACCAGCGTCTCGATTTGATCCTGTGCCACGCACTGGCCTGCGGCAAATATCGCCATGCCGGCGGCGATGGTTTTCAGCCTGTCCATGTGGGTTTCATCCGTCGTTGATTCAGTTGCGCGCCATTTTAGGGGGTTAAGCGCCAGGCTCCGAGCGCTTTTTAACCCGGCCGCCAACAGGCGGCCACGCGCAACCCTTGAATCAACTCACTTGGCGATTCAACCCACTTGGCGTTTCAACGTACCAGGCACGGCCGCTTGTTATCGAACGTCCAGCCCGGAATCAGAAACTGCATGGCCACGCTGTCATCCCGCGCCCCCAGGCCCATGCCTTTGTACAGTTCATGAGCTTTGGCGACCTGATCCATGTCCAGTTCCACCCCCAGCCCCGGTTTCTGCGGCACCTGCACGCAACCGTCGACGATTTGCAGCGGGGCCTTGGTCAGGCGCTGGCCGTCCTGCCAGATCCAGTGGGTGTCGATGGCGGTGATCTCGCCCGGCGCGGCTGCCGCGACATGGGTGAACATCGCCAGGGAAATGTCGAAGTGGTTGTTGGAGTGCGAACCCCAGGTGAGGCCCCATTCGTGGCACATCTGCGCCACGCGCACCGAACCCTGCATGGTCCAGAAGTGCGGATCGGCCAGGGGAATGTCGACCGACTGCAACTGGATCGCGTGGCCCATCTCCCGCCAGTCGGTGGCGATCATGTTGGTTGCGGTTTTCAACCCCGTGGCCCGGCGGAATTCAGCCATGACTTCGCGCCCCGAGTAACCGTTTTCCGCCCCGCACGGGTCTTCGGCGTAGGCCAGCACGCGGTGCTGATCGCGGCACAGGCGGATGGCTTCTTTCAGTGACCAGGCCCCATTCGGGTCAAGGGTGATGCGCGCCTCGGGGAAACGTTCGGCGAGGGCGGTGACCGCTTCGATTTCGGCGTCGCCGCTGAGCACGCCGCCCTTGAGCTTGAAGTCCTTGAAGCCATAACGCGCGTGCGCCGCCTCGGCCAGGCGGACCACCGCCTCGGCGGTCATGGCTTTTTCGTGACGTACGCAGAACCAGTCGTTGTCGGCGTCGGGCTCGCTGCGGTAGGCGAGGTCTGTTTCGTTGCGATCACCGACATAAAACAGATAGCCAAGCATCTTCACTTCATCGCGCTGCTGGCCTTCGCCGAGCAGGGCGGCGACCGGCACGTCCAGGTGCTGGCCGAGCAGATCGAGCAGCGCGGCTTCCAGGCCGGTGACGGCGTGGATGGTGATGCGCAGGTCGAAGGTCTGCAATCCGCGACCGCCAGCATCGCGGTCGGCGAAGGTCTGGCGTACCTGGTTGAGAATCTTCTGGTAGGTGCCGATCGGGCTGCCGACCACCAGGCTGCGTGCGTCTTCCAGGGTCTGGCGAATGCGCTCGCCACCCGGCACTTCGCCGACGCCGGTGTGGCCGGCGTTGTCCTTGAGGATCACGATATTGCGGGTGAAAAACGGGCCGTGGGCGCCGCTGAGATTGAGCAGCATACCGTCGTGGCCGGCCACCGGAACAACCTGCAGGCTGGTGATGATCGGGGCTTTGGCGGTGTCGTGTGCGGTCATGTTGTTATCCTTTTGAACCAATGTTTCAGGCGTGATGGGGCGCTGGTTTGCCCGGTGCGGTGACGGGGGCGACCTTGGGTTTGTTGCGCGCGGCAAAGACGATGATCGCGGCGATGATCGAGGTCGCGGCCAAGCCGTAGAGTCCGCCCTGGATGGAGCCGGTGCGTTCCTCCAGCAGACCGAACGTGGTCGGCGCGACGAAACCACCGAGGTTGCCCACCGAGTTGATCAGCGCGATGACGCCGGCGGCGATGCGTGCGTCCAGGTAAGCCTGGGGAATCGGCCAGAACAGCGATGAGGCCGATTTGAAGCCCAGCGCCGCAAAACAGATCGCGACGAAGGCGAAGACCGGCCCGCCGGTGGTGGACATGAACATCCCGGCAGCGGCGATCAGCAGGGCCGCGGCGACCCAGGCTTGCTGATGCTTCCACTTGGCCGACAACGAGGCGAAGGCATACATGCCGACAATCGACAGCAGCCACGGAATCGAGTTGAACATTCCGACCTGGAAGTCGCTGAGGTCGCCCATCTTCTTGATGATGCTCGGCAGCCAGAAAGTCGCGGCGTAGATGGTCAGCTGGATAAAGAAATAGATCAGGCAGAACAGGATGATCTGGCGGTCCTTGAGCAGCTTGCCCAGTGACGGCTTGATCGGTGTGGCGGCTTCGCGGGCCAGTTGCTCGTCGTCGATGGCCTTGACCAGCGCGTCCTGCTCGTCGCGGCTCAGCCATTTGGCATCGTGGGGTTTGGAATCGAGCCAGAACCAGACAAAAACACACAGACCCACCGAGAACATGCCTTCGATGAAGTACATCCATTGCCAGCCATGCATGCCGAGTCCGCTGATTTGCAGCAGCAAACCGGACAGGGGGCCGGAGATCAGCGAGGCAATCGCCGAGCCACTGAGGAAGATGGCAATCGCCTTGCCACGCTCTACGCCAGGCAACCAGCGGGTGAAGTAGTAGATCACCCCGGGAAAGAATCCGGCCTCGGCCACGCCCAGCAGAAATCGAAGGATGTAGAAGTGGGTTTCGTTCTGGATGAACGCCATGCCTGCGGCGACCAGGCCCCAGGTCAGCATGATCCGCGTCAGCCAGATGCGGGCGCCGACTTTTTGCAGAAGGATGTTGGAGGGCACTTCGAACAGCGCATAACCGATGAAGAACAGACCGGCGCCGAGGCCGTAGGCGGCCGCGCCAATGCCCAGGTCGTGTTCCATGTGGGCGCGGACGAAACCGATGTTCACGCGATCAATGTAATTGACGATGAACATGATGACGAACAGCGGCAAGACGTGACGTTTGACTTTGGCGATGGCGGACTTCAGCGCTGAATTGGCGTCGTCGTGCATCCCGGAGACGGATGTATTCACTGCGTTTTCTCCCACTCGTTATTTTTATGCGGGGTGAAGCTGAGTGCTGCGTTGTTGATAGACATCATACAACTAGGTTTTTTGATCTTGCAACCGCCTTTGTCCAATGAAATGGCGCTGTATTAGAGATTTTTTATTCTGGTGATGGCAGCGGGTGGCCTTTAAAACGAATCGATATGGGCAGGTTGTTGAGTGTTGTCATACAAGTTGAGCGAGATTTTTCAGGATTCCCGCCCGGCGCGGTGCTACGATTCGATAGCCCTGACTTCCGGACACCCTCATGCAAGAAGACCTCGAAGCACCTGCCCGCAAGCGCAGCCACAACCTGGCCCATGACCTGGTGGAGAAACTGACCCAGCGCATCCTGCTCGGCCAGATGTTGCCCGGCGACAAGCTGCCGTCGGAAAACACCATCGTTCAGGAACACGGGGTCAGTCGCACGGTGGTGCGCGAGGCGATCTCGAAGTTGCAGGCCTCGGGGCTGGTGGAAACCCGGCATGGCATTGGCACGTTCGTGATCGAGCGCGTACCGGAGCAGGGGCTGCGGCTGAATGTCGACACGGCGTTGGGGGTACGCAGCATTCTGGAGTTGCGCATGGGCCTGGAAACCCAGGCGGCGGCGCTGGCGGCAACTCGCCGCACCGATCTGCAACTGGCGCAGATGCGTGAAGCGCTGGACGATTATCAAAGCCTGCTGGCCAACAACGACAGCTGTGTCGAAGCGGACCGGCGTTTTCATCTGCTGATCGCCGAAGCCACCGGCAATGTCTGCTTCACCGAAATCATGCAGCACCTGGGCAGCGCCATGATCCCGCGCACCCGGGTCAATGCGGCCGAGCGGGGGGCCGTGGACTTGAGCAAGCTCGGCGAGCTGGCCAATCTTGAGCACGAGGCGATCCTCAACGCCATCAAGCGCCAGGACCCGGACGCGGCGCGGGCGGCGATGTGGTTGCACCTGACCAACAGTCGTGACCGGTTTTCGGCCAGCTGATCGTCAGTGACACCGCGTTATCGTTCATCGCGGGCAAGCCACGCTCCCACAGGTTCTGGGTCGTGCTCAGGAACCGCGGCAACCATAAAACCCTGTGGGAGCGGGCTTGCCCGCGAAGGCGCCCGACCAGACGGCGCAAAACATGGATCAGACCCGAGCAACCTGAACAACCACAGCCCGCCGCTCCAGATTCAACGCCAGCACGCTCGCCAACACCACCAGCCCACCCACCACTATCATCAACGTCGGCCGTTCGCCGAGCACATAAGACGCAATCACCATCGCCGTCGGCGGCGTCAAATACAGCGTCATGGTCGCCCGGCTCAAATCGACATGCGTCAGTACATAGGCCCAGGCCAGGTACGCCAGGGCACTGGGGAATATCCCCAGGGCAATCACTGCCCACTGCACGCGCATCGGCGCCAGGGCGACTTGATCCACAAGGCCGGGCAGAAAAATCAACAACAGCACCGTACCGGACCATACCGTGTAGCACACCAGCGTCAGCCCGTCGTAACGCCCGGTGTGATGTTTTTGCAGGGCAAAGTAGAGGCTCCAGGACACCGCCGCCAGCAGGATCAGCAAGCCGTGGGCGTCAATGCTGCCCAGGCCATGATCGCCCGCCACCACGATCACCACGCCAAACAACCCGAGCAGCACACAACCCCAGCGCCACAGGCTCACCTGATCCTTGAGCACGAAGCGCGCGATCAATGTGCTGAACAGTGGCGTGGTCTGGGCCAGGACGCTCGAAGCGCCTGCGCTGACTCCCTGCTGCCCGAAGTTGATCGCCACGTGATGCAGGCTCACGGCAAAGAAACCCAGGCCGAACATCAGCGGCAAGTCTCGCAGGCTGGGCAGGCGGATGCCCTTGAACATCGCGACCACGGCCATGAACACGGAGGCCAGCAGGAAGCGCAGCAGGGCCAGGTGCACGGGGTCGTAGGCCTGCAAGCCGATATGAATGCCGGTCGGGGAGTATCCCCAGCACGCCACGACAAATGCCATGGCCAGAATGATTTTCCAGGGTGAAACGGGGGAGGGTGTGAGCGGCGTCATGGTCGTGCACCTGTGGGCTGATGCACGGAGTATCAGAAAGCCTATCGTTCGCCACAACTGACTTATACTGCGCTAATCGTTCACTATGGGTGATGTATGGAGCTGGCACAGATTCGCATGTTCAAGACCGTGGCCGACGTCGGCAGCATCGCCCGCGCGGCCGAATTGTTGCATTGTGTGCCGTCCAACATCACGGCACGGATCAAGGCCCTCGAGGCTGAGCTGGGTGTCGCGCTGTTCCTGCGCGAAGGCCGAGGGCTGCGCATCAGCCCGTCGGGGCAGACCTTCCTGGCCTACGCCTCGAAAATTCTCGCCCTGACCGCCGAGGCCAAGCGGGCGGTCGATCCTTCAGCCGAACCCTCAGGGCCGTTGCGCATCGGCGCCATCGAGTCGTCGGCCACCGGGCGTTTGCCGCGCCTGCTGGCGAAATTCCACAAGCGTTTCCCGCAGGTAGCGCTGGAACTGACCACCGGCACCTGGAGCCAGTTGCTCGACGACACGCTCAATCACAAGCTCGACGGCGCCATCGTCGCGGTGGATGTCGAACGTTCGCACCTCAAGCGCACGCCGATGTACCGCGAAGAGTTGCTGCTGATCGCCTCGACATCCCTGGGGCCGTTGCGCAGCGTGACGGACCTGCATGACAAGACGATGTTCCTTTGGCCCCAGGGCTGTCCTTACCGGGCGGCGATGGAGCATTGGCTATTGCGAAATGGGTTGGCGCTGCCGATTGTCAGTCTGGCCAGCTATGGCGCGATTGTCGGTTGCGTCAGCGCCGGGGCCGGTGTGGCGCTGGTGACTAAAGGGGTTTTCGATCAATACGCCAAGGGCGCCGGGTGCGTGGCGTTTGAGTTTCCCGAACTGACGGCCATCGAGAGCCTGTTCTACTGGCACGAAAACGCCGGGGTGCACCCGGCGCGTGAGGCGTTCGTGGCGATGCTCCGCGAGGAATTTGCTTAACGCAGTACCTGTGGGAGCGGGCTTGCTCGCGAAGGCGGTGTGTCAGGCAACATTGACTTTGAATGTGCCGTCCCCTTCGCGAGCAAGCCCGCTCCCACAGGAACTACGGCATGTTGATATCTCGCATCAGCAGGCCAAAACTCAGATCCACCGCATCCGGTATCGGCAAATACACCGTATGCCCATCCCCCGGTGCAACGTCGATCGCTCCACCCTTGGCGTTCTGCAACTGATGCAGATCGAAGTGGAAGTTGCCCTTGGGTGTCATCAGTTCCATGTGGTCACCCACGCCGAAGCGGTTTTTCACCTTGACCTCGGCCATGCGATCCCGGCGCTGCCCGGTCAGCTCACCGACAAACTGTTGCCGTTCCGACACCGAACTGCCGTTCTGGTAGTTCTGGTATTCGTCATGCACATGCCGCCGCAGAAAACCTTCGGTGTAGCCGCGCTGGGCGAGGGATTCCAGGTCGCTCATCAGGCCACGGTCGAAGACCCGGCCCGCCACTGCGTCGTCGATGGCCCGACGATAAACCTGGGTGGTGCGCGCGCAATAAAAGTGCGATTTGGTCCGGCCTTCGATTTTCAACGAGTGCACGCCCATCCGTGTCAGGCGTTCGACGTGCTGCACGGCACGCAGATCCTTGGCGTTCATGATGTACGTGCCATGTTCGTCTTCGAAGGCAGGCATCTGTTCGCCGGGACGATTGGCTTCCTGCAACAGGAACACCTGATTGGTGGGCGCGCCGATGCCCAGGGTCGGTTCGGGGTCGAATGTCTGCACGATTTCGCCCAGCTGGTTTTCCGTGGCCGGCTGCGCCGAATATTTCCAGCGACAGGCATTGGTGCAACTGCCCTGATTGGCGTCGCGCCTGTTCATGTACCCCGACAGCAGGCAGCGCCCGGAATAGGCCATGCACAATGCTCCATGCACGAACACTTCCAGTTCCATGGCAGGCACTTGCCCGCGGATCTCGGCGATCTCTTCCAGCGACAGCTCCCGCGACAGGATGATCCGGCTCAAGCCTTGCTGCTGCCAGAACTCGACACTTGCCCAGTTCACGGTATTGGCCTGCACTGAAAGGTGGACCGGCATCTGCGGGTAGTGCCGGCGCACCAGCATGATCAGGCCGGGGTCGGACATGATCAGCGCATCGGGGGCCATGGCGATCACCGGTTCAAGGTCCTTGAGGAAGGTCTTGAGCTTGGCGTTGTGCGGCGCGATGTTCACCACCACGTAGAAGCGCTTGCCCTGCGCCTGGGCCTCGCGGATGCCGAGGGCGAGGTTGGCGTGGTCGAATTCGTTGTTGCGCACCCGCAGGCTGTAGCGCGGCTGGCCGGCGTACACGGCATCGGCGCCATAGGCGAAGGCATAACGCATGTTTTTCAGGGTGCCGGCGGGGGCGAGCAGTTCTGGCGCGGTGAGGTTCATGGTGGAGTCGTCGCAAAAGCCGCGCAGGGTAAACGCCCCGTGCCAAGCGTTTATTGACCTGGATCTATGTCTGATCAACAAAGAGATGGCACTCGCGCGAGCCGTAGCGGACTAAACATCAGGGCGCAAGTTTTTCGTCCCGGCGGGCATGGATCGAATATGAACGAAGAAACCCTGAAAGACAGATCGCTGACCATCCTTCTGGCCCTGGTGAGCGTCGCCTTCATCTGGATCCTGCTGCCGTTCTACGGCGCCGTGTTCTGGGCGGTCATCCTCGCCATCCTCTTTGCTCCGCTGCAACGGCGGCTGCAGTTGAAGTTCGGCTGGGAGCGCAACCTCACGTCACTGCTCACGCTGAGCATCTGCCTGTTGATCGCGATCCTGCCAGTGATAGTCCTCAGCAGCCTCCTGGTCCAGGAGGGGGTTGCGCTCTACAAGAACATCGAGAGCGGCGAACTGGACATCGCCGGGTACGTGACGCAGTTCAAGCACATCCTGCCGCCGTATTTTCAGCATCTGCTGGATCGCTTCGGCATGGGCGAGTTGAACGGGCTGCGAGAGAAAATCGTCAAGAGTGCGATGACCGGCGGACAGGAACTGGCCGCCAAGGCCTTCATTTTTGGCCAGGGTACGTTCGAGTTCATCGTCAGTTTCTTCATCATGCTGTACCTGCTGTTCTTCTTCCTGCGCGACGGCGCGGAACTGGCGCGCAAGGTGCGTACGGCGGTGCCGTTGGAGGAACAGCAGAAACGTCGTTTGCAGCTCAAGTTCAATCGCGTGGTACGGGCTACGGTCAAGGGCAACCTGCTGGTGGCGATCACACAGGGCGCGCTGGGTGGCCTGATTTTCTGGTTCCTGGACATTCCCAGTGTATTGCTCTGGGCGGTGTTGATGGCGTTTCTGTCGCTGTTGCCGGCGGTGGGGGCGGGGATTGTCTGGGTGCCGGTGGCGGCGTTTTTCCTGCTCACCGGGGCGATCTGGCAGGGCGTGGTGCTGGGATTGTTCGGGATCTTCGTGATCGGCCTGGTGGATAACGTGCTTCGACCGATTCTGGTGGGCAAGGACACCCGGATGCCGGACTACATGATACTGATCTCGACCCTCGGCGGCCTGGCGATTTTCGGGCTGAACGGCTTTGTCATCGGCCCGTTGATCGCGGCCCTGTTCATGTCCAGCTGGGACATTTTCATCGAAACCAAACCGCGGGTGCAGCTGCCCTAGGCGCTGAGCCTGCCGGACTGGCCGGTGCCGATGCGTTGCGACAGTTCACGGGCGGCGGGCAGCGAAGTGAGCGGGCCGCTGATCTGCACTCCGTCCTGCACCAGATACCAGCAGGCGAGCATGCCCAGCTCTCTGAGCTGTGCGGGGACGGCGCTGCCGATAACGGACATGATCTGAACCTGGGACATGACAAGTACCTCCATCAATCTGTGGAGCTACTTTAAGGTCCGGGTGCCTCGATGAGTAATCAACGCTTTCAATAGTGGTCATTGATGCCAGCGGGGGCAAACGACCGTTGGTCGGTCAGCTGACCACCTGATCGAGCATGTTCACCACTTCCTGCTCGTTGAGCAGGCCCTTGCGCACCAGGTTTTGCGTCAGCAGCGAGAGAAACTTGGCGCTGCGATGACCTTCCAGGTGCTTGAGTTCGGTCAGTGCGTTGTACACCTTGCTGGAGGTGCACAGACCGACGATGCGGTGCGGGTTTTGCGTTGGCATGTGGTCGTCCTTGTTGTTATCAAGCTGTTTTCGACGGACAGCACCGAGCTTGCGGATCTGTCATGACAAAAATATGACCGTTTTTCGCCGCGCGGCACAAAACCGGTCGAGTCCATCTTGCCCGTTTCTGCCGGGCGCACTGTCCCGATAGCGACCTTGGCGAGATTTATCCAGACCTGCGCCGACCAACGGGCTCAAAAAAATGCCCCGCTGTTTCAGCGGGGCTTGATGTCTTCGTTACCAGCGGCCGTGTCGTGGGCCGTAGTAGCCGCGTGGCGGGCCGTAGTAGCCACGGGGTGGCCCATAGTAAACCGGGGCTGGGCGGTAGTAGATCGGTTGCTGCACGTAGACCGGGGCCGGCTGGTAGTAAACCGGGGGCGGTGGCGCGTAATAAACCGGAGGCGGCGGGGCGTAGACCGGTTGCGGCGCGACATAGACCGGGCGGTTGGCGTTGATCAGAGCCGAACCTACGATGGCAGTACCGACGATCGCGCCAAACACCGCCGGACCCTGCCAGTAATTACCACCACCATGGGCTTGCGCCTGTCCCGTGATAGCGAGGGCGCCGATCAGCAAGGCTACTGTGGGGATTTTACGGATCATGATAGTTCCTCGGTTCTTCAGCCCGGCGCCTGTGCCTGCAATAGACCCAGGGATTGTCGCGGGGATACTTCTAAGACAGCTTTTTTTCGAAAAACAGCACGGCCGCCAGGTAAATTTTGTGTAAGGTCTGTACCGACTTTCTTACCGACCTGTTTAAGCCCGTGCGTCCAGGCTTTCATGATCGATCAGATCCCGATGGACGGCTAATCCCGTCCATCCGAAAAGTGCATTTGAAGGAGCTTTGCCATGCAGATGAACCCCAACAAAGACACCCAGCTGTGCATGTCCCTTTCAGGGCGCCCCGGGAACTTTGGCCTGCGTTTTCATAATCATCTGTATGAACAACTGGGCCTGAACTTCTACTACAAGGCCTTTGCCAGCCAGGACCTGCCGGGCGCCGTCGCCGGCATTCGCGCCCTGCGCATTCGTGGTTGTGGCGTGTCGATGCCGTTCAAGGAAGCCTGCATTGCCCTGGTGGATGAACTCGACGCCTCTGCCGCCGCCATTCAATCGATCAACACCATCGTCAACACCGACGGTCATCTCAAGGCCTACAACACCGATTACATCGCCGTGGCCCAGTTGCTGGAAAAACACCAGGTGCCCAAGGACTCGACCTTTGCCTTGCGCGGCAGCGGCGGCATGGCCAAGGCCGTGGCGAGCGCCTTGCGCGATGGCGGATATGAAAACGGCCTGATCGTGGCCCGCAACGAGCGCGCCGGGCAGGCACTGGCGCAGTCGTTGGGGTATGAGTGGCAGGCAGAGCTGGGGAGTCGTCGCCCGCAGATGCTGGTCAATGTCACCCCGATCGGCATGACGGGAGGGCCGGAGGCCGAGCAACTGGCCTTTGAGGGCGATGTGATCGAAAAAGCGGAAACCGTCTTCGATGTGGTGGCGATCCCCTCGGAAACGCCGCTGATCGTGCGTGCCCGCGCCGAAGGCAAGCGGGTCATCACCGGGCTGGAAGTGATCGCGATCCAGGCGCTGGAGCAATTTGTGCTCTATACCGGTGTACGGCCGACGGATGAGCAATTCCAGAAGGCCGTGGCGTTTGCCCGCAGCTAAGAGGTGTCCATGCATCCGCCCATTCTCAATTTGAACACTGTCGAGCTTGAACCGCTGCCCGAAGCATTTGCGCCGAGCGGTGAAACCGCCGGTCGTTATCAACAGCGCCAGGCCCGAGTCGGTCAGCAACTGGGGGCGAAAAAGCTGGGTTATCGCCTGTATGTGCTGGAGCCGGGCATGCGTGGCAGCCCGTTTCACAGTCATCGGGTCAATGAGGAAATGTTCTACGTCGTGGCCGGGGAAGGGGAAGTCCGCCTGGGATCCGAACGTTTTCCAATCCGCGCCGGTGATGTGATTGCCTGCCCGCCGGGCGGGCCTGAAAGGGCGCATCAGATCATCAATACCAGCAATGGCGAGTTGCGTTACCTGGCCGTCAGCACTCAGCAATCGCCGGAGATCTGTGAGTACCCGGATTCCGGCAAATATGCCGTGATGGATGACTTCACGGTCGATGCCGAGGGCAAGGCTTCCGGATTTGTAGCGGTGGCCCGACAGGCGGATGGGGTGGATTACTGGGACGGGGAGTAACTCAAAGGCTGCTCCCACAGGTTCTGTGTCGATCACACATGTCAGCCAGCCCATGGATTCACTGTGGGAGCGGGCTTGCCCGCGAAAGCGTCGGCACATCCAGCATTGATGTGACTGACAATCCGCTTTCGCGAGCAAGCCCGCTCCCACAGGTTTTGTGTCGATCACACATGCCAGTCAGCCCACAGATTCACTGTGGGAGCGGGCTTGCCCGCGAAAGCGTCGGCACATCCAGCATTGATGTGACTGACAATCCGCTTTCGCGAGCAAGCTCGCTCCCACAGGTTTTGTGTCAATCACAAATGCCAGTCGGTCCACAGCTCCACTGTGGGAGCGGGCTTGCCCGCGAAAGCGTCGGCTCATCCAGCATTGATGTGACTGACAAACCGCTTTCGCGAGCAAGCCCGCTCCCACAGGTTTGTGTCAATCACACATGTCAGCCAGCCCACAGGTTTTGTGCCAGGCAATCATCCAGACTATTCCAGCCGTGCCAACCGCTCTTCCAGCGCCGCAATCCGCGCTTCCAGTTCTTCGATCCGTTCTACTGAAACCCCGCTGTTGCCACGTTCGACCGGGTTCTGCCGGGCCGCCATGATCGCCTCGATATCCGCCGGGTCGCCCAAGGCGTGGGTATAGCGGTCTTCGCGCTGGCCGGCCTGACGCGGTATCAGCACGGCCAGGCCCCGGGCAATCAGGCGTTCGAGTTGATGCACGACCTGTTCGGCGTCTTCGAATTCATGCATGCGACCGCTGCGGGTCTGCAGCTCATTGACGGTCTGCGGGCCACGCAGAAACATCAGCCCGGTCAGGATCACCTGCGCCGGCACCAGTTCCAGGGCCTTGTCGACCTTGTGTTCCCAACGATCGGCACGGCTGCCCATCACCAGCCTGGCGAAGCCGCGCCCTTCGAGCGCGCGCAGGCTCTGGCCGACCTGGCCCGGCGTCAGGTTCATCACCGGCTCGCGGCTGGTTTTCTGGTTGCAGGCGATCACCAGGGCATTGAGGGTCAGGGGATAGGTTTCCGGGCTGGTGGCCTGTTTCTCGATCAACGAACCCAGAATGCGAATTTCCGTACTGTTGAGCCGCGGTTCGTCGAAAGTCGTCTCTTGCTCAGTGCTCATGGTTCTGCATCCTTAGCTGATTCATGTTTTTCACTTGCGTGAGCGCACTTTGACATCGCCCGTTCGGACTAGGCAAGGCTAACGATTCTGCCGCGTCCCGCTGGCGCCAGACTTCATGCTCAAAGGGGTGTTGCGCCACGCGCGCCCCGCCAAACGAGCAGAAGGCGCCGCGATGGAGTTTGCATTCAGCGACGAACAGGAAATGATCCGCGCATCGGCCGAGGGCTTCCTCGCCGATGTCTCGGATTCTGCCGCCGTGCGGGCGGCAATGGTCAGTGAACGGGGTTTTGACGAAGCCCTCTGGCAGCGGTTGTGCCAGGAAATGTACTGGCCCGCCATTCATATCCCCGAAACCTACGGTGGCCTTGGCCTCGGCTTTGTCGAGCTGACGATCCTGCTCGAGCAGATGGGCCGGCGTTTGCTGTGCTCGCCGTTTTTCGCCACCGCCTGCATGGCCACACCCGCGCTGTTGCTGGCTGCCAATAATGAACAGAAACAGCGTTGGTTGCCGTCGATCGCCGATGGCAGCGTGACGGCGACCCTGGCGTTCAGCAGTGCCAACGGCTGGTCGGCCGACGATGTCCAGGCAACGGTGGTGGCCGAAGGCGACGGGTTCATCCTCGATGGCACCCTCAAGCATGTTCTCGACGGCCATGGCGCTGATCTATTGATCATTGCCGCACGACAACCCGGAACCACTGGCGAAAAGGGCATTAGCCTGTTTGTCGTGAACGCGGCACAAGCCGGCATCGAGCGGCAGATGTTGCCGACCATGGACCAGACCCGGCGCCAGGCGCGGATCCAGCTCAAGGGCCTGTACCTTGAAGCTGACGCGCTGCTGGGTGAGTTCGGTCACGGCTGGCCGCACCTTGAGCGGGTCCTGCAACTGGCCTGCATCGGTCTGGCCGCCGAGCAGACCGGCGGCGCGCAGCAGGTGCTCGACCTCAGCGTGGCCTACATGCAGGAACGCCAGCAGTTCGGGCGCCCGATTGCCAGTTTTCAGGCCCTCAAACACCGCGCCGCGGACATGATGCTGCAAGTCGAATGCGCGCGATCGGCCAGCTACTACGCCGCGTGCGTGGCCCAGGAAGTCCTCGATCCGCAGGGGGATCCGCAGGTCGCGGCCGAACTGCCGCTGGCGGCGGCGCTGGCCAAGGCGCAGTGCTCCGAGACCTATTTCCACTGCGCGTCCGAATCGATCCAGTTGCACGGCGGCGTCGGTTTCACCTGGGAATACGACCCGCACCTCTACTTCAAGCGCGCCCGCGCCAGCGAAAGTTTCCTCGGACTACCGGCCTGGCATCGCGAGCGCATTGCTTCGGTGATTCTTGGAGAGCAGCCATGAAAATCAGTTTCAGCGAACAGGACGAACGCTTCCGCCAGGAAGTGGCCGATTGGATGAGCGCCAACCTTTGCGGTGAGTTCGAGACCCTGCGTTTTCGCGGCGGTCCGGGCGACGAGCACATGTTTCCCGAAGAGCGCAAAGCTTGGGAGCGCAAGCTCGCCGAAGGCGGCTGGACCTGCGTCGGCTGGGCGCCGGAGCATGGCGGGCGTGGCTTGTCGATCACCCGGCAAGTGATTTTCCACGAAGAATACGCCCGCGCCGGCGGCCCCGGTCGCATGGGTCATATCGGCGAAGGGCTGGCCGGGCCGACCATTGCCGCGTTCGGCACGGTCGAACAGCAACAGCGCTTTTTGCCGGGAATCGTCAGCGGCACGTCGTTCTGGTGCCAAGGCTATTCGGAGCCGGGCGCCGGTTCCGACCTGGCCAACGTCAAGACCCGCGCCACGCTGGATGAGGCGAGCGGCCAATGGGTGATCAATGGCCAGAAAGTCTGGACCTCCCTGGCCCACGAATCGGACTGGTGCTTTGTGATCGCCCGTACTGAACCTGGCAGCGTCGGCCATCGCGGCCTGTCGTTCCTGCTGGTGCCGATGGCCCAGGCAGACATCACCGTGCGGCCTATCGAGCAACTGACCGGCACCTCGGAGTTCAACGAAGTGTTCTTCGACTATGCCCGCACCGACGCCGCCAACATCATCGGCGCGCCGGGCGACGGCTGGAAGATCGCCATGGCGTTGCTCGGTTTCGAGCGCGGTGTGTCGACCCTCGGCCAGCAGATGCAGTTTCAGAACGAACTCAACGAAATCATCGCCATTGCTAAAGCCAACGGCGCCGACCGCGATCCGATCCTGCGCCAGCGCCTGGCCGAAGCCTGGAGCGGGTTGCGGATCATGCGCTACAACTCGCTGCGCATGCTTTCGGGTAGCCAGGACGGTTCGCTGCGCAAGGAGGCGACCATCTACAAGCTGTTCTGGTCGACCTGGCACGCCAGCCTCGGCAAGTTGGCGATGGACGTGCTCGGCGCCGAAGCGGAGTTGCTCGAAGCGGCGCCCTACCAACTGACCCGTTTGCAGTCGCTGTACCTGTTCAGCCGCGCCGACACCCTGTACGGCGGCAGCAACGAAATCCAGCGCAACATCATCGCCGAGCGTGCCTTGGGCATGCCCAAAGAGCCGCGTCCGCGCGCCTGAAAGGAGAGAGTTCATGTCTGTACCTCAATATGTTGAAGGTCGCGGCCTGCTGCGCGGCAAGTCGGTACTGATCACCGCGGCGGCGGGTGCCGGGATCGGTTTTTCCGCCGCCGTGCGTGCTGCCGAGGAAGGTTGCCGTGCGCTGATGATCAGCGACATCCATGAAGGCCGGTTGGCCGAAGCAGTGCTGAAAATTCGCGAAACCACCGGGTTGCAGCAGGTCTTCGGCCAGGTCTGCAACGTCGCCGACGAAACCCAGGTGCAGCAGTTGATCGCTTGCGCCGAGCGCGACCTGCAAGGTGTCGACGTGCTGATCAACAACGCCGGTCTCGGCGGCTCGCGCCTGCTGGTGGAGATGGGCGACGAGGAGTGGAACCGGGTGCTGGATGTGACGCTCACCGGCACCATGCGCATGACCCGCGCCATGCTGCCGAAAATGATGGAGCGGCGTGCCGGCGTCATCGTCAATAACGCCTCGGTACTGGGCTGGCGCGCGCAGAAAGAACAGTCGCACTACGCCGCGGCCAAGGCCGGGGTCATGGCGCTGACCCGCTGTGCAGCGGTCGAGGCCGCCGACTACGGCATCCGCATCAACGCGGTCAGTCCGAGCATCGCCCTGCACGATTTCCTGCGCAAATCCGCGCCCCAGGCGGTGCTCGATCAACTCGCCGCCAACGAAGCCTTCGGCCGCGCCGCCGAAGTCTGGGAAGTGGCCAACGTGATGATGTTCCTGGCCAGCGACTACAGCTCCTACATGACCGGCGAAGTGTTGTCGGTATCCAGCCAGAGGGCGTGACCATGCCACGTATTTTCGAGACGCCGATGGCCCTGTTTGAGGCCGTTGGGCAATCGCTCGGCGTCAGCGACTGGCTGCTGCTGGAGCAGGACCGCATCGACCGGTTCGCCGACGCCACCGGCGATCACCAGTGGATTCACGTCGATCCGCTCAAGGCCGCCGATGGCCCGTTTGGCGCCTGCATCGCCCATGGCTACCTGAGCCTGTCACTGGTCAACCTGTTCCTGCCGCAGATCGTCGAAGTCCGTGGCCTGGTCATGGGCGTCAACTACGGTTGCGAACGGGTGCGCTTCCCTTCGGTGGTGCGCGTCGGTTCGCGGGTACGCGGCAGTGCGCAATTGATCGCGGTCGAGGAAGTGAAGGGCGGCGTGCAGGCGACCATCCGCGTCAGCGTCGACATCGACGGCCAGGAACGTCCAGGCGTCGTGGTCGACACCATCAGTCGCTATTACCCGGCCTGACCTTCAACAGCATTTTCGAGGAATCCAGCATGAAAGAAGCCGTCATCGTTTCGACCGCCCGTACTCCGATCGGCAAGGCCTTTCGCGGTGCGTTCAATGACACCGAGGCGCCGCAACTGGGGGGCCACGTGGTGCGCGAAGCCGTGCGTCGCGCCGGCATCGAGCCGGGTGAAGTGGACGACGTGATCATTGGCGCCGCCGCGCAGCAGGGTACGCAGTCCTACAACCTGGGGCGCCTGTGCGCGATCGCCGGCGGTTTGCCGACATCGGTTGCCGGGATGGCCGTCGAGCGCCAGTGCTCGTCGGGCCTGATGAGCATCGCCATGGCCGCCAAAGGCATCATGTGCGACGAAATCGACATCGCCGTGGCCGGTGGCCTGGAGTCGATTTCCCTGGTGCAGAACAAGCACAAGAACCTCTATCGCAACCAGTCGGCTTCGGTGATCGAGCTGGACCCGCACGCCTACATCCCGATGATCGAAACCGCCGAGATCGTCTCCGCACGTTATGGCATCTCCCGCGACGAGCAGGACGAGTACAGCTACCAGAGTCAGCTGCGTACCGCACAGGCCCAGAGCGCCGGGCGCTTCGACCGCGAACTCGCGCCGCTGGCCAGCCGCAAGGCACTGTTCGACAAGGCTACCGGCGAATCCGGTTATGAATCCGTCACCTTGCTGCGCGACGAGTGCAACCGCATCGACACCACCCTCCAGAGCCTGAAAGCGCTGGAGCCGGTATGGCCGGGCGGTCAGTGGAGCGACAAGGGGCGTTTCATCACCGCTGGCAATGCTTCGCAGTTGTCCGACGGTGCGTCGGCCTCGGTGTTGATGAGCGCGAAAATGGCCGAGAAGCGTGGCCTGGAACCGCTGGGGATCTA
Source organism: Pseudomonas sp. ACN5 (assembly GCF_002303975.1). NCBI lineage: Bacteria > Pseudomonadati > Pseudomonadota > Gammaproteobacteria > Pseudomonadales > Pseudomonadaceae > Pseudomonas > Pseudomonas sp. ACN5. Next base: position 93,694 of record NZ_MRCP01000017.1, on the reverse strand, counting down.
TCGCGGCATGGCCGTCGCCGGTTGCAACTCCGATGAGATGGGCATCGGTCCGGTCTACGCCATTCCCAAGCTGCTCAAGCGCCACGGACTGACCATGGACCACATCGGCCTCTGGGAGTTGAACGAAGCGTTCGCCTGTCAGGTGCTGTACTGCCGCGACACCCTGGGCATTCCCGCCGAGCGCCTGAACGTCAACGGCGGGGCGATTTCCATCGGTCATCCGTTCGGCATGTCCGGGGCGCGGATGGTTGGCCATGCGCTGATCGAAGGCCAGCGTCGCGGTTTGCGGTATGTGGTGGTGAGCATGTGCATCGGTGGCGGCATGGGCGCCGCCGCCCTGTTCGAGGTGGTCTGAATGATCAGCGCAGAGCAGATCCAGGCGACCATGGCGCGTTATGTGGAGCTGGTGGATGCCGGCGACATCGAAGGCATCCTCGCGCTCTACGCCAAAGACGCCACCGTTGAAGACCCGGTCGGCCAGGCGCCGTTGCAGGGCATCGACACCATCGCGCGTTTTTATCGTGAGGGGCTGGGGGCGATGAACGTCTCGGCAACCCGGACCGGCCCGGTGCGCGCGACGCTCAACGGTTGCGGGGCGATGCCGTTCCGGGTCGACATGGAGTGGGGCGGGCAACCGTGTTCGCTGCATGTGATCGACGTGATGGAGTTCGATGCCGACGGCAAGATCCGCTCGATGAAAGCCTACTGGAGTGAAGTTAACGTAACTGCGCGAGGTGAAGCATGAACCTGGAACAACGGATCGCCCGCCTGGAAGCGCTGGAGGACATCCGCCAGCTCAAGCATCGCTACCTCAATGCCTGCGACCTCAAGCAGGTCGAGGTGATTGCCGACTGCTTTGCCGACGGTGAAGTGCTGATCGATTACGGTCCGTTGGGGGTCTTTCGTGAGCGCGACAGTTTTGTCGCGCTGTACCGCGAACTGGCCTGCCATGCGCGGGTGATCGACCTGCATCATGGCGCCAACCCGGAAATCGAGGTGCTGGGCGAGGATCAGGCCCAGGGCCGTTGGGCCCTGTGGTATTTCAACCTGGATGGCGAGAGCGGGGCGACGCGGCAGTTGGGTGGGTTCTATCAGGACCGTTACCAGCGTATCGCCGGCCAATGGAAGATCGTCGCCACCCGTTTTATTGCTCACTCGGAAGTGGCGCGTTCCTGAGGTGGCCCCTGTGGGAGCGAGCCTGCTCGCGATGGCGGCGTGTCAGGCGACATTGATGTTGGATGTTCCGGCCCCTTCGCGAGCAAGCTCGCTCCCACCGGTTTTAGGGTGAACCTGGTACTTGCAACCCCCCAATCCCCTGTGGGAGCGGGCTTGCCCGCGAAGGCGGCGTGTCAGGCGACATCAATGTTGGATGTGCCGACCTCATCGCGAGCAGGCTCGCTCCCACAGTTTTTGTGGTGAACCTGGCATTAGCGTACAACCCCATTCCCCCTGTGGGAGCGAGCCTGCTCGCGATGGCGATAAGTCAGGCAACATTGATGTTGGATGTGCTGACAGCCATATCCGCATTCTGTGTCCGGCCGGTTTCGTAGTACGCCTTGAGATTCTCCGCAATCTGCCTCACGACCTTGTCGAAGGCCTTGGCCAGCAACCACTCTGCCAACCTGCCACCGCGCAGGCTGTATCGCATTTGCAGGGTGATGCGGGTCGTGTCGCCTTCAGCTTGCAGGGCATAACTGAAACTCGCCTCGCGAAACGGAAAGGGCGAGTCATTGCCGCCCTTGTGCAACCGCAGCACGAACCCCGTGCCGTCGCGCCACTGCACCACGCTTTCATCCAGATACTGACCGCCCTTGCGCAGCACCCGGCGACTGGTGCCGACACCCTCCGTTGCGCCTGGATGAAACTGGCAGCCGGTCAGGCCCGGTACGTAATACGGAGCGAGGCTCAGGTCGCACAGTTTGGCCCAGGCGGCTTGTTGGGTGAGGTTCAGTACAACGCTGTGGCTGGCTACGGGCATGTCGAAAGTCCTCTTATGAATGGGATTGTGCCGCATCGAGAAACGCCGGTCGCTCGCCGGCACCGTGCACCGCGATGTTCGCGCCGCTGACATAACGGGCCAAAGGCGACGCCAGGTACAGGCAGGTATCGCCAATGTCCTCCGGGGTCGCCAGGCGTTGCATTGGAATGGTCGCCGCCACCCGGGCAATGCCCGCGTCGTCACCATAATGCATGGCCGCCTGCTCGGTGAGAATCAGCCCGGCGATCACCGCATTGACCCGCACCTTCGGCGCCCATTCCACCGCCAGCGAAGTGGTCAGGTTCAGCAGGCCGGCCTTGGCCGCGCCATAGGCGGCGGTGCCGGGGGAGGGGCGGGTGGCGCTGACGCTGCAGATATTGATGATCGCGCCGCCGTCGGCCTGGGCCTGCATCACCTGGTTGGCCTGCTGACACAGGTTCAGTGGAGCGATCAGGTTCAAGCGAATGATCGCTTCACTGAAACGGGGAGACGCGGTGGCCGCGTCGGCATTCGGTGAGCCGCCGGCGTTGTTGACCAGCACATCGAGGCGGCCGAAACGCTCGACGATCTGTGCGATCAAGCGCCCGGATTGTTCGACGTCCCGCAGGTCGCAGGGCACGAACAGCGCATCGCGTCCGCCGCTGGCAGGCACGGATGGCGGGGCTTGGCGACCGCAGATCACCACCTCGGCGCCGCAGTCGAGAAAGCGCTGGCTGATGCCGCGACCCACACCTTTGCCACCGCCGGTGACCAGTACCACTTTGCCGCGAAAGTCCATTGGATCAAGCATGGGAATTCTCTTTTTGCCGCTCGGGAATGCCGTCGATGCTAGGTCTGTGGTCCCTGTAATCCAACGTCCGATGAGACTAGGAACGGTGTAGGAGCGAGCCTGCTCGCGATGGACGTCAACGATAACGCGTAAAACCTGATGCCCGCGGTGTCCTGGCGTTTTTCGCGACCAAGCTCGCTCCTACAGGTGCAGGGGCGTAGTCCTGTCGGACGATGTTGCGCAGCCGGCCCGTCTGAATAATCCAGCTACAACAACAGGCCGGGAGGACACCTTATGGGCGCTTCAGCGCAAGGGCACTTCGTTACGCTGCCGGATGGTTTGCAGCTGCGCTATGTGGATATAAGCGGGAAGGATGGCGGCAACGGCGAGCCGGTGATCTTCATTCATGGCAGCGGGCCGGGCGCCAGCGGTCACAGCAACTTCAAGCAGAACTATCCGGTGTTTGCCGAGGCTGGTTACCGGGTGATAGTCCCGGATCTGCCAGGCTACGGCGCCTCGGACAAACCCGACACCCTCTACACCCTGGACTTCTTTGTCGCGGCCCTGAGCGGTTTGCTCGATGCCCTCGACATCCAGCGTTGTGTGTTGGTCGGTAATTCGTTGGGCGGCGCGATCGCGATCAAACTGGCCCTTGACCAACCGCAGCGTGTCAGCCGGCTGGTGCTGATGGCACCCGGTGGCCTGATGGAAAAGGAACAGTATTACCTGCAGATGGAAGGTATCCAGAAAATGGGTGCGGCCTTCGCCAAGGGTGAGCTGAACGACGCGGCGGGCATGCGTCGCCTGCTGGCGCTGCAGCTGTTCGACGAAAGCCTGATCAGCGACGAGACGGTCAACGAGCGGGTGGCCGTGGTGCATCAGCAGCCGGTGTGCGTCCTGTCGACCATGCAGGTGCCGAACATGACGTCGCGCCTGGGGGAGTTGCAGTGCCCGATCCTTGGTTTCTGGGGCATGAACGACAAGTTCTGCCCGTCCTCCGGTGCCCTGACCATGCTTGAGCACTGCAGCAAAATCCGTTTCGTGATGCTCAGCGAGTGCGGGCATTGGGTCCAGGTCGAGCACCGTGACTTTTTCAACAGCCAGTGCCTGGCGTTTCTTCAGGAGGCCCGCGGATGAGCGTGCAATTGCGCCGTGAGTTCGGCGAAGAGCTTTATCAGGCGCTGCTCAGCGGCTCCACCCTGGTGCCGCTGACCGAACGTTGGCCGTCGATCAGCATCGAAGACGCCTATCACATTTCCCTGTACGCCATTGAGCGTCGGGTGGCGGCCGGCGACCAGATCGTCGGCAAGAAGATCGGGGTGACCTCGGCGGCGGTGCAACAGATGCTCAACGTGCATCAACCGGATTTCGGCTTCATCACCCGGCAGATGTCGTTCGACGACGATGCGCAAATTTCCCTGTCCGCCAACAAACTGATCCAGCCCCGTGCCGAAGGCGAGATCGCCTTCAAGCTCAAGCACGACCTGGTCGGCCCCGGCATCACCGAGGCCGATGTGCTGGACGCGACCGAGTACGTAATGCCGTGCTTCGAGATCGTCGACTCGCGGATTCACGACTGGCGCATCCGCATCCAGGACACGGTCGCTGACAACGCCTCCTGCGGCGTATTCGTGCTGGGCGACAGCAAGGTCGACCCCCGCGAACTGGACCTGCCCAACTTGCGCATGCGCGTGTTCAAGAACGGTGAACCCTTGAGCGAAGGCCTGGGTTCGGCGGTTCAGGGTAATCCATTGACGGCGGTGGCCTGGCTGGCCAACACCCTGGGCGCCTTCGGCATTCCGTTCAAGGCCGGGGAAATCATCCTGTCCGGCTCCCTGGTGCCACTGGAACCGGCCCGTGCCGGCGACCGTTTTTCTCTGACCATCGATGGCCTGGGCAGTGCCCGGGTGTCTTTCTGCGCCTGACTTTTGGAGTTTGACCCCATGAGCAAAAAACTCAGAGCGGCCATAATCGGCCCGGGCAATATCGGCACCGATCTGCTGATGAAAATGTGCCGATCGCAATGGATCGAGCCGGTATGGATGGTTGGCGTCGACCCTGAATCCGAAGGCCTGAAACGTGCCCGGGAAATGGGCATCAAAACCACCGCCGGCGGTGTCGATGGCTTGCTGCCGCACGTGCTCGACGATGATATTCGCATCGCCTTCGACGCCACCTCGGCTTACGTGCACGCGCAAAACAGCCGCAAACTCAACGAACTCGGGGTGATCATGATCGACCTCACGCCGGCGGCCATCGGCCCGTTCTGCGTGCCGCCGGTCAACCTCAAGGAGCACGCGTCGAGCCTGGCGATGAACGTCAACATGGTCACCTGCGGTGGCCAGGCGACCATCCCAATGGTGGCGGCGGTGTCGCGGGTGCAACCGGTGAGCTACGGCGAAATCATTGCCACCGTGTCTTCCGGTTCGGTCGGCCCGGGCACCCGCCAGAACATCGACGAATTCACCCGCACCACGGCCGGTGCGGTGGAGAAGATCGGCGGCGCCCGACGCGGCAAGGCGATCATCGTGATCAACCCGGCCGAGCCGCCGCTGATGATGCGCGACACCATCCACTGCCTGACCGATGACGAGCCGAACCAGGATGCGATCCGAACCTCGGTGCTGGACATGGTTCGCGAGGTGCAGCGCTATGTGCCCGGCTACAAGCTGATCAACGGGCCGGTGTTCGACGGGCGCAAGGTGTCGATCTTCATCGAGGTCGAAGGTCTCGGCGATTTCCTGCCCAAGTCCGCTGGCAACCTCGACATCATGACCGCCGCCGGTTTGCGCACGGCCGAGATGTTCGCCGAAGAAGCCCACAAGGGCACCCTGCAACTGCCCGTCCGTTGAGTGGAGAATTGCCATGAATTTGCAAGGTAAGAGCGTCCGTCTGCATGACATGAGCCTGCGCGACGGCATGCACGCCAAACAGCATCAAATCAGCATTGAACAAATGGTCTCGGTGGCCACCGGCCTCGATGCGGCCGGCGTACCGCTGATCGAAATCACCCACGGCGATGGCCTGGGCGGTGCGTCGCTGAACTACGGTTTCCCGGCCCACAGCGACGAAGAGTACTTCGCTGCGGTGATCCCGCAGATGAAACAGGCCAGGGTTTCGGCCCTGTTGTTGCCGGGGATCGGCACCCTCGACCACCTGAAGATGGCCCATGAGCATGGGGTCTCGACCATTCGCGTGGCGACCCATTGCACCGAAGCGGACGTATCCGGCCAGCACATCGGCATGTCGGCGAAGATGGGCCTGGACACCGTCGGCTTCCTGATGATGGCGCACATGGTCAGCCCGGAGAAATTGCTGGAGCAGGCGCGGCTGATGGAAAGCTACGGCGCCAATTGCATCTATTGCACCGACTCGGCCGGCTACATGCTGCCCGATGAAGTGACGCAAAAGATCGGTGTCCTGCGTGCCGGCCTGAATGCCGGGACCGAAGTCGGTTTTCACGGCCACCACAACATGGGCATGGCCATCGCCAACTCCCTGGCCGCCATCGAGGCCGGTGCTGCACGCATCGACGGGTCTGTTGCGGGCCTTGGCGCGGGTGCGGGCAACACGCCGCTGGAAGTGTTCGTCGCGGTGCTGGAGCGCATGGGCGTTAACAGTGGCGTCGATCTGTACAAGATCATGGACGTCGCCGAAGACCTGGTGGTGCCGATGATGGACCAGCCGATCCGCCTGGACCGCGATGCGCTGACGTTGGGGTATGCCGGGGTTTACAGTTCGTTCCTGCTGTTCGCCAAACGGGCTGAGCAGAAGTACGGGATTGCGGCGCGTGAGCTGTTGGTGGAGCTGGGCCGACGCGGGACTGTGGGTGGTCAGGAGGACATGATTGAAGACTTGGCGCTGACTCTGTCGCGGGCGAGGGGGGTGTTACCGACCTGATCCCGGGGAAGCAAAAAAACCACCGATGATTCGGTGGTTTTTTTATTGCCGGTGAAATCTTGCGCTTAAGGCAACAAATTACGTACCAGCGGTGGATAGCAATTGATCGCCGTGCTCGCACAGCTGAAATACGCCGTGGTCGGTCGATAGGCTTCGTTTTTGAACAGTTGGCACAGACTGGTGGAAGCGCCTGCACAGACGATGATGAATAGAGCACAAGTGGATTTGCGCATGGTGGGTCTCGACACGGTTTTATTGTTGTAGAGACAGGTTATGGCGACGGTTCGCCAGTGGCTTCGTCCGAATGGACTAGCCGATCAATTTGAAGCTGCCCCGTCACCTTGTGGGAGCGAGCTTGCTCGCGATGGCGGCGTGTCAGGCACCATGGATGTTGGCTGTGCCGGCCTCTTCGCGGGCAAGCCCGCTCCCACAAGGTTATTTGGTGTTCCCGGGATTTGCGTCAGGCCGTGACCCTCTGTGGGAGCGAGCCTGCTCGCGAAAGTGGTGTGTCAGGCGACATGGATGTTGAAGGTACCGGCCCCTTCGCGAGACGGCTCGCTCCCACAGGTTCTGTGTGGTGTCAGGTTCTTCGGGCGAGGGCGCCCATGGCCATGAACAGTGCAGCAATGGCCCTGGCTTCATGCAGTTCGCCGCGGGCCACCAGTTCGGGGATCTGCGCCAGGGGCACTCGCAGGCATTCCAGGGGTTCGGGTTCGTCGCCTTCGAGTTGGCAGGGGCTCAGTTGTTCGGCCAGTACCACCCGGTAGCGATGGCACAAATGCCCCGGTGCCAGGGTCAGTTCGCCCAGTTCGGTGAGGCGTGCGGCGCGCAGGCCGACTTCTTCGCTCAGCTCGCGCTGCGCTGCCTGCAAGTAGTCTTCATCGGGCTCGGCGCCGCCCTTGGGCAGGCCGAGTATGGTTTTTTCCACACCGACCGCGTATTCGCGCACCAGCAGCACATGCGCAGAATCGGGCATCGCCACCAGCATCACCGAGCGATAACCGGTGCCGCGCAGGCGTTCGTAGACCCGCTGCTGGCCATTGCTGAATTGCAGGTGCAGGGCTTCGATCTGAAAGTGGCCGCTTTGCGCCAGCAGTTCAGTCTTGAGGATGGTTGGGCAGTTGCGCATGGGGCAGTCCCCTGTTTGGGATGAGGACACTGTGCGCTGTACAACGGGGGCCGCCATCGTCCGAGCGGACGAGGGCGGCAATGAGGGTCAGCCGAGGGTCGCCACGCTGCGCAGGATCAGGCGCACCAGCATGGTCTGGCGGGTCACGCCGGTCTTGGAGAAGGTCGAGCGCAGGTGGGCCCGCGAAGTGTTGCGGCTGATGCCCAGTTCTTCCGAGGCTTCGTCCAGGGTCAGACCGTTGGCCAACAGCATCGCCAGCTGGGTTTCCGCCGGGGTGAAGTCGAACAGCGCGCGCACGATTTCCTGCGGTGCGGTGGACTGTTGTTCCGGGTCGCTGATGAAAATAACCACGGTCGGGCACTGCTTGCCTTCGCTCCAGTCGGTCAAAGGCACCGAGCGCACGATGATCCCCAGGTCCGCTTTGCCGGACGGGCGCTGCACGCGCAGGGCTTCGACCACCGACGGGTTGCTGCTCTTTTGCGACAGCAGCGACTGCTTGACCAGGCGGCGGAACTCCTGGGTGTCCCGGGCCGTTCCCACCTGCAGGCCATCGTTGACCAGTTTGATGCCGTCCTTTTCCTGGATCAGCCGGTCGGCGACCTGGTTGGTCTGCAGCACCTTGCCGGACTCGTCGAGGATGATCGTGCCGACCGCCATCTGGTTCACCGCGCCGGCGTACAGGTTGCGCTCGGCTTCGATGCGGTTGAGCTGCATGTGGATCTTGATCGACCGCTCCAGGTGCGGAATGAAATGCGTGAGCATGGCCTTTTCTTCGTTGCCGAAAGGCTTGTCGTCCCGTCCGCGGCTGATGCGAATGCGGCACTGGGCGCCGTCAACGGTGTTGATGTCGGCACCGAGGATGTGGAACACGTCCACCGGTTCAAGGAAGTTCTTGTAGAACTCGGAATTCTGCCAGTCGTCGTTGGAAACGAACTCGGCGAGGGTCACGACCTGGCGGTTGGGCAGGTCGACAAAGGGGTCGAGACTGAAAAAATGTTTGTTGTACGACGCGGTCGCCTCGGTCGAAGTGCCGGTGGTGTTGACCATCAAACCGTCCACGTGGGCACTGGGCGGACGCAGGATGAAGGTCACGTACTTGCTGTTCAGATGCACATTGAGCTGATTGAGGAACGTCGCCCAGGGAATGGTTTCCAGCGGCCCCTGATAGAGGTTGCCGATCAAATCACTGAACGTATCGAGGCTGAGGCTCTGCTGCATAGGGAAAAACCGTTTTTATTATTAGCGTTGGCGGTGGCCGAGAATAAGCGCCGGTATCGACTCCTTGCAACGCTCGGGCTCAGGGCCTGACAGGCGGCTGCCGATCAGGCCCTGGGCGGGCGAAAAGCCGCTGGCGTCAGACCCGTTCGCTGGCGCGCACGACATACTTCTTGTGCTCGGCAACATCCGCCGACAGCGCCTGGACGTCGGTGTAGAACTGCTCGTACCAACGGCGCAACTGATAAACCGGACCGTCGCCGTCACACAGCAGCGGGTTGTCGACGCGGGTCTTGCTGTGCCAGATGGCCACGTCTTCGTAGAAGGCTGCCTGGGCCTGTGCCACGTAGGCCTTGGCCATTTCCTGGTTCTGCTCTTCGCTGAGCCCCGGGATTTTTTTCACCAGCACGCCGTAGCGCAGGGTGAAGCTGTCCAGATCGATCGGCACGTGGCAGTTGAGCAGGATCGAATGGATCGGCTGGCCGTTCATGGCGCCGTTCATTTCGGTGATCTGATAGGCCGGGCCGAAGTAGGTGGCTTCGGTGGTCAACACGCTGTCGCCGGACAGGCGTTCGCTGCGCGCGCGCATGATCTGGGTGGCCAGGTGGCCTTCGAAAATGTTGATGAACTCATCGACCGGCGCGCCGTGCACGGTGCCGAAGTGCGCCATGTCGGCGATGTTGTCGATCAGTTCGCGGCAGTTGGTGCCAATCTGCAATTCGGCGACTTCCCATGCAGCCCATTCGTCGCTGTAGCAGGCGTCGATGCGCGGAATGCGTTGTTCCGGCAGCGGCGGGTTGCCTTCGGGGTCATTCCAGACGAACAGCAGCTGGTTCTCTTCCATGATCGGCCAGCTTTTGATTTTGGCCCGTGGCGGGATGCGCTTGGCGTAGGGGATGTCATCGCACACGCCGTCGGCGCCCCAGCGCCAGGCGTGGAACGGGCAGCGGATCGAGTTGCCCTCAACGCAACCGGTGCTCAGGTCGGCACCCATGTGCGGGCAGTAGCCATCGAGAATATGCAGTTCACCGTCTTCACCCTGGAACGCCACCAGGCGGGTGCCGAACACCTCCAGGCGATGGGCTTTGCCGTCGCGGTATTGCGCAGCCAGGCCCAAGCAATGCCAGCCACGGGCGTAGCGGTCTTCCAGCAGTTTGGCTTCGATGCGGTGCAGGGTACTCATCTTATTATTCTCCCAAGGGATCACGGGGTTGGCGCATGTAAGGGATTCTGCCGCCCCTGTAAAAGCGGGCATCGTCTGAATGGACGATGGCTGCTTTAAGTAGGCCCGCTCTACTGGCGCCATTGGACCCATGGCAGGAGTTGGCGATGAGTAATGAACAAGGGCCGGTCGCGGTGATTACCGGGGCCGCCAGTGGTATTGGCCGAGGCCTGGCCGAGCACGCGGCGACGCTGGGCATGCGCCTGGTGCTGGCGGATCGGGATGCGGCGGGCCTGCAAGCCCTGTGCGACGAGTTGAAGGCCGCTGGTGCGCAAGCGATTGCCTGCGTCACCGATGTCGGTAAGGTGAAGCAGGTCGAGCGCTTGCGTGACCGGGCTGTCGAGCACTTTGGCGGGGTCGACCTGCTGTTCAACAACGCCGGCGTCATGCAGACCGGCTTCAGCTGGGAAATCACCGAGGCGCAATGGCAGCGCATGCTCGACGTCAACCTGGGCGGCGTGATCAACGGCATTCGCAGTTTCGTGCCGCTGTTGCTCAGTCAGGGCCGGGCAGCCCATGTGATCAACACCGCGTCCCTTGCCGGGCTGGTCAGCAGTCCGCTGATGGCACCGTACAACGTGACCAAGCAGGCGGTGGTCGCGCTTTCGGAAACCCTGCATTACGAACTTGCCATGCTCGGTGCGCCGGTGTCGGTTTCGGTACTGTGCCCGGGGCCGGTGGCCAGTGAAATCATGGCGTCGAACCAGGCGGTGGACACCGCCGGATCCGACTTCAGTCAACTGCTCGACAGCACCATTCGCCAGGGCATGACCCCGGCGGAGCTGGCCGCGCTAGTGTTCGCCGCCGTCGCGCAAAAACGCTTCTGGATCCTGCCCCACAAGGGTTTCAAACCGGCCCTCGAGCGGCGGGTACAAAGCATCCTGGGCGAGACCAATCCGCAATTTCAAATGACCGACGTAGAGGACGATGCCCATGCCGCTCGATAAGCAGATCGCCGGGGTTCTCCAGCAATTTCGCGACCTCCCGGAACCCGATTTCAGCCAGGTCGATGCCGCTCAGTACCGGCAGTTCTCCGATAACCTGCTGCCGGCCATCCCCGGCGATCCGATGAGCGAGGTGCGCGATCTGAAAGTGGCCGGCGCGGACGGTGATCTGGATGCACGGCTGTACCGGCCATCGCAAGCGCCCGACCTGCCGTTGCTGGTGTATTTCCATGGCGGCGGATTTGTCATGGGCAATCTCGATACCCACGATAATCTTTGCCGTTCGCTGGCGCGCCAGACCGAGGCGGTGGTGGTGTCCGTGGCTTATCGATTGGCCCCGGAACACCCGTTCCCGGCGGCGCCCCTCGATTGCTATGCGGCCACCTGCTGGCTGGTTGAGCACGCGGCTGAACTGCGCGTCGATGGCAGCCGGCTGGCCGTGGCCGGCGACAGCGCCGGTGGCAATCTGGCGCTGGCGGTCAGCCAGCTGGCGGCGCAAGGCAAGGGACCGAAGATCAGCTATCAGTGCCTGTTCTACCCGGTCACCGATGCCGGATGCGACAGTCAGTCCTTCGAGGCATTCGCCGAAAGTTACCTGCTTTCCGCCAAGGCGATGCGCTGGTTCTGGCAGCAATACCTGCAAGAGGATGGACAAGCGGATGATCCGTTGGCCTCGCCATTGCGAGCCGAAAGCCTGGCAGGCTTGCCGCCGACCACATTGTTCACCGCCGGGTTCGATCCGCTGCGGGACGAGGGCGAAGCGTTGGTCGAGTGCCTGCGCGAAGCCGGTGTGGCGGTGCGCGTGCAGCGTTACGAAGGCATGATCCACGGCTTTATCAGCATGGCGCCGTTTGTTGAAGCAGCAGCACAAGCGTTGACAGATGCTTGCGCCGATTTGCGTGGAGCACTCAAATGAGCGGCCTGACTTTCAACACGGTGCCGCAACTGATCGAGGCCATCGGCGCCGGTCAAATGGTGGTGATTACCGACGATGAACACAACGGCGAAGGCTCGCTGCTGATGGCCGCCGAACAGGCCGGGGCCGAGGCCGTCACCTTCATGGCGGTGCAGGCACGCGGGCTGATTTGCCTGGCCTTGACCGAGCAGCGCTGCCGCGCGCTGGGCCTGGACCTGATGGTGCCCAACTCCCGGGCGCAGCATGGCGTGGGGTTTACCCGCTCGATCGAAGCCGCCACCGGGGTGTCCACCGGCATCTCGGCGGCGGACCGGGCGCGGTCGATCCAGGTGGCGGTCGACCCGGCCAGCGTACCGGCGGACCTGGTGCAACCGGGGCATATCTTCCCGGTGCAAGCCTTGCCTGGTGGCGTGATGCAGCGCACCGGTCATGTCGAGGCCGCTTGCGACCTGACACGGCTGGCAGGGCGGCAACCGGCGGCCACCCTGGTGGGCATTCTCAACGAGGACGGCGAACTGGCCCGTGGTGCCGAGTTGCATGAGTTCGCCCAGCGTCATGGCTTGCGGATCGGCACCATCGCCGACCTGATTCACTACCGCATCCTGCATGAGGGCACGATCGAGCGCGGCGGTGAGTATCCATTGCAGACTCGCCACGGCGAGTTCCAGGTGACGACCTATCAGGACACCTACCAGGGCGCGTTGCACCTGGCACTGGTCAAGGGCCGGATCGACAGCTCGCAACCGGTGCTGGTGCGGGTGCAAAGCATCGAGACGTTGCGTGACGTGCTGGGGTGTGAAAGCGAAGGCGGGACACAGCAGTGGACCCTCGAACGCTCGCTGGCGAGCATCGCCGCTGCCGGTAACGGCGTACTGGTGCTGCTGGCGCAAAAGGAATCCGCCGAGGGCGTGCTCGAACAATTGCGCCAGCGCAGCGGCGGCAAGCCGCGCACACCACAGTTTCCGCAACGGACCTTGGGTATCGGCGCGCAGATCCTGCGCGACCAGAACGTGCGCAAGATGCGCTTGATGAGCTCGCCGGTGCCCTACAAGGCCGTGTCCGGTTTCGATCTGGAAGTGACCGAGTTCGTGCCGTTCCAGCCGCTAGTCTGAAGCCAACACCTGAACCTGTGGGAGCGAGCCTGCTCGCGAAGGCGGTCGGTCAGTCAACATCCATGTTGAATGTGCCGGCCTCTTCGCGAGCAAGCTCGCTCCCACAGTAATTTCGGTTGGTTGCGTATTTTGTGTACACCCACAAACCCTGTGGGAGCGAGCTTGCTCGCGATGACGATCTATCAGACACATCCAGTCAAAAGCTGACCCAACTCTCAAGCATCCACCGGTCTAGCCTTTCTCCTGAACTCACCCTGTAGAGGGCAAAGGAATGCCGGATTTACCCGCCTCACATCGCCTGCGCACAGGCCGCTATCCTGAACCCAACAGGATTTACCTGCTGACGAGCAACACGCTGGGCCGAGAACCGGTTTTCAAGGATTTCGGTTTGGGCAGGCTGGTCGTCAAGCAATTTCAATATGCACAGGAACAATACTGGGCGAACTCTTTAGCCTGGGTCGTCATGCCCGATCATTTTCATTGGTTGATCGAACTGCAGCAGTGCTCACTCAGTCAACTGATGCAAAAAACCAAATCATTGAGTACGCGAGCCGTGAACATGTCCGTCGGACGTAAAGGCAGTCTTTGGCAGCAGGGCTATCACGATCGGGCGTTGAGGCGGGATGACGACCTGGTAAAGCTTGCTCGATATGTCGTCGCCAACCCGCTGCGCGCGGGATTGGTGGGGAAGCTGGGCGATTATCCGCTGTGGGACGCGATATGGGTTTGATCCGTAACCGCGTTGCCACTATCGCGAGCAAGCTCGCTCTCACAATGATTGTTGGATACCCGCAGAGATTGCGTACACCCGCTGGCTCTGTGGGAGCGAGCTTGCTCGCGATGGCGGAGTGTCGGTCGACATCTATTTTGAATGTGCCGGCCTCATCGCGAGCAAGCTCTCCCACAATGATTGTTGGATACCCGCAGAGATTGCGTACACCCGCTAGCTCTGTGGGAGCGAGCTTGCTCGCGATGGCGGAGTGTCGTTCGACATCTATTTTGAATGTGCCGGCCTCATCGCGAGCAAGCTCGCTCTCACAATGATTGTTGGATACCCGCAGAGATTGCGTACACCCGCTAGCTCTGTGGGAGCGAGCTTGCTCGCGATGGCGGAGTGTCGGTCGACATCTATTTTGAATGTGCCGGCCTCATCGCGAGCAAGTTCGCTCCCACAATGATTGTTGGATACCCGCAGAGATTGCGTACACCCGCTAGCTCTGTGGGAGCGAGCTTGCTCGCGATGGCGGAGTGTCGGTCGACATCTATTTTGAATGTGCCGGCCTCTTCGCGAGCAGGCTCGCTCCCACAGTGATTGGGGTGGTTCACAGGCGTTGCGTACTCCCCATCTGCATTGGCTTAAGGCTTGATGCCTTGCAACATCTTCTTCGCCTGATCCTGCATCGTCTGCGGTGCGGTCATGTTGCCGTCGATCACGGTGATCACTGCATGGCCTTGCCACAGTTGATAGGCATCGGCCTTTTGCTGGACGTCGGTCGGTGTCGACGGCGGGGCCAGGTTGACGTGGACCACGCCGTCGGCGCCACGTTGTGAGGTGAAGTTCACCCGGTCCCAGTTGCCGATCGGGGCAAAGCTCACGCCCTTGACCTCATCGGGTTTCAGCGGCGGGTAGTTGAGGTTCAGGCCGCTGACACCCGGCAGGCCCAGCACGTTCAAATCGCACTGATGTTTGCTCCTGGCGCAGGCCTGTCTGGCTTCTGTACCGGCCAGGCTCGCCTGTTCTATCACCTTCACGGCAAAGCGCGCCGTGTCGTCCATCGCGCCGAGGGTCTTGCGGTAGCCGGCCTGCTGGTCGCGGATGATCAGGTCCATGTCGATGGCCGTGGACACCGCCACCGCCGGAACCCCTTTGAACATCGCCCGCACAGCCGCGTTGAGGGTGCCGGACATCTGCGTCAGCGGGCCGACGTTTTCGCCAAAGTTGCTGCCCGAGACCACCAGGTCCGGCGGTGAGTCCTTGAGGATCACGTCGAGTCCGACGTTGACCGCATCGACCGGCGTGCCAATGGCGGAAGTCTTGCCGGCAGGCGGCGTATAGCCTTGCGGCGGCCCGACGCAAAATTTCCCCGGCGCCAGTTCGGTCACCGCCAGGGCCTGGCCGGGTACGACCACGCTGGCGGCACTGATGCCGCTGCTGTCGTTCAACGGACCGACCAGGGTGACTGTGTGTCCGGCAGCGGTCAGGGCGCGGTACATCGCATCGATGCCGGGTGCGCGGCAGCCATCGTCGTTGGTCAGCAGGATGTTCAGGGCGTTGGCTTGCATCGACAGGCCAACGCTGGCCAAGGCAATGACGCCGGTGAGGAGTTTGTTCATGGGGACTTTTCCGTGGGAGGCGCGGATTTTACAAAGCACAACGCCCCGACCGAAGAAATCGGTCGGGGCGCGGTGAGTTTAGCGGGTGCCGAGTTTGCGCAGGTTGCCAGGGGTGAATTCGTCTTCGGTGAAGGCGGTGGCGTTGAGCTTGGCCGGTTTCTGATCGACCAGCATGCGGTCAACCAGGTAGGAGCCGGCGATCAGGTCGTGGTAGATGCCGAGGCGAGCGTGGTAGCGCTGCATCTCGTAGGCGTAGATCGAGGTCTGCATGTTAGTGCGCCACAACTGGCCACGGCTGTCGTAGTTGTCGGCCATGGTTGCCGACCAGGTGTCCTCGTCGAGGTACAGTACGCGCTTGGCGTATACGTGGCGGGCACCTTCCTTGAGGTTGGCCTGCAACACCCAGACGCGGTGTTTCTCGTAGCGCATGTACTGCGGATCGACGTGACCGGTGGTGTCCAGGATCTGGTCGACCGTTACGCTCGGGTCGTCGATCTTGTAGTTGTGGTACGGGATGTAGATCTCTTTCTTGCCGACGATGGTCCAGTTGTAGCGGTCCGGCGCACCGTTGAACAAACGGTCTTCGTCGTACACGCGGAAACCTCCCGCGCCGGTCGGCGAGTCGTAGCCCACGGTCGGTGCGCGACGGACCCGGCGTTGGCCCGGGCTGTACTGCCAGGCCTGGCGCGGGGAGGCGGTCGGGTTGATGAACTCGTGGCCGACCACGATCTCGCCTTTCTTGCGCACCGGCTCCAGGGTGGTGATCAGGAAGTGGGTGAATACACCGTTGGCGGTATCCAGGGCTTTGTCCGGGCTCGACCAGATCGAGAAGATCTTGTAGTCGACCTCTTCCAGTACCTTTTCCTTGTTGGAGTACACCACCGCCTGGCCGTAGACGGCCTCTTCAGTGCTGGCGCGCCCCTGCAAGGTATGGTTGAACATCAACTCGCTGCCGTTCTTCGGGATCGGGAACGGCGAGGCACCCCAGGCGTTTTTCGTGTCGTTGTTGTCATTGTCGAGTTCGGCGGTGACGGCGTTTTTCTTGACCTGGTCTTCCAGGCGCTGATCCAGGCGGAAGTCGCGGTGGCTCGGGTACACCGGGATCTTGAACGTGTCAGGGTAACGCTTGAGCAACGCTTTCTGGCCATCGCTCAGGTTGTCGGCGTACTTGTCCATGTTCTTCGAATCGATCACGAACAACGGTTTTTCCGCGGCGTACGGGTCCGGGTACGGCGTGCCCGGGCCAGCGTATTTGAGGCCGGGTGGCAGGCCGCGCCATTTGCCGGTCCAGGCCGGGATGCTGCCGTCGGCGTTGCCGGCTTTTTCGGCACCCATCGGGGTCAGGTCCTGGCCCAGGCGGGCGGCTTCTTCGGGGTTGACCTTGGCGTAGGCCAGGCCACTGCCGAGCAGGCTGACGGTCAGCGCCGTGCTCAATAATGTTTGGGTGAATCTGGACATGCTGTGCTCCTCCGAAAGGGGAATCAGAACCGGTACTTGAAGTTGAGCGCGACGTTGTCGCGGTCGGCCAACGGGCTGTTGTTGGCGTTGCCGAGGTAGGCGTTGTAGCGGGCCTCGACGGTGAAGTTGCCCAGGTAGCGCCACGAACTGCCGATGCTGGCGCGGTTATCGTTCTGGCCGGCGTTGATCGAGCCGACCATCGAACTGTCGCCGTGGGCGGCGGCGCTGAAGGTGACAGGCACCGACATGTCCCATCCGCTGAACACGTCGTTGTAGTCAAAGTTCGCCTGCACCGTGTAGCCCCAGGCATCGCGGTCATAGACCAGGCTGTCGGTTCCCGGCAGCGCGAAGCCCGGCGCCAGGGTCACCGGCTGCGACTTGTCGTTGCTGACCACGGTGTTGTAGACCAGCTCACCGGTCAGGGTGGTGTTGTCGGCGAAGGAGGTTGGGCCGAGCACGTAGATCATCGACGTTTGCGCCTGCACGGTCTTGCCACGCACGGGGCTGGAGAAACCGTTGTCGACCATCACTGGCGTGCCGTCGCGGTAGCTGACTTCACCGGCCCAGCTGACGTCGCCCAGCACGGTGGCGAAGCTCGCGCCGAACAGGTCGATGTTGTCGAAATAGCGCACCTGGTAGCGGCCCAGGGTCGAGGCGAAGTCCAGTGACGGGGTCTTGTCGTGATAGCGCGAGTAGTAGAGGCCGAACTCGGTGTTGTTCAACGACTCGGCGGCGTAGGTGAAGGCCAGACCGTACTGGCCGCTGTCGCTCGGCTTGTCGTCCTTGAGGCGGGTGACGAAACCGGAGGCGTCGTTGAAGCCGCCCTCATCGATGAAGTCGGTGGTGGAGAAGTAGCTACCCACGCCGAACAGCTCGGTCTTTTCCCACTTGTATTGGTAGTACGCCTGGACACCCAGGCTTTCGGTCAGGGCGAACTGGGTGAACAGTTGGCCGACCGGCAGCAGGATTTCCTTGACCTCGACGCCCGGGGTGGTCGCCTTGGTCGCGTCGACCGGGCTCTGCGCTGCGGAAATGCCCGGGTAGAACAGGCTTTCACCCCAGCTCACCACCTGATTACCCAGGCGCGCGTTGAGGGCGTGGCCGCTGACGTCCCAGGTGCCGTAGGCGTAGTAATCGAGCATGCGCAGTTCATTGCGGTGCTGGTCGATGGTGTCCTGGGAGAAGCGGTCGGGTTGGCTGCAATGGCCACCGGCGAAGCAGTTCGAGGTGCCGGTGGTGTTGTCGTTGCCCTGATCGTAGACGTTGTCGTAGAAGCCCGTCGCCCGGACGAACACGCCGTAGTTGTCTTGCCACTTGATGTTGGCTTCGGTGAGAAAGCCGCTGCGGTTGTTGATCAGGCTGCCTTTGTCGAAGGCGTTGTCGCCGTCGTTGCCGTTGGCATCGGCGGTCAGTTTGTGATCGCGAGACTCGGTCCGCCAGGCGAGGCTGTACGTCAGTGTGGTGTCCCAGTCGATGCTCAAGTCTTCGCTTGGCTGAAAGCTCATGGCGTTAACGTGAGCGCTTAATCCGCCAGCCAGCATCAATAGAACAAGCTGTGTGCGAGGGTGCTGTGTTGGTGGGGCGATTATTGTTTTTATCATGTCGTCCTCATGGCCCAGGTCAGACCTGCCCGACCTGCATTTCAGGGGGGATTGGTGTTGTGGGCGACTATGGAGTCACGACTTGCGCGCAACATCGTCCAAGCGGACTAAGCGATTTGTACGGGGCTGTCGCAGTCTCAGCCTTAGTCCCATCGGACGATGAACACCCGGCGCGTGCGGCGAACAATCCCGAGACCGACTGCACCGGGCGAAGATCCGGCGGTGGCGGTTTCTGCCTGAAGGGCGCTGAACAAGGGTGATCGCATGAACGCTGCCGGGATCAAATGGGACGAGTGCTGTGATGTGTTGGTGATTGGCTCGGGAGCCGGGGGCATGACCGCTGCGCTGCGTGCCCACGACCTGGGCTTGAATGCGCTGCTGATCGAGAAGAGCGACGAGTACGGCGGTACGTCGGCGGTGTCCGGCGGCGGCATCTGGATCCCCAACAACCATCGGATCAATGCGCTCGGCGGCAGTGATTCTGCAGCCGAAGCGATTGCCTACATCCGCGCCGTGACCCATGACGAGATCGACGACGGGCGCATCGAAGCCTATGTCGAACATGGCCGGGAGATGGTCGAGTACCTGGAAAAACACACCCGGGTGCGCTTCGAGGCGCAACCTCGCTACGCCGATTACTACCCGGAAGTCGCGGGTGGCAAACCAGGTTATCGCTCGATGGATCCGCAACCCTTCGATGCCGCCGAACTCGGCGAAGAATTCCTGCGCATGCGCGCACCTTCCCCCGGCACCCTGATGATGGGGCGCATGGCGATGACCATGAAAGAGGCGCAAGTGCTGCTCTGCCGTGGCCCCGGTTGGTTGCGCCTGACGCTGCGGGTGATGTGGCGTTACTGGCGTGACCGCGAGGGGCGGCGCTTGTCCCGCCGCGACCGCTACCTGACCCTGGGCAATGCCTTGATCGGTGCCTTGCGCTGTTCGCTGCAGGATCGCGGCAAATCCCTGTGGCTCAACTGTGCACTCGAAGAACTGCTGTTGGTCGGCGACCGGGTTGGCGGTGCGCGGGTCAATCGCAACGGTCAGTTGCTCCACGTCAAGGCGCGCTACGGGGTGATCATTGCCGCCGGTGGTTTCGAGCGCAACCAGGCGATGCGCGAGCAGTACCTGCCGCAGCCGTCCCGGGCCAACTGGAGTGCCACGCCGCCGAACAATACCGGCGACGGCATCCGCGCCGGCCAGGCCATCGGCGCGCGGACCGCGTTGATGGAGCACAGCTGGTGGGCGCCGACCACTTTCGTCAAGGGCGAAGAGAAGCAGCGTGCGTTGTTCGTCGAACGAACCTTGCCGGGGTGCGTGATGGTCAATGCCGCGGGCGAACGTTTCGTCAATGAAGCCGCGCCCTATACCGATATCGTTTATGCGATGTACGCCAACAACCGCGAGGGCGCCGCGAGCGTGCCGTGCTGGCTGGTGTTCGATGCCGAGTTCCGCCGCAAATATCCATGCGGTGCCTTGCTGCCGGGCTATGCCCAGCGCGACTGGCAATTGCCCGAGCATCTGCGTGACTACTTCCACAAGGCGTCGAACCTGGAAGAACTGGCGACGAAAATCGGCGTCGACGCTGGCGGGCTGCTGCGCACTGTGCAGCGCTTCAACGGCATGGCCGTGCAGGGCGTCGACGAGGATTTCCACAAGGGCGACTCATTGTTCGACCGCTACTACGGCGACCCGAACGTGCAACCCAATCCGTGCCTGGCGCCATTGCTCAAGGGGCCGTTCTACGCCGTGCGCATCGACGCCGGCGACATCGGCACCAAGGGGGGACTGCTGACCGACGTGCACGCCCGCGTGTTGCACGAAGACGGGCAACCGATCAACGGCCTTTACGCCATCGGCAACAGCGCCGCCTCGATGATGGGCCGCACTTATCCAGGTGCCGGCTCGACCATCGGCCCGGCCATGACCTTCGGCTACCTGGCCGCCAATCACATCAAGCGCCAGAGCGAAACCGCTTCGGCCAAAACCTTGTTCGGGAGCGTTGAATGAATCAGCCACGTCAACAGATCGCTATCGTGACCGGTGCCAGTCGCGGAGTGGGGCAGGGTATTGCCCTGGCCCTCGGTGCGGCGGGCATGACCGTATACATCACTGGCCGCGCCCCGGCGCAGGGTGGATCGAATCTGTACGGACATGCCTTGCACGGCTCGCTGGAGGAAACCGCCGCCGCGATCACCGCCGCCGGTGGGCGCGGTATCGCGGTGGTCTGTGACCACGCCGATGACGCGCAGGTCCGGGCGTTGTTCGAGAGGGTAGAGCAGGAATGCGGGCACCTGGATTTGCTGGTGAACAACGCCGCCTTCATCCATGACCAGTTGATCGAACCGGGGCCGTTCTGGGCCAAACCGCTGGAGCTGGTACGGATTCTCGACGTCGGCCTGCGCTCGGCCTACATCGCCAGCTACTACGCCGCGCCGCTGTTGCTCAAAAGTGCCCAAGGACTGATCTGCTTCACGTCGTCGTTCGGGGCCGGGTGCTACATGCATGGTCCGGCATACGGTGCGCAAAAGGCCGGGGTCGACAAGCTGGCGGCAGACATGGCGATCGATTTTGAAGGGCAGGGTGTGGCGGCGTTGTCGCTATGGCTCGGCCCGCAATTGACCGAGCGCACCCGGATTGCCGGCGAGCAGCATGGCGAGCAGTACCAGGCGTTTCTCGCCCATGCCGAAACCCCGCAATTCAATGGGCGGGTGATTCATGCCTTGCTCAATGATCCGCAGTTGATGGCGTTGTCCGGACAGACCTTGATCACCGCCGAAATCGCTCCCGGCTACGGCATCAGCGAAGCCGAAGGCCGCCAGCCGCCGTCCCATCGCGCCATGCTCGGCGACCCGCGCCAACAGCACCCGGCGCGGGTGGTCTGAATTCACAGTCGTCAGGCACACACAAACCTGTGGGAGCGGGCTTGCCCGCGATGAGGGCGTCAGCTTCAACATTGATGTTGACTGACACACCCCCATCGCGGGCAAGCCCGCTCCCACAGGTAATGTGGCATTAATCAAAATATCGCCGACGCTTAACTGACTGGCTGCAATGCCCACTCACGCAACACATTCTTCGTCACTTTCCCCGCGGCATTGATCGGCATGCTCTGCAGCACCTGCACCCGACGCGGTACCTTGTAATTGGCCATCTGCTCGCGGCACCAGGCGAGGAACCGCGCCTGCTCGATTTCCATTCCTGGCGCAGGCAACAGGAACGCCATCGCCACCTCACCCATGCGCTCATCGGGGATGCCGATCACCGCGGCCTGGGCCACGCCCGGGTAGGTCAGCAGACACTGTTCGATCTCCGCCGGGTACACGTTGAAGCCACCGGTGATAAACATGTCCTTTAGGCGGTCGGTGATGCGCAGGTAACCCTGTTCGTCGAGCATGCCGATGTCGCCGGTGTGCAGCCAGCCGTCGGCGTCGAGAATCTCCTGGCTGGCTTCGGGGTTGTTGAGGTAACCCTGCATCAGGTTGTAACCGCGGATCTGCACTTCACCGGGAATGTTCGCCGGTTGGCTGCGGCCAGTGTTGCCGACACAGCGCACTTCCACTCCCGGCATCGCCCGGCCGCTGGTGTTGGCGACGATCTCTGCGCAATCACCGGAGCGGCAGATCGTGGCGAAACCGCAGACTTCCGTCAGGCCATACGCGGTGACGATGGTGGCGAACCCTAGTTCGTCGCGCATGCGGTGGACCATCTCCACGGGAATCGCCGCCGCGCCGGTTACCGCTACCCGCAATGAGCCCAGGTCGAACTCGCTGCGTTGCGGATGGGCCAGCAACGATTGATACAGCGTCGGCGGCCCGGGCAACACGGTGATGCGTTCGTGCTGCACGCATTCGAGTACGGCCTGTACGTCGAACACTTGCTGCGGCAGGAGGGTGCAGCCACGCATCAATGCGGCCAGCCAGCCGGCCTTGTAGCCGAAAGAGTGGAAGAACGGATTGACGATCAGGTAGCGATCGCTTTCGCGCAACCCGACGATGTCGCTCCAGTCGCGCACGATGCGCAGGTTCTGGCCGTGGCTGGTCATCACACCTTTGGGCTTGCCGGTGGTGCCCGAGGTGAACAGCACGTCGGACAAGGCTTGTGGGCCAACGCTTTGCTCGCGGGTGCGCAGGGCCAGTTGCGGCACGTCGGCCGCCAGATCCATAAAGCGCTCCCAGGCCAGGGTGCCCGGATTGGCGCCGCGCAGGCTGACGATGTGGCGCAGCTCAGGCAGGTCTTCCGACACCAGCATGCCGGGGTAGTCCGCGCCCAGGAATTCGCCGATGGCAAACAGCACGCAGGTGCCGCTTTCGCGCAGGATGTAGCCGGCTTCGCTGCCCTTCATCCGGGTATTGAGCGGTACCAGGGCGGCGCCGACACTTTGCAGGGCGCCGGCGGCGACGATCCATTCCCACACGTTGGGCGCCCAGATCGCCACGCGGTCCCCGGCCTGTACGTCGAGGGCCAGCAGGGCGCGGGCAGCCTGGCGGCGCAACTGGTCGAGTTGTCGGTAGCTGATGACGTGGCCCGCGTCCTCGATGGCCGGGCGGTCGCCGTAGGCCTGGGCAGCGTTGGCGAACAGTTGAGCGATGGTCAGTGCGGTGGCGACAGGCGGCATGGGGCCTCCCCGGTTAGAAGACAGTTGCGAAAAAGGGAGTAGGCCAGGCAGGGCGCCCGGCCGGATAACGAATTACTGGGCGGGCGGGGCGAAACGGCGACCGGCGGAGAAACCACCGTCCACGGCGATCATCTGGCCGCTGACAAAGGACGCTTCGTCCGAGGCCAGGAACAGCGCGACGTTGGCCACTTCTTCCGGTTGCCCGGAGCGGCTGAGCATGTGCTGCGAGGCGAAGAAGGCGTGGAACGCATCGTTGTCACGGACCATGCTGGTCATCGGCGTTTCGATCAGGCCCGGGCACAGGCCGTTGACGCGAATGTTGGCGTAGCCGTAGTCGATGGCCATCGAGCGGGTCAGCTGGTTGATGCCGCCCTTGGACACGTTGTAGGCCACGTTGCCGTCGCAGCCTTGCAGGCCGAAGATCGAACCGACGTTGATGATCGAACCACCACGCTGCTCCACCATCGACGCCAGCGCGTATTTGCTGGTGAGCATGCTGCCGGTGAGGTTGATGTCCATCACCCGTTGCCAGTTGGCGGTGGTGGTCTGGGTCACGCTGCCCTGGTCGGCGACGCCGGCGGCGTTGACCAGAATATCGATGCGCCCGAAGCGGCTGATGACGTCTTGCATGACCTGCTGCACCTGCGCTTCGTCGCGCACGTCGAGAGTCATGAACAGGCCGGGGAAATCCGCCGGTGCGCTGCCGATGTCCAGCCCGACCACTTGCGCGCCTTCGGCGGCGAAACGGCGCACGCAGGCCAGACCGATCCCCGAAGCGCCACCGGTGACCACCGCGACCTTGTTCTGCAAACGAGCCATAACTGCACCTCTTTATTGTTGTGGGCTAATGCTGTGGCCGAGTCTAACTGCAGACCGGGCCTGAGTGATCGTCCGTTGAGACTAAGCAATAGATCTCCCGTCGTGCACATTTCCACTGTGGGAGCGGGCTTGCTCGCGAAGGGGGCGGCAGCCTCGACATCATCGTTGTCTGACACGCCGTCTTCGCGAGCAAGCCCGCTCCCACAATTGATTGGATTTCGCTGTAGGAACGTACCATCAATCCGGGAATTTCAGGTGTACCCGGGCACCCGTCGGGCGGCTCTGGCAGGCCAGCGTCCAGCCGTCGGCGAGTTCCTTGGGGGTCAGCACGTCGTTGTGCGCCAGTTGGGTCTGGCCTTCCTTGACCACGCACATGCAGGCCCCGCAAAAACCTTCTTCACAGGAGGATGGCACGTCGAGGCCAGCCGCTTTGCAACTTTGCAGCAAGGTGTCGCCGGGTTTACAGGCAATTTCGTGTTGCTGGCCGTCGAGCTCGACGATCAGCGCTTCACATTGCGAATCCATGGCCGCCGCTCGTGCCAGCGTTTCTTCGGCCAGCAGTTCATCGGGGTCCGGTGGCGAGACGAAACGTTCGACATGAATGCGTTCGGCCGCTTCGCCCAGTGCCAGCAGCGTGCGCTCCACGGTGTCCATGAAGGGGCCCGGCCCGCAGATGAAGTAGTCGCCGCCGGCCGATCCGCGCAGCAGATGACGGACCTGATGGTCCGTCAGGAAGCCCTGCACCGAATCGAGGACGTGCACCACGTGCAGTTGATCAGGATGCGCCTTGATCAGCTGGCACAGCTCGTCCTTGAAAATCACCGACGCCTCATCGCGGTTGGCGTAGATCAACTTGATCGGCCGCCGGCTGCCATGGAGCACTGATTTGAGAATGGAAAACACCGGGGTGATGCCCGAACCGCCCCCGAACAGGACCAGGGGCTTTTCGGTGTCCGCCTGCGGGTCCAGGCAGAAATGCCCGGCCGGTGGCAATACTTCCAGCCAGTCGCCGACCTGCACTTCGTTCATCCAGTTCGACACCCGGCCACCGTCAACCCGTTTCACCGTGACCTTGGGCAGCGCGTCCGCGAGGGGCGAGCTGGCCATGGAGTAGCAGCGGGTCAACAGTTTGCCGGCGAAGGGCACGCGAAAACTCAGGAACTGGCCCGGTTTGTAGCGAAAGCGCTCACGCAGGGTTGGCGGTACGTCCAGCACCAGCGAGCGCGCGTCAGCGGTCTCGTCGATCACCGCGCACACTTGCAATGAGACGCTTGCCGTCGTGTGTTCGGCCGGGGTCAGGTTCTGTTGTTGCGTGCCCATGTTCACCTCGACCTCAGAGCCCGCTGATCAGTTGGGCGTTGTCGACGCGGATCTCGGCACCGTTGACGAACCGCGACTCGTCGGTGGCGAGGAACAGCACCACGTTGGCAATGTCCCGTGGTGCCGCCATGCG
The DNA here is from genome assembly GCF_002303975.1 of Pseudomonas sp. ACN5. Lineage (NCBI taxonomy): Bacteria > Pseudomonadati > Pseudomonadota > Gammaproteobacteria > Pseudomonadales > Pseudomonadaceae > Pseudomonas > Pseudomonas sp. ACN5. The sequence goes on along the minus strand of NZ_MRCP01000017.1, from coordinate 68,229 downwards.
GTTCATCGGGTCCTGGTCCAGCGCTTCCTGCGGGATCGGCTGACCCCCGGCCAGGGCCTGGGTCATCGGTGTGTTCACGCCATCGGGGTGCACGCTGTTGCAGCGGATGCGGTAGCCCTGCTGCTTGCAGTGAAGGGCGATGGAACGGGTCATCGCCGCCACCGCGCCTTTGGACGCCGAGTAAGCGCAGAACATCGGCATGGCGCCCAGGGCCGCGACCGACGACATGTTGATGATCGAGCCGCCACCGCTTTCCTTCATCGCCTGGATGGCGTACTTGCAACCGAGGAAGTAGCCGTCGCCGTTGATCTTCTGCACCTTCTGCCACAGCTCCAGGGTGGTGTCTTCGATGCTGCCCAGGGCCAGGATCGCGGCGTTGTTGACCAGTACGTCGAGGCGGCCGAAGTGTTCGACGGTGGTCTTGACCACGTGTTGCCAGTCGCTTTCGCTGGCGATGTCGTGGCGGATGAACAGCGCGTTGGCGCCGATTTCCACGGCCGCCTGACGACCGGCTTCTTCGTTGAGGTCGGTCAGTACCACTTTGGCGCCTTCGCGGGCCAGCAGCAGGGCGTCTTCGCGACCAATGCCGCTAGCGGCGCCGGTGATGATGCAGACTTTGCCTTCTACACGTTGCATTGTTGTTCTCCTGATCGTGCGGTTTGAAGTGCGAATTGGTCGGCCACGTGGGCGGCAGCCCGGCGACCGGAGTAGATGCAGTCGGCCAGTGACAGGCCGGAGACATACAGGTTGGAGGCGACCCCGACCGCATTGCGGCCGGCGCTGTACAGGCCGTTTATGGGCTGGCCGGCAGGGTCCAGCACCCGACCGCTGGCCTCGCAGACTTTCAACCCGCCCAGGGTGATGACCGGGCACGGGAAGAGTTTGCTGTCGAAAGACAGGTCGAGGGCGTACCACGGGCCCTGGTCGAGGTTGGCGAGCATCGCCGCGGACTTGCCGAACTCGTCGGCGACCTCGCCCCGTGCCGCGCGGGAATAGCGTTCGACACTCTGGCGCAGCAGTTCCGGCGGCAGATGGCAGCGCTTGGCCAACCCGGCCAGGCTGGTGCTGCGTTTGGCGTTGAACAGCAGGTTGAGCAGCACCGGCAGGCGCTGGAAATTCCACACCTTGCCGGGACCGACCTGACTCAATGCCTCACCTACCAGCGCACGGTTGAGCACCAGAATGGCGCGGCCATCCTGTTCTTCGACCATGGCGTGGCCGAGGGTCGCGCCATAGATTTCTTCGTTGGCGTAACGTTGTCCGCGGGCATTGACGATCAGCCCGCGGGCCCAGGCCAGCGGCGGATTGATGAAACGCCAGGCGCTGATCTTGTCCATCCGTGCCACGCTGGCCCCGGCGCTCTGGCCCAGGGCGATGCCGCTGCCGTTGCACCCGGTGGCGCCCAGCGGCAGACCGGCCAGGTACTGCGGCGCGTGTTGGCGCACCAGATCACGATTGAAAATAAAGCCGCCACTGCTCAACAGCACTGCCTGTTCGGCGCGAATCAATTGGCGGATGGCGCTGGTCTGTTCGATGCGACGCTGACGGGCGCGCAAGCGGTCGGCCAAGGCCGGAGCGTACATATGAATGGCCGCGGCCCAGCGCGACAGGCGCGCATGTTGTTTGGCAGCGCGACTACCCGACGGCAACTGCCAGGCTTCGACGCCGAGGACCTTGTCGTCGAGGTCTAGCACCAGCCGCCGTACTTCGTACTGGCTGCGCAGGCGTGCGCCGTGGCGCAAGGCGCTGGCCTTGAGCGGGGCGAACAGACTGGCGCCGGACATGCCGGGGCCTTTGGTGCGGTGACCGCGGGGCGCTGGTTTGGCGCTGGCGGCATAGGTCGGCACGGCTTCGTTGCCCGAGTAATAAAGGTAGTACTGGTCACTCGGGTACGAGGTTTTGTGCGGCGGCACGCTGGCTTCGAAGGCCGCGCCTTGTCGTTCCAGCCAGGCCAGTTGTTCACGGCTGCCTTCGCAGAACGCCCGCAATGTCTCGTGGCTGACGGCTTCGCCGACTTCCTGGCGCAGGTAGTTGAACATGGCCTCGCTGGTGTCTTCATAGCCAGCCTGGTGCTGATACGGCGTGCCACCACCAGCATAGACCACGCCACCGCTGAGTGCCGTGGCGCCGCCGCCTTCGAAGCGATCCAGTGCGAGCACCGACAGGCCGCGAGTGCTGGCTTCGATGGCGGCACAGGCGCCAGCTCCGCCAAACCCGACGATCAGCAAGTCGCAGCGGTCATCCCATGGCAACGGGTCGGCGCTGTTCACTCGCAACGCCGTCAACCGGTTCAGGCTGTCCATGTTCGGGCCTCAGCCAGCGGCTGCGAGTGAAGGTGCGGGTTTGGCGGTGGTGGTGTAGCTGCCGTCAAGGTAGACCAGCGGGGTGATGGCATCAGTGGTGTGGATCTGCAGGATGCGTCCGATGAACACGGTGTGGGTGCCGTAGCTGAAGTGGCCGTCCTGGCGGCAGAGGATCGCCGATTGTGCGTCACCCAGGTAAGGAATGCCGCCCGGGCTGGTCAGCCAGTTGCCACGGTCGAAGCGTGCTTCGCCCTTGATCGCGCCGCTGCACAGGTTGGCCAGGTCTTGTTGGTCGACACCGAGGATGTTCACGCAGAAGTCGGCGCCGGTCGCCAGTGCGGCGTGGGGCGAGGCGGTCTTGTTCACGCAGATCAGCAGCGATGGCGGTTCGGTGCTCAGGGAGTCGACCGCAGTGGCGGCCATGGCGAAGCGTTCGGAGCCGTTGCTGGTGCTGATAATGGTGACGGACTTGGCCAGGCGGCGCATGGCCTGGAGCATGTCGGCTTTGAGATTGGCGTCGTTCATCGCACTGGGCCTTTTTTGTTGGGGGTGGAGTGCGATGGATTCTTGCTCTGGCTCTGGTCTGAAGCATCGTCCGAGGGGACTAGGCCTTGGCGGCCTCTGGGCCGACCAGGCTCTTGGTTGATTGAGTACATATCCGTTGCTGCGGTAACGGCGGCTTATGGTTCCGCTCTTACAGCGGGTCACTTTTGGCAAACGCCCGGAGTGCCGGCCCAGCCAAAAGTAACCAAAAGGTCTCGCCCCTTACGTACGGCCCCTCGCTGAGGCTCGGGGTTCCTTCGCTCCGGTATTCATCCGGGGGCATTGCCCTCCGGTCGGCTTCGCTTCGACCTACATGCAATGAGTTCGACTGCGTCGAACGGCGCTGCGCGCCCATCCCCGGATGAACACCTGCGCTCAGCCTGCCGAGGGGGCGGGTGGATCAAGATCACAAGCTGCAGGCGAGCTAACGCTCGGCCTGATGAGTGGTGAGAAGCGGCGCGGTGTGGGCTGCTCTGCTTTTGCTCTTCTGTGGGAGCGAGCTTGCTCGCGAAGGCGGCCTGACAGCCGACCTGAATCTGGCGGATGTACGATGGCGGTCTGTCAGCCAGCATCAATGTCAGATGTGCCGGCCTCTTCGCGGGCAAGCCCGCTCCCACAGGTTTGGTGTGGTTCGAATAATTGGTGTTCGCCGTAAATACTGTAGGAGCGAGCTTGCTCGCGATGGCGGCGGGCCCACGGAGCAGGACCGGAGTGAGGGCATGCCGAGCCACGGCGAGGCACCGAATGTCAGGGGCAAGAGCGTTTGGTTACTTTGCGCTTTTCAAAGTGACCCGCTGTAAGAGCGGAACCGCCAGAGGCCGTTACCGCAGCAACGGATATGTACACCCTCAAAAATCCATATCGCCTGCCAAGCAACACATCCCTTTCAGATACACCCCCTGATACCCATCCCGCTATCCCACATGGTCCGTTTGAGGGATGCCCGCCGCTTTGCGCATTGTTTGAATGCGAGCGTAGGGGCACTACACCCGCCCCGTTGCACGCGCGCCCCGGCGGATGGGGTGAACAAAGGAGAACAATAAAAATGCTCAACCAAGACCTGATTCGCCAGCGTCTGAGCCAACGTGCCCGTGAGTTGGTGCCGATCCTGCGTGAACGCGCCCTGAATGCCGCGCAAGCCGGGCAGTTGCCTGAAGAAACCCTGAAGGATTTCCACGACGCCGGGTTCTTTCGCATCCTGCAACCGTCCCGTTGGGAAGGCTATGAGCTGGAGCCCAAGGATTTCTTCGACGTGCAGATGACCCTGGCCGAGGGCTGCATGTCCTCGGCGTGGGTGCTGGGGGTGGTGGCGATCCACAACTGGCAGCTGGCGTTGTTCGACGACCGCGCGGCGCAGGATGTCTGGGGTAGCGATTCCAGCGTGCTGATCTCGTCTTCGTACATGCCGGTGGGCAAGGTCGAGCGGGTCGACGGTGGTTTCAAGTTGAGCGGCCGCTGGGGCTTTTCTTCCGGCAGCAAGCACTGCGACTGGGCGTTTCTCGGTGCGCTGGTGCCGCCGGAAGAGGCGGGCGGTGCGCCGGATTATCGGACGTTCCTGGTGCCGCGCAGCGACTACCAGATTCTCGACAACTGGAACGTCATGGGCCTGGAAGCCACCGGCTCCCACGACATTCTGGTGGAAAACGCCTTCGTTCCCGAGTATCGCACCCATCGTGCGCTCGACGGTTTCATGCAGAACAGTCCGGGCAATGCGGTCAACACCGCGCCCCTATTCCGCCTGCCGTTCGGGCAGATTTTCGTGCGAGCGGTGTCGTCGTCCGCCATCGGTGCCCTGCAAGGCGCGGTGGATCAGTTTGTCGAGCACAACCGCGCCCGGGTCGGGGTCAATGACGGTCGCAAGATGGTCCAGGACCCGGCCGCGCAGTCGTCGCTGGCCAATGCCATGGTCTGCGTCGACGAGTGCAAGACCGTGCTGCATCGCAACTTTGCCTTGATGCTGGAGCGCGCGCAAAAGGGTGAGCCGTTGAGCATGCCCGAGCGGGTGAAGATGCGTTACGACTCGGCGCTGGTGGCCGACAAGTGCGCCAAGGCCGTTGGCGACCTGATGTTCAACAGCGGTGCTTCGACGATCTTCCGCAGTCACGCGATCAACCGTGCCTTCCGCGACATTCACACCGGTCGCGCCCACGTCGCCAACAGCCCGGCCAAGTACGCCTGGAACCTTGGCGGCGTGAGCATGGGGCAGGAAAGCAGCGACTTTTTCCTCTGACGCTTCCCTACAAATCGGCTAGTCCGTTTGCGTGATTCGAGCGCCCCGTCGATGCACGACCATTGACGGTAAGGCGAAGGTCTACGGCGCCGACTGCGCATCCAAATAAGCACAAGGATCAACCATGAAATTTTCCCTGATTTACGAAGCCCAGACGGTGGACTCCAGCCGCGAAGGCGACCGCAAGATTTTCGAAGACACCGTCGAGCAGGCTGTGCTCGCCGACAAGCTTGGCTTCGACACCTTCTGGTGCGTAGAGCACACCGCGCTGAGCAACTACTCGCACATGTCCGCGCCGGAAACCATGCTGGCTTTCGTGGCCGGTAAAACCGAGCGCATCGGCATCGGCCACGGCGTGGTCTGCCTGCCTCCGGCGATGAACCACCCGGTGAAGGTCGCCGAGCGCATCGCCACCCTCGACCTGCTGTCCAAGGGCCGTGTGCACTTCGGCGTCGGCAAGGGCGGCACCCAGCAGGAAGCCGGCACCTTCGGCTACGACCTGGCGACCTTGCAGCCGCAGATCGACGAGATGATGTACCTGATCCCGAAAATGTTCGTGCAGGACGAGATCGAGCACAACGGCGACTTCGTGCAGATCCCCAAGCGCCCGATCCATCCAAAACCGTATCAGGATCCGCACCCGCCGATGTACCTGGCGTGCACCAACACCGAGTCGCTGAAAAATGCCGGCGGTCGTGGCATGGGCGCGCTGGTACTGGGCTTCGGTGGCCCGGAAGAAATCGCCAAGAAGGTCGAGGTGTATCACACGGCCTACGACAACCGCGATGAGAAGAAGCAAGTGGGCTTCCGTCCTAACCGCCACATCGCCGCGCTGTGCCCGGCCATCGTGCTGGACGACAACGAAGAAGCGCGCCGCATCGGTATCCGTGGCCAGCGTTACTTCATGGAATCCCTGGGCTACTGGTACGGCGGTGGCGAGCGCCCGGATCCGCAGAAGTGGAAGGACGACACCTTCGTCGACGGCAACGGCCAGAGCGTGATCAAGTCGCGCTTCGCCTCCGAAGAAGTCAGCGTCGACTTCTCCGACCCGACCATGGCCATGATGAACCCGAACCACGCCTACGGCACCGTCGAGGATTGCATCGGCTACGTGCAGCGCCTGATCGACGCCGGCGCCGACGAAATCCTGTTCATCTGCCAGATGGGCACCGTGCCGCAGTGGGCGCAACTCGAGACGCTGAAGAACATTGGCGAGAAGGTGATTCCGCACTTCCGCAAGGGTTGATGCGGGTCAAACCCCACAACCCCTGTGGGAGCGGGCTTGCTCGCGAAGAGGCCGGCACATTCAATATTTATGCTGCCTGACACACCGCCTTCGCGAGCAAGCCCGCTCCCACAGTTTGACCGCATTTCAGGCCAGGCACGGACGCCAGGTCACCTTTCCAACGGGCCCCCAAGGCCCGTTTTTTTATGCCTGCCGAATAAGATTGAACACCGCATACCCCTTGTAGGAGCGAGCCTGCTCGCGATAAACCGGAAAACGCCACGGGGTGTCAGGCTTTCAGCGTTATCGTTGGCGACCATCGCGAGCAAGCTCGCTCCTACAGGTTTTTGCGCAAGTTCGCGTCACTGGCCACGACCGAAACCCTGGTGGTGTATTTGGTCGAGACGCTGGCCTCGGTCGATGTCATGGTCCATTACCTGGTCGACCATCTGGAGGGCAGTTCACGCAATGTTTTGCTGGGTATTTCAAACAGTGTGATGCTGGCGGAGATCACGGCGAACCAGGTACTGGACCAAATCTCACCACCGGTATAACGCAACGCCAGGAACTGCCGCGGTTTGCGATCTTTTGATCTCTATTTTCCATCGACTCCGAGAAGATCAAGATCAGAAAATCGCGACCAGCGATAATTCCTACAGGGATTTCCGGGTATTGACGAAGATGTTCAAACGCTCATTATTTTGTTCGGCTTTATTGAAGGTCATTACTGCTGCAATTGTTGCAAATATATATCTGGCATTGTGAGTGACTGATATCGCTCCTATATTTCATCAGCTGCTCGCAGTGATTATTTTTTCACGAGAGAAAAAACAACAAACAAGCGTCACCACTAAACTCGGCAAGGAATTATTCCATGCGAAAATACAACACAATGTTTGCAGGCCTGCTCCTCGCTGGATTACTCAGTCCACTGGTCAGCCATGGAAAGCAGATGGAGGATAAGACTGATATTCAGGCATTGGCCACATCTCCTCAATGGTTGACAACCAAGGTTTATATAGAGGGAGCCCCGGAAGTAGACGTCAAGGAAAAATATCCGGGTGTTGTTGGGATATCCATGTGGGATCCCGGCCGTAATCGCTATGAATTTTTTTATACCGATACCGGGCAATCAAAGTATGACAATGGCGGCGGCGGTTACTTCCTTGTCACCGGTGACAAAACAACGCATATCCTGGTGCCTGATAAAGGAACGGTCAGAACGGTGGTCAGAAGACTGGAAAAGTTAAATGACGAAGAATTCACCTACTCACGAGAGGTGCCTCGCGACATGGTAGATACCAATGCGCCTGTCCGGATCTATGTGGTCCATGCGCCCTACAGAGGACCTTTAAAGACCTCGATGTCGCACTAAAAGGCTTTCGGCAGTCATTTATTAAGTAGTTATTTCGATACTTCAAGGCGTCCGCGTTAAATGACGCCACTCTGAAGTGGCATCCATAAAAACCCAAAAATAAAAGGTGCAACATGAGTATGAAATTCAGAACGCTATTGATGTCTACGCTACTACTGGCCGGAATATACTCGGCTGGCGCCCATGCACAGCCGACAACGCCTTCGGCGGCAAAAGACGCTATCGCCACGCCAGATAATGCACTCATGTTGACTGTTTTCCTGAAGCACGATCAATCGCGCCCATTGGGGGAGTTGAAAGAGCAACTCGCCAAACAGGAGTTTTACAAGGTGTTCCCTCCGACCGGGGTGGAGGTTGTCAGCTGGAATATAACCATGGGGATAGGACAGGTCATCGTTTTACGCCTGCCTGCCTCGCGTCTCGCAGCGGTCAACCTCGCACTCGAAAACACCGCGTGGGGCAGTTACCGGACAGAGTTCTTTCCGACCTATGATTTCAAGGAAATAGCCCTGGCAGAGCAAAAGAAAGTGCGAGAAGCCAAATCTACCCAGTAACCACAACGCCAGTGCGCAGCGTCTTGAGCGCGTAGGATTTTCCTCGGCTGCGAACACAATTGCACTTTCCTCAAACGGGCCATTTCCGGCCCGTTTTTTTATGCCTGCACTCATCCCACAGTCACCACACCTCTGTAGGAGCTGCCGCAGGCTGCGATCTTTTGATCTTGATCTTCAGCCACTCCAACTCCGCCAAAAGATCGCAGCCTGCGGCAGCTCCTACAGGGTGTTTGTGAGGGGTGTTTAATGCCTGTCGGAATCACTTCTTGAAAGCTACAGCGCCTTGCGTCGTTGCCTACAGGTACGCCAGAATCCGCCGGCTTGTGCGCCTTGGACCCCCTCGGTAACTTGATTCGTGTCACTGCCCATCAGTGATCGGGTTTAGTCGCCTGTGGTTACACGAAGCGTGCATGCATTCCAAAAAGTCAGGTCATTTCATGTCTGCACTTGATGGTAGCTGTGCGCAGGGCGCTCTCGGGCGCGCCGGTTTCGTGTCTCCCCGGTCGACTAACCTGCGTACAGCTGCCACCCCCTTGTTTGGTCGCAATTGGGTGACGGCTCCAATTTCTGGAGACTGAATCATGGTCAAACCTTCACCTAATCCCCCCGAAACCGAACGCATCCCCTCACTCGCCGACATCCGCGCCATGCCGCGCAAACCCAGCACCATGTACACCGTCAATCCCGAACTCGATGCCCAAACCCTGCTGGGCGATGCCTGCCAATCGCTGGCCTCGGCGAATGTCATGACACTCGATCTGGCGGACCATACCGAGGGCCCAAGCCGCCACACCCTGCTGGGCATCGCCCAGATCATCATGCTCGGCGAGCTGTCGGTGAACCGTGCACTGGATCGGCTAGACCCACCTGAATAGCTACTGATCTGCAAATGTGAAAACTGTGGGAGCGAGCCTGCTCGCGAAGAGGCCGGCACATACAACATTGTTGTTGCCTGACACTCCGCCTTCGCGAGCAGGCTCGCTCCCACAAGTTATTTTTGATGCCCCAGCCATCATTTCCGCTAGTCCCATTGGACGATGTTGCCCCTGCCCGAACCCGTTTGAATAGGCCCTACATAAAGTCTCCCCCGGCAGTCGCCGAAGGGCGGCACGGCCTGAGTAAAACGAGGAGTGCATCCATGGATATCCGCGGTCTGGGTTACGTCACCCTGTTATCCAGCGACCTGGCGCAATGGCGTCATTACGCAAGCCAGGTGTTGGGCATGATGGTCAGCGGCGACGATGAGCTTTTGTACCTGAAAATGGACGAGCGTCATTACCGCGTGCTGGTGCAGAAAAATGCCGAGAACGGCTTCGGTGCCTGCGGCTGGGAAGTGGCCGGCAAGGCGGCGCTGGAGCAGGCGGTCAGCGAGCTGCAACAGGCCGACGTGCAAGTGACCCGTGGCACAGCGGCCGAGGCCGAGCTGCGCAAGGTTCAGGACCTGGTGCACTTCAGTGATCCGGATGGCAATCGCCACGAAATTTTCTGGGGCCCGCTGCAGGACTTTGCTCGCTTCGTTTCGCCGTTGGGCGTTAAAGGTTTTGTCACCAACGACCTCGGCATGGGCCACGTGGTGCTGCCGGCGCCCGCCTTCGAACGCTGCCGCGACTTCTACGAACAGGTGATGGGTTTTGGCCTGTCGGACCTGATGAAAGTCCGCTTCACCCCGGACCCGGCCGAGCCGCAAAAGCGCATCCACTTCCTGCACTGCAACAACGGCCGTCACCACTCGCTGGCGATTTTCGAGTGCCCGATGCCCCACGGCTGCGTGCACATGATGGTTGAGGTCAACGCGCTGGACGAAGTCGGCCGTGCCCTGGACCGCGTCCACGCCAACGGCGTGAAGCTGTCGGCCACCCTCGGCCAGCACACCAACGACCAGATGATTTCTTTCTATATCAAGACCCCGTCCGGGTTTGACCTGGAGTACGGCTGCGACGGCCTGGTGGTCGACTGGGACCGCCACACGCCGTTCGAAAGCACCGTGGTCAGCCACTGGGGCCACGACTTCAGTGTCGGTCGCCAATGAGGAACATGACGATGGACAAGCAAATGACCACCGCCGAGATCGTCGGCCAACTGCGTGATGGCATGACCATCGGTATCGGTGGCTGGGGTCCGCGTCGCAAGCCGATGGCGCTGGTGCGCGAGATTCTGCGCTCGGACCTCAAGGACCTGACTGTGGTCGCCTACGGTGGCGCCGATGTCGGCATGCTCTGCGCCGCCGGCAAGATCAGGAAACTGGTGTTCGCCTTCGTCTCCCTGGATTTCATTCCGCTGGAGCCTTACTTCCGCAAGGCGCGCCAGGAAGCGGCGCTGGAGGTGATGGAAATCGACGAAGGCATGCTGCTGCTCGGCCTGCGGGCGGCGGCGATGAATGTGCCGTTCATTCCGACCGCCGTGGGCCTGGGCACCGATGTGCTGCGCCACAACCGCCAGATCAAGTTGATCGCCTCGCCCTACGCCGATGGCAAGGACTGGGTGGCGATGCCAGCGCTCAAGCTCGACGCGGCGCTGGTGCATGTCGACCGTGCCGACAAACGTGGCGTGTGCCAGATCAGCGGCCCGGATCATTACATGGACGACCTGTTCGTGCGTGCCGCAACCCACAGCTACGTGACCTGCGATGAACTGGTCGACAGCGACTACTTCCATCAGGACAGCGCCCATGCCCATCAAGTGTTCTGGGAACGCAACCTGACCACAGCTGTAGCCCACGTGCCGGGCGGTGCGCATCCGTCGTCCTGCGCGCCGCTGTACGGTTTCGACGTCGCGCACTTCAAGGCCTACAACGCCACCGTGCAGGCGGCCGATGGCTGGGAAGGGTACGTGCGCGACTACGTCGACTGCACCCACGAACAGTACCTGGACAAGGTTGGCGGCCTGGCTGCGATCCGTGAACTGCCGTTGCCGATTTTCTAAGGGAGCCTTCCGATGAGCACTACCACTTACAGCCTCGCCGAACTGATGGTTTGCGCAGCCTCCGAAGCCTGGCGCGAAGACGGCGAAGTGTTGGCCACCGGCATCGGCGTGATCCCGCGCCTGGCGGCATCCTTGGCCATGCTCAGCAGCAACCCGCAACTGCTGATGACCGACTCCGAAGCCTACATGGTCGCCGAACCGGTGCCTTTGGGCGCACGCAAGGGCTACGAGCCCAAGCGTGACAGCTGGATGGGTTTCTCGCGGATTTTCGACAACGTCTGGGGCGGCAAGCGCCACGCACTGGTCGGCCCGACCCAGATCGACCGCTTTGGCCAGGCGAACATTTCCTGCATCGGCGACTACGCCAAACCCAAGGCGCAGATGCTCGGTGTGCGCGGTTTCCCCGGCAACTCGATCAGCCACGCCAACTCGTTTTGCGTGCCAAGCCACAACCGTCGGGTGTTCGTCGAAGGCGAGGTCGATATGGTCGCCTCGGTCGGCTACAACCCGGCCCGCCTGGCGCGGGGCTGGAAGCTGGACGACATCGACATTCGCCTGATCATCACCGACCTCTGCGTCCTGGATTTCCAGGGCCCGCAACGGCAGATGCGCATCCGTTCGCTGCACCCCGGCGTGACGGCGGCGCAGGTCCAGGACAACACCGGCTTCGAGTTGCACGTGCCGGACGACTGCCCGACCACCGCAGCCCCGACCACCGAGCAATTGCAACTGATCCAGCGTCTGGACCCGCACAACCTGCGCGCCCTGCAGCTTAAAGACAACCCGCCAGGCCAGCGCTGAGCGCCCGCGTTTTCGGAGACAAGTGATGGCTGAACATAACGACAAGAACGAGGCCGAGGTGGTCCTGTACGAAGTGCGCGACGCGGTGGCAATCGTCACCATGAACCGCCCCGAGTACCACAACGCACAGAACTCGCAGATGACTTATGCGCTGGACGCGGCGTTTCGCCGGGCCTGCGATGACGATGAAGTGAAGGTCATCGTGTTGCGCGGCGCCGGCAAGCATTTCTCCGCCGGGCATGACATCGGCACCCCCGGCCGCGACGTCGACAAGAGCTTCGATCGCGCCAGCCTGTGGTACGACCATGTGAACAAACCGGGCGGCGAGTTTCTCTATGCCCGCGAGCAGGAAGTCTATCTGGGCATGTGCCGGCGTTGGCGCGAGATGCCCAAGCCGACCATCGCCATGGTCCAGGGCGCGTGCATTGCCGGCGGACTGATGCTGGCCTGGGTGTGTGACCTGATCGTCGCCAGCGAGGATTCGTACTTCGCCGATCCGGTGGTGCGCATGGGCATTCCCGGGGTCGAGTATTTCGCCCACGTGCATGAATTGAACCCGCGTATTGCCAAGGAATTCCTGTTCCTCGGCGAGCGCATGCCGGCACCGCGCGCCTATCAGATGGGCATGCTCAATCGGGTGGTACCGCGCGACGAGCTGGAACAACAGACCCTCGACATCGCCGGGCGCATCGCCCAGATGCCGCGCCTGGGCCTGCAATTGAGCAAGCAAGCGGTGAACAACGCCGAAGACCTGATGGGCAAGCGCGCGACCATGGACATGGTGTTCGGCCTGCATCACTTCGCCCACGCCCACAACGAACTGGTGTCCGGCGACCGCCTCGGCGGCTACGACGCCAAGGCCATGGCCAGTTCCCAGCGCAAAACGGGCGAGGCGTGAGCATGGCGATCTCGTTGAATACCCGCCTGACCGAACTGCTCGGTTGCCGCTACCCGATCATCCAGACCGCCATGGGCTGGGTCGCCGATCCGAAACTGGTGGCGGCCACGGGCAATGCCGGTGGTTTCGGTTTTCTCGCCGGGGCGACCATCGAACCGCAGCAGATGGAAGCGGCGATTCTTGAAACCCGGCGTCTGACCGACCAGCCGTTCGGGGTGAATTTCCACATGTACCAGGCCAATGCCGGCGAGATCGTCGATTTGGTACTGCGCCACAAAGTCCGGGCGGTCAGCTACAGCCGTTCGCCGGGCAAGCAAATGATCAGCCGCCTGAAAGATGCCGGGGTGGTGTGCATTCCCACGGTCGGCGCGCTCAAGCATGCGCAGAAGGCCGTGGAAATGGGCGCCGATGCGGTGACCGTACAGGGCGGCGAGGGCGGTGGGCACACCGGTTCCGTGCCGACCTTGATGCTGCTTGATCAAGTGGTGAATGCGGTCTCGGTGCCGGTGGTGGCGGCCGGCGGTTTCAAGGACGGCAAGGGCCTGGTTTCTGCATTGGCCTACGGTGCCGAAGGCATCGCCATGGGCACACGTTTTTTGATGTGTGCCGACAGCCCGGTGCCCCAGGCGACCCTGGCGCGTTACCTGGCAGTGAAAGACCCGGCGGCGATCATCATCAGCCGCGCCATCGACGGCATGCCGCAACGGATGATCCGCAACGAATTGCTCAACCAACTGGAAAACAGCGGCGGTCTCAAGCGCCTGTTGCTGGCCTTGCAGAGTGGTCTGGCCTACCGCCGCCACACCGGCACGAGCCTGACGCAACTGCTCGGCAGTGCCCTGAAGATGCGCGGTGCCGGAGAGCTGACCGCCGCGCAAAGCATCATGGCCGCCAACGCGCCGATGGTGATCCAGAAAGCCATGGTCGACGGGCAACCGGCCGCGGGCGTGTTGCCTGCCGGACAGATCGCCGCATCCATCGACAGCTTGCCCAGCTGCGCCCAATTGATTGAACAGATCGTCCGCGACGCCGAAGCGCGCCTGGGCGAACTGTGCTGCCGTGTGTCGTAAGGGGCCATGCATTGTGAAGGAAGGAAACCATGAAACCATTTAGCGTCAGCATCGAACACGGCATTGCCGAACTGGTGTTCAACCGGCCACCGGTCAACGCCTTCAACAACCAGGGCTGGGCTGATATCGCCAGCGAGATCGAGGGCCTGGGCCGCAACAACGACGTGCGGGTGATCGTGATTCGCGCCGAAGGTCGCGGCTTCTGTGCCGGGGTCGATATCAAGGAACTGGCGGCCGACGGCAACCTGATCGTTGCGGTGAACAAAGGCAACTACGACAGCTTCAAGGCCATTCACCGCAACCCGAAACCGGTGATCGTCGCCGTGCACGGCTTCGTGCTGGGCGGCGGCATCGGCATCTGCGGCGCTGCCGACATCATTGTCGCGTCCGAGTGCGCCACCTTCGGCGTGCCGGAAGTGGATCGCGGGGCCATGGGTGGCGGCGCGCATTTGCAGCGCCTGTTCCCGGTGCAGAAGGTCCGCCACATGTACTTCACCGGCGAGCCGATCGACGCCGCCGAAGCTTACCGCCTGGGCGCGGTGGAGCAGGTGGTCAAGCGCGAAGACTTGCGCGAAGCCGCGTTGCAGATCGCCCGCACCATCGCCGCCAAGAGCCCGGGCATGATCAGCCTGGCCAAGGAAGCGCTGACCGGCATCGAAGACGGCAATCTGGAAGACAAATACCGCTGGGAGCAGGGCTTCACCCTCGAAGCCTACCGCTCACTGGACTCTCAGGAAGCACGCGACTCGTTCGTCGAGAAACGCGATGCCCGATTCAACGGCTGAAGGCATATCCATGGACCTGACCTATACCCCGGCCCAGCAGGCCTTTCGCGTTGAGGCGCGAACCTGGCTGGCGGCCAATGTACCGAGTGAACCGCTGCAATCGTTCGACACCGAACAGGGCTTTGCCGAGCACCGCGCCTGGGAAGCCAAGCTCAACGAAGGCCGTTGGGGCATGGTCACCTGGCCGACCGAACTCGGCGGGCGCGGCTGCGACCTGATCGAGTGGCTGATTTTCGAGGAGGAATACTACCGTTCCGGGGCACCGGCACGGGTCAACCAGAACGGTATTTTCCTGCTCGGCCCGACCCTGATGGAGTACGGCAGCGAAGAACAAAAGGCTCGGTTTCTGCCGCGCATGGCCACCGGCGAAGACATCTGGGCCCAGGCCTGGTCCGAGCCGGGTGCCGGTTCCGACATGGCGGCGATCCGCTCCAAGGCGGAGCGGGTGGGTGACCACTATGTGATCAATGGCCAGAAGACCTGGTCGACCCGCGCGGTGTGGGCCGATTGGGTGTTCGGTATTTTCCGTACCGATCCACAGTCCCAGCGCCATCACGGCCTGACCTTCATCCTGCTGCCGTTGAATACGCCGGGCATCACCGTGCGCCCGATTCCGCAGCTCAACGGCTTGCCGGGATTTGCCGAGATCTTCTTCGACGACGTCAAGGTGCCGGTGGAAAACGCCCTCGGCGGCGAAGGCATGGGCTGGCACGTGGCGATGTCCACCGCCGGTTTCGAGCGCGGTTTGTTGCTGCGCTCACCGGCGCGTTTCCAGGAAACCGCCAAGCGTCTGGTGCAACTGTACCTGGCCAACCGCGAGCAGGCCGACCGCGACCCGGCCATCGGTGAGGCGGTGATGCGCGCCTGGCTCGATGCCGAGGCCTACACCCTGAGCACCTACATGACCGCCTCGCAACTGGTGCAGGGCGGCAAGATCGGGCCGGAGTCTTCGACCAACAAGATCTTCTGGTCCGAACTCGACCAGCGCATGCACGACACCGCCATGAGCATTCTTGGTCTGCGTGGCGAGCTGCTGCCCCAAGCCCCGGCCGCCGGTGACGTCGGCCATTGGCTGGACGGTTTCCTGTTTGCCCAGGCCGGGCCGATCTACGCCGGCACCAACGAGATCCAGCGCAACATCATTGCCGAACGCATGCTCGGCATGCCGCGTGCCTGAGGAATAGACCATGGACTTTAGTTTCAGCCGCGACCAACTGCTGTTTCAGGACAACGTCCGCAGCTTCCTGATCAACGAAGTCACCCCGGAGCGCATTCGCGAACTGTGGCAGAGCGACAGCGGGCGCAGTGAGCGACTCTGGGCCCAACTGGTGGAGCTGGGCCTGACCGCGCTGACCGTGCCCGAGGCGCAGGACGGCATGGGCATGAATGAATTGGATTTCGTGCTGATTGCCCAGGAGTGCGGTTACGCCGGTCTGCCCGAACCGCTGGTGGACACCATGCTGGTGGGCGTGCCGATGCTCGCCGCCCTCGATGAGCAACACGCGGCGCTCAAGCAATACTGGTTGGCGCGGGTCGCCGAGGGCAGTGCACGACTGGCCGTTTCCGAACCGGGGAACCCGCTGGTCAGCGATGCCCATGTTGCCGATCTGCTGTTGCTGGCCCATGGCGATGAAGTGCATGCACTGGAGCGCGATGCCGTGGGCCTGACCCGCAACGAGTCGGTCGACCCGAGCCGTCAACTGTTCCAGGTCGAATGGACGCCGACTCCCGCTACTTGCGTAGCCAGCGGCGAACAAGGCCGGCGCTTGTGGGCGGCCGCCTTCAACCGTGGCGCCCTCGCCAGCGCCGCGCAATTGCTCGGGCTGGCCAAACGCATGGTCGACCTGGCGGTGGACTACACCTTCGAGCGCAAGCAGTTCGGCAAGCCGGTCGGCTCGTTCCAGGCGGTCAAGCATTTGATGGCCAACGTCGCGGTGCAGATCGAGTTCGCCAAAGGCCCGCTGTACCGCGCCGCTCATGCGCTGGCCGAGCAGCAACCGGGGCAGGACGTGCTGGTGTCCCACGCCAAGCTGGCAACGGCGGAAGCGGCCATGCTCGCGGCGAAGAACACCATCCAGGCCCACGGCGCCATGGGTTACACCTGGGAAGTCGACCTGCATCTGTTCATGAAACGCGCCTGGGCGCTGGACAAGGTCTGGGGCGATCGCGGCCGTCACAAAGGACGGATTCGCACGGCGCTGTTCGACGGACAACACGCGCTGGGTGCGGGCAGTACGTTTTAACCCGTCAGTAAGGGTGACGCCCCCCCTCCTGTGGGAGCGAGCTTGCTCGCGAAGGCGGCAGCACATTCAACATTTTTGTCGACTGAACTGACGCATTCGCGAGCAAGCCCGCTCCCACAGGTTATCGGCGCCTGATTTTAATTTCTTCACCGAGGTAGACCATGCCTGAAGCCTATATCGTCGACGCCCTGCGCACGCCTACCGGGCGGCGCAAGGGTGGTCTGAGCCAGATCCACGCCGCCGACCTGGGTGCGCATGTTTTGCGCGCACTGGTCGAGCGCAATGACATTCCCGACGAGGATTACGACGACGTGATCTTCGGCTGTGTCGACACCATCGGCCCGCTGGCCGGTGACATCGCCCGCACCAGTTGGCTGGCGGCCGGCCTGTCGCAATCGGTGCCGGGCACCACCATCGATCGCCAGTGCGGTTCGTCCCAGCAAGCGGTGCACTTCGCCGCCCAGGCGGTGATGAGCGGCACCCAGGACGTGGTCATCGCCGGTGGCGTGCAGACCATGACCCAGATCCCGATTTCCTCGGCGATGATCGCTGCCGAGCCTTTGGGCTTCACCGATCCGTTCAGCGGTTCCGAAGGCTGGGTACGGCGCTACGGCGCGCAACCACCGACGCAGTTCCGTTCAGCGCAGATGATCGCCGAAAAGTGGGACCTGTCCCGGGCGCAGCTCGAAGCCTATTCGCTGGAGTCCCATCGACGGGCCTTGCAGGCCATCGAGCAAGGCCGCTTCAATCGCGAGATCGTGCCGTTGGCCGGTGTGCTGCATGACGAAACCCCGCGCCAGACCAGCCTGGAAAAAATGGCCGAGCTGGAGTTCCTGTTCGGCTGTGACCGGGTCACCGCGGCAGTGTCGAGCCAGACCTGTGACGCGGCCAGTGCGATGCTGATCGTCTCGGAGGCGGCGCTCAAGCGTTACGGCCTGACGCCACGGGCACGCATCCATCACCTGAGCGTGCGCGCCGAAGACCCGATCTGGATGCTCACCGCGCCGATCCCGGCCACGGCTTATGCGCTCAAGCGTGCGGGGATGAAACTGCAAGACATCGACCGGGTGGAGATCAACGAGGCTTTCGCGTCGGTGGCCATGGCCTGGCTGAAAGAGACCGGCTATCCGCACGAACAGACCAACGTCAACGGCGGCGCGATTGCCCTCGGCCATCCGTTGGGCGCCACCGGCACCCGTTTGATGTGCAGCCTGCTGCATGAGCTGGAGCGCAGCGGCGGACGCTTCGGTATGCAGACCATGTGCGAAGGCGGTGGGCAGGCCAATGTGACCATCATCGAACGTTTGTAATCAGGAATCACACCGATCCTGTAGGAGCGAGCCTGCTCGCGATGGACTCAAGAACGACGCGGTGATTCAGATACCCCACGTATTCGTTAACGACCATCGCGAGCAGGCTCGCTCCTACAGGGAATTGTGGCGAGTAGTGATGAATTTGAAGGATTTAGAACATGAAAATCTGTGAAAACCGCGTCGTGATCATCACCGGTGCCGGCGGTGGTCTGGGCCGCGCCTACGCGATGGCCTTCGCCGCCGAAGGCGCGAAGGTGGTGGTCAACGACATCAACCGCGAAGCAGCCCTGGCCGTGGTCGGCGACATCCTCGGCCAGGGCGGCAGTGCCGTGGCCAACAGCGACGACATCACCCGCTACGATTCGGCAGGGCTGATCGTGCGCCAGGCCATCGAAACCTTTGGCGACCTGAACGTGGTGGTCAACAACGCCGGCATCTGCCGCGACCGCATGTTCGCCAGCCTCGGCGAATCCGACTGGGACGCCGTGGTGGCCGTGCACCTCAAGGGCCACTTCTGCATTTCCAGCCACGCCGTGAAGTACTGGCGTGAGCAGGCCAAGGGCGGCGCCAAGGTCGATGCGCGGATCATCAACACCAGTTCCGGCGCCGGTTTGCAGGGTTCCATTGGACAGTCCAATTATGCGGCGGCCAAGGGCGGTATTGCCTCGCTGACGCTGGTGCAGGCGGCTGAGCTGCGTCGTTACGGGATCACCGCCAACGCCCTGGCGCCGGCCGCGCGGACCGGGATGACCGAGCAGGTGTTCGCCGACACCATGAAAAAGCCTGAAGCGGGCTTCGATTACTTCGCCCCGGAAAACGTCGCACCGCTGGTGGTGTGGCTGGGTTCCGAGGCGTCCGCCGAGGTGACCGGACAGATGTTTGAAGTCGAGGGCGGCAAGTTGTCGATCGCCGATGGCTGGCGCCGTGGCCCGCAACTGGATCGCCAGGGCCGCTGGGCGGTTGGCGAGATGGGCGATGCCGTCGCGCAACTGCTGACGCAAGCGGTCCCGGCGGCCAAAGTGTACGGCAGCTGAAAAAGACCGGTCTCTGGAGGGCGGCATGGCTATAATCGGCCCACGATCCAAAGCCGATCCCCTGTAGGAGCGAGCCTGCTCGCGATGGACTCAGGTGCAACGCGTTCATCCAGACAGGACGCGTTTTCGTTAACGTCCATCGCGAGCAAGCTCGCTCCTACAGATGCACATGACCCACGTTCCTCCACACGAGACCTGCCATGACCATTTCCCTGTACGACGCTTCCGTGCCTGTTTTCCAGCAAATGCTCAACGCCCTGAGCGATGTACTGAAAAAGGCCGAGGTGCACGCCGCCGAAAAAAACATCGACCCTAACGCCTTCCTGCAAGCGCGCCTGTTCCCGGACATGTTCCCGCTGGTGCGCCAGGTACAGATCGCCGTTGATTTCGCCAAGGGCGTTTCTTCCCGTCTGGCTGAAGTTGAAGTGCCGAAGTACGACGACACCGAAACCACTTTCGCCGAACTGCAAGCGCTGCTGAGCAAAGTTCTGGCTTACATCGGCGAGTTCACGCCTGCGCAGATCAACGGCAAGGAAGGCATCGAGATCGTCACCCGTCCGGGCACACCTAAAGAGAAGCGCTTCAGCGGCCAGTCCTATCTGCTGACCTACGGCCTGCCGCAGTTCTTCTTCCACGTCACCACCACTTATGCACTGCTGCGCCACAACGGCGTGGAAGTGGGCAAGCGCGACTACATGGGCGCGTTCTAAACCGCCCAGGTACAAAAAAGCCCCCGCAACCTCAGGTTGCGGGGGCTTTTTCATGTGCACGCATTCTTCAGCTACACCACAAATCCTGTGGGAGCGGGCTTGCTCGCGAAGAGGCCGGCACATTCAAAATTGATGTTGCCTGCCATGCCGCCTTCGCGAGCAAGCCCGCTCCCACATGGGGCGGTGGGGTCAGGCCAGACGCTCGGCTTTCTGCTCTTCACCCAGGCAAGCCGCCGCGGTAAACAGCACATCGGTGGAGGAGTTCAGCGCGGTTTCCGCCGAGTCCTGCAACACGCCGATGATGAAACCGACTGCCACCACCTGCATGGCGATTTCGCTCGGGATGCCGAACAGGCTGCACGCCAGCGGAATCAGCAACAGCGAACCGCCGGCCACACCCGAAGCGCCGCAGGCGCAGATCGCCGCGACCACGCTCAGCAGGATCGCGGTGGGAATGTCCACGGTGATGCCCAGGGTGTGCACGGCCGCCAGGGTCAGCACGGTGATGGTGATCGCAGCACCCGCCATGTTGATGGTGGCGCCCAGCGGGATCGATACCGAGTAGGTGTCTTCGTGCAGGCCCAGGCGCTTGCTCAATTCCAGGTTGACCGGAATGTTCGCCGCCGAACTGCGGGTGAAGAATGCGGTGATGCCGCTTTCGCGCAGGCAGGTCAGCACCAGCGGGTATGGGTTGCGGCGCAGTTTCCAGAATACGATGAGCGGGTTCATCACCAGTGCCACGAACAGCATGCAGCCCAGCAGTACGACCAGCAGGTGCGCGTAGCCGATCAGGGCGCCGAAGCCAGAGGTGGCGAGGGTCGAGGCCACCAGGCCGAAGATGCCCAGCGGGGCAAAGCGGATTACCAGACGCACGATCACGGTCACGCCATTGGACAGATCGCCCAGCACTTCGCGAGTGGTGTTTCCGGCGTGGCGGATGGCAATGCCCATGCCGATGGCCCACGCCAGGATGCCGATGAAATTGGCGTTCATCAGCGCACTGACCGGATTGTCGACCACGCTCAGCAACAGGCTTTGCAGCACTTCGCCAATCCCGCCTGGCGCTGTGACCGCGACGTCCTGGGTCGACAGCACCAGGCTGGACGGGAACGTCATGCTGGCAACCACCGCGACCACGGCGGCGGCGAAAGTGCCCAGCAGATACAGGAACAGAATCGGGCGGATGTGGGTTTCCTGGCCGTGCTTGTGGTTGGCAATCGACGCCATGACCAGCACGAACACCAGAATCGGCGCGACGGCTTTCAGTGCCGAGACAAACACTTTGCCGATGAACGCCGTGGATTTCGCCACATCGGGGGCAATCAGCGCCAGGGCAATACCGGCGATCAGGCCGATCACAATTTGTGTAACCAGGCTCAAGCGTTTAAGGCGGTGCAATAGAGAGGGGGATGAAGCAGTCATAAAGCAGCATCTCTGATTTTTTATTAGTGCGAGGTTTCACCGCGCATGCAGCCCGCTGGAAACCGAAGAGGATCGTGACATCGACGACAAAATGACCGATGAACACAGGGTGTACGTTTTTCAGGGCGCGGACTTTATCACAGCGCAGGTACGATCCTTCAGGCCTGTGACGAACTGCCGCCCTGGTCTTCAACGCGAATTGCAGGTTCGTGCAACCGCATCCGAAAACACTCTGTTAAGATTCGCCATCCTCATTTTCATGTCTGCCAGTGGGCCTTCGGGCTATCGCTGGTGTTTTCGTTTTTCTGGAGTTGTGCATGCGGTTGTTGCCCATTCTTCTGTTGTCTGCCGCCGGTTTCACGGTGCTGACCACGGAATTCATCATCGTTGGCCTGTTGCCGGCGATCGCCAGGGACCTGGAGGTCAGCATCCCGCAGGCCGGTTTGCTGGTGACCTTGTTCGCGTTCACCGTGGCCGCGTTCGGGCCGTTCCTCACGGCTTATTTCGCTCGCTTCGAGCGACGCAAGCTGTTCATCTCGGTGCTGATCCTGTTTGGCCTGGCCAATACGCTGGCGGCACTGGCGCCGAACATCTGGGTGATGGCGTTTGCCCGGTTGATCCCGGCGCTGGGGTTACCGGTGTTCTGGGCGCTGGCCAGCGAAACGGCGGTGGACATCGTCGGGCCGGATTACGCCGGTCGCGCCATCGCCAAGATCGGCTTCGGCATTGTCTGCGCCACGGTGTTCGGCATTCCGGTGGGCACGCTGATTTGCGATGCGTTCGGCTGGCGCAGTGCCTTTGCGATTCTGGCGGTCATCGCCTTTGCCAAGGCGCTGCTGCTGTTTATCTATCTGCCCAGGACCCACCTGCACCAGCATCAGGTGAGCTTTGTGTCGCAGTTCAAGATACTGCGCAGCCCGCTGATGCTCGGTCATGTGTTGCTGTCTGTGATCGTGTTCAGCGGCATGTTCACGGCCTATACCTATCTGGCCGACATCCTCGAGCGTCTGGCCGGCTTCAACGGCACCCTGGTCGGCTGGTGCCTGATGGGCTTCGGCGCGGTCGGGTTGATCGGCAACTCCCTGGGCGGCCGTGCGGTGGATCGGCATCCGCTGATGGCGTCGATGATGTTCTGCGCATTCATGATTGCCGGCCTGGTGGCGCTGGTGCCGAACATCCATTCGCCGCTCGGTCTGGCGGCGGCGATGGGCATCTGGGGCGTGACTCAGGCGGCGTTGTTCCTGGTCAGCCATGTGCGCCTGATGAAAGCCGCGCCCGAAGCGCCGGCATTTGCCGCGTCGCTGAACATCGCCGGGGCCAACCTCGGTATCGGCCTGGGCGCGATGATCGGTGGCCGGGTGATCGACAGCGTCGGCCTGCAAGGCCTTGGTTTTGCCGCCGCCGCGTTCATTCTGGCTTCGATCCTGCTGGCCATCGCCCTGATGACGTTCAAGCCGCGCGAAGCGGTTACAGCGCTGTAAACAGCTCGCGTCGGGCACCTTCGGTAATGGCGACAATGCCGGGGTGCTTGACCTTGCGCTCTACTGAGATGGCATAGAACGACTCGCTCACCGCATCGGTCTGGCCGATCACTTGCACGCCATACTGGCGTCGCACTTCATCGGCAATCACGCTCGGGCCAATGAAGATCCCGCTGCCGGATTGGCCGAAGGCCTGCATCAGGGCGCTATCGTCGAACTCGCCGACAATCTGCGGCTGGATCTGCTGCTCGGCGAACCAGCGCTGCAAACGGCTGCGCACTACGGTTTCCGGACCTGGAATCAGCAACGGCGCACCGTGCAGGTTGCGCGGAAAGTCCTGACCGTAACGGGCCGCCAGCTCTGGGGTGGCGAAGAAGCTGATCCCGCACTCACCCAGTTTCTGGCTGTAGCCCTTGATGTCCAAGTGCGACGGCATCGGGCTGTCGGAGATCACCAGGTCCAGGCGCTGGATCGCCAGGTCGGCCAACAAACGTTCAAGCTTGTCTTCGCGGCAGGTGATGCGCAGCGGTTCGCTCAGTTCCATGGTCGGTGCAATCAGGCGATAGACGATGGACTTGGGCACCACGTCGGCCACCCCGACACGAAACAGAATCTGCTGCTCGTTGGGTTGTGCCCGCAGCATCAGTTCCAGTTCGCCGCCCAGCTGAAACATTTGTTCGGCGTAGGGCAGTGCCTGGCGACCGGCCTCGGTCAATTCGAGTTGCCGTCCGACGCGCCGAAACAACTCGATGCCAAAGGTCTGTTCCAGCAATGAAATCTGCCCGCTGATGGTTTGCGGCGTGAGGTTCAGTTGTTCGCAGGCGCGCACGATGCTGCCGGTCTTGGCCACCACCCAAAAATAATGCAGTTGTCGATAATTCAACATAGGTACGGTCCCTACATAAAAGCGAGGAAGTATGGGTTCGTAAAAATCGAAGTATATACCGCAAAAATACGAATTTTCCTGAAGTGTTTGCTTCCCTAGAATGCATCGCTATCAACGGGCCATCGTTTCGGTCCCGTTCGTTCTATCGAGGGAAGCATCATGAAAATTAAAGCCACGGCGCTGTTGATCACATCTTTACTGGTATTGGCCGGTTGCGACCAGGCCGAGAAAAGCGCTCAACAGTTGATGGGCAAGGCCGCCGAAAGCGCCAAACAGGCGATTGACGATACCCACAAGGCTGCCGAACAGGCACTCAACGATGCCACCAGTGGGTTGATCAGCAAAAAAGAATCATCGGAAAAAGAATCGGAAAAAACCGAATCTTCCTCCCAGGAAATCTAAACCGTATTACAACGAGTCAGGACTGACCCATGGACTACCTTTTACAACTTGCCGCCAGCCCCACTGCCTGGGTTGCCCTGGCCACCCTGGTGGTGATGGAAATCGTGCTCGGCATCGATAACCTGATCTTCATTTCGATCCTGACCAACAAGCTGCCCGAGCAACACAGGCAGAAGGCGCGGCGCATTGGTATCGGCATGGCGCTGATCCTGCGATTGGGTCTGCTGAGCACCATCGCGTTCATCGTCCAGTTGACCGCTCCGGTGATCGAGATTCTCGGCCACGCGTTTTCCTGGAAAGACATGATCCTGATCGCCGGTGGCCTGTTCCTGTTGTGGAAGGCGACCACCGAGATCCATCACAGCATGGACCCGGCGCCGGATGATCCGACGTCCAAGACATCCACCGTGACCCTGGGCTTTGCTGCGGCGATCGGCCAGATCCTGATGCTGGACATGGTGTTTTCCATCGACAGCATCATTACCGCTGTCGGCATGACCGAGCATTTGCCGATCATGATCATCGCGGTGGTGGTGTCGGTGCTGGTGATGTTGTTTGCCGCTGATCCGTTGGCCAAGTTCATCAACGACAACCCGACGGTGGTGATGCTGGCCCTGGGCTTCCTGATCATGATCGGCATGACGCTGATCGCCGAAGGCTTCGGCGCCCATGTACCGAAAGGCTACGTCTATGCGGCCATGGCGTTCTCGGCTTCGATCGAGGTGTTGAACATGATGTCCCGCCGGGCCCGGCAGAAGCAGGTAAACGCTGACGCTTGACGGTAGATGAAAGCCAAACGGCCGCCTGAACCCAGGCGGCCGTTTTTGTTTGTTCGAAGAAAATATCGGTCAGTGAGCGTTGGCGTGTTGGCTGCGCGTCTCGTCCGCTTCTGGCGCCGTTGCGGGTGGGGCAGGGTGATGGTGGCGGCGAGTGATGCGCAGCACGCCCCACAGCATGGCAGCGGCTACCGCCAGCCAGCTGCCAATCAACATCGCAATGATCATGGTCAGGCTCATCTGCGCCTCCTCTTTGCCCTGCTGCGGGCACACACGCTTCACTGCCGTCTCTTTAGAACACAGTCTAGCCGTTACTGCATTTCAGACTATTGACCGAAAGTCGGCAGTCACCAACCAGTTCGCTCTATCGGATGCACTCGTCTGCCGTTTAAAGCTATACCCGGGCAGCGCGGCGACCTATGATCGACGACCGAGCCAGAAATGGGATTGCCTGGCGTCTGAACCTGAACAAGAGAGAGCTGATGGTGCGGGTATTTTCTCGAATTTTGTCGGCCATGCTGATGGCCGGTTGCGTGGCAAGTCTGGCGGGCTGCGCCGGGAGCGTTACACCCGAGATCAAGCGTTTGCCGGAGCGAGTCGAACTCAGCGGCCGATTCTACAGGGGCGATGCGTATCAAAGCGGACCGCAGGTGCTGGCCAGTATGTTGTCCCAGCAGGGTATCGTGATCACCCCAGGCTTGCTCGAAAAGCCCCTGCATTTGCCGGGGGGCGAAGCGCAGTTGCAACAGAACATGCAGAACCTGGCCCGCGAGTACGGGATGGTGGTTTATCCCCTCGACAGCAACCTTGCAGCCTTGTTGACGCAGGTCGCCGCCGGTTATCCGGTGATGGTGCGCTTCACCGAGGGCTCGGCCATGTGGGCCGAACCGCGTTACGCCATTTTAGCCGGCTACAACCGCCAGAAGCAGACGGTCCTGTTGCGCGCGGGGATGGATCGCCGCGAACTGATGAGCTTCAGCGCCTTCGAGTCGGCATTCAAGGACGCCGGTGGCTGGGCCGTGCTGATCCAGAATCCGACGCAGATCCCGTCGCAGGTCGATCAGCAGCGATGGCTCAATGCCGCCAACGAGCTGGCTCAAGCCGGTCAGGAGCAGGCCGCCGCCAAGGCGAAAAAAGCCCTGGCCGCACACTAAGTCCGTTGGTCACCCGACGGGCACCATCGTTCGCCGCCGGCCTCTGATCTTCAAAGGCCCGGATCATTGTTCCGGGCCGAGATCAGGAGGCACCCATGGCTCACTCCACAACGCCCGTCGGTCCGCACTCGTCTGAACATTCCTCTGGCGATGAGCTGGGTTTCGATCCCGATTCTCCGGACCTTGCCGATCCTCAGGTCGACCCGATCGGGCCTGCCAAGGCACCGAGGGACGTGAAGCCGGGTGACAACCCCAAGGCTCCGGCCAAGCCCTACGATCCACTGGGTGATCTGAAACCTTAGGTTCAATGGAGGTGTGTATGTCTACCGATTCCAGTTTTGACGACAAGCGTCCGGAAACCGTCCCCACGACCCCCGAGCAAAGCACCGATCCGGTGATGGATCCGGACAGCCCGTTGAGGGATCCCCTGGCGCGGCCAACGGTGGTGCCCACTGAAAAACCGAAGGGGTGGAGAGATCCAAGTACCGGCGACGGCATCCCGGACGACGACCAGATGCCGCTGCCCAACGACTGAATAGCCGCCACCTGTAGGATGTTTCGTAATCTGTGTTCCGTGAAGAACCAAAAAAAAGCCCCGAGTGATCGGGGCTTTTTCATGTGTCTGCAGCAAGGTTACTGCGACGCTTCAACCACGCCGCTCTGCCGCTGCTTGAGGTTCTTGTCTGCCTTGTACTGCAAGGCTACGGAAGGCACGTCTGCGCTCTTTCCGCTCTCTACCCAATTACGCATGCGCGTGGCATCGGCAAAATGGGTGTACTTGCCATAGGCGTCAAGGATCACCAGGGCCACCGGGCGATTACTCATTCGGGTCACCAGCACCAGGCAGTGGCCTGCTTCGTTGGTGAAACCGGTTTTTGTCAGCTGGATGTCCCAGTCCGGCTTGCGGACCAAATGGTCGGTGTTGCGGAAACCCAGGCTGTAGTTGGGTTTACGGAACGAGACGGTTTTTTCCTTGGTCGTACTCAGCTCGGTCAGCAGCGGGTACTTGTGCGCGGCGATCAACAGTTTGCTCAAATCGCGAGCGGTCGACACGTTGCGCGGGGAGAGACCGGTCGGCTCGACGAAATGCGTGTTGGTCATGCCCAAGGCCCGGGCCTTGGCGTTCATGGCAGCAATGAACGCGGCATAGCCTCCCGGATAGTGGTGGGCCAGGCTTGCAGCGGCGCGGTTTTCGGATGACATCAGGGCAATCAGCAGCATTTCCCGGCGCGGCAGTTCGCTCTTGAGCTTGACCCGGGAGTACACGCCTTTCATTTCCGGTGTGTCGCTGATGTTGATGTTGATGTATTCATCCATGTTCTGGCGGGCTTCGACCACGACCAGGCCGGTCATCAGTTTGCTGACGGACGCGATGGGGACGACGACGTCAGGATTGCTGGCATAGATGACTTTGTTGGTCTGCATGTCCAGCAGCAGGGAACTGCCGGAAGCGAGCTTGAGTGTCTTCGTATCTCGCGGCGCTGCGGTGGTCTCGTCAGCACTGGCGATGGGCGTGAGGAAAGTCCCTGTAACTGCAAAAAATAGGCTCAGGATGGAAAGACGGATTTTCACGCTGGCAGACTCACAAAGTGTTGATAGGCCGTTCTGTAACGGGCTATTTCGTAAAAAGCGCGACATTCTGGAGTATGGCTGAATAACTGTCGATGGTTGTTCAAACAACAGGCGAAAGTCCTGAGAAACATGAAAAAAATGTCATTTTCCGTCGGGTGGTCGAGCGTGTTTCGCAGGCAAAAAGAACCCCGCCAAGGGCGGGGTTCTTCGATTCGCTGTCAGCGTCTGCGGTGAAACTCAGCTGTGCAGGGTTTCAGCGGCGTACAGGGTGTTTTCCAGCAGGCAGGCACGGGTCATCGGGCCAACGCCGCCCGGCACCGGAGTGATCCAGCCAGCGCGGGGCAGGGCGGTTTCGTAGATCACGTCACCGACCAGCTTGCCATCGTCCTGACGGTTGATGCCGACATCGATCACGATCGCGCCTTCCTTGATCCATTCGCCCTTGACCAGCCCTGGCTTGCCGGCGGCGACGACGACCAGGTCCGCACGGCCGACATGACCGGCCAGGTCTTTGGTAAAGCGGTGGGTGACCGTCACGGTGCAACCGGCCAGCAGCAACTCCATCGCCATCGGGCGGCCAACGATATTGGACGCACCGACGACCACGGCATTCATCCCGTAAAGATCGACCCCGGTGCTTTCCAGCAGGGTCATGATGCCTTTGGGGGTGCATGGGCGCAGCAGCGGGATACGCTGGGCCAGGCGACCGACGTTATAAGGATGGAAACCGTCGACGTCTTTGTCCGGACGAATGCGCTCCAGCAGTCTGGAGGCGTCCAGGTGTTCGGGAAGCGGAAGCTGAAGCAGGACGCCGTCGATCGCAGGATCGTCGTTCAGGCGATCGATCAGCTCGGTCAGCGCTTCTTGAGTGGTTTCGGAAGGCAGGTCATAAGCTTGGGACAGAAAGCCGACCTCTTCACAGTCTTTACGCTTGTGCGAGACATAAACCTGAGAGGCAGGATCGCTACCGACCAGGATCACCGCAAGGCCGGGCGTGCGCAGGCCTTGCTGGCGACGCTCGGTGACACGTTGGGCGATCTGCTGGCGCAGGCTGGCGGCGATCGATTTGCCGTCGATTAGTTGTGCAGTCATTGCGCGTGATTAACCATCGAGAGGGGAAAAAAAGAGAACGCATTCTCGCATGTCATGCGGTGAGGGCAAAGGCGCTTGGTCTGCAAATTCCCCTAACTCCTTTAATTAAATGAATTTTTTTTAAAAAGGAATTGACGACCTTCGGGTGGCTCTATACTATTCGTCGCACTTGTCGGGCACAGCCTAGCACTGGTTAAGAAGGTTGAGCGGGATTACGGTTCTGCGAGACTGGAAAGCACTTAGTTTGTAGTCCTCCAAGGGTACAGCTAACAAGGCGCCCGTAGCTCAGCTGGATAGAGCATCCGCCTTCTAAGCGGATGGTCGCAGGTTCGAGTCCTGCCGGGTGCGCCATTAGGCAGCTTTGGCACAAGTAACGCGATATGGTGGGCGTAGCTCAGTTGGTAGAGCACGGGATTGTGACTCCCGTTGTCGTGGGTTCGATCCCCATCGTCCACCCCATATTTCGAAAGGCGCCAGATTAACAGTCTGGCGCCTTTGCTTTAACGGCTTCATCCGCGGATGTGGTGGAATTGGTAGACACACTGGATTTAGGTTCCAGCGCCGCGAGGCGTAAGAGTTCGAGTCTCTTCATCCGCACCAAATAAAGCTTCGATCAGGCTGTTGGCCTGGCTGGAGCTTGATAAAGAAGTTGTTTGGCTTCTTTAACAGGTAATATGGTGGGCGTAGCTCAGTTGGTAGAGCACGGGATTGTGACTCCCGTTGTCGTGGGTTCGATCCCCATCGTCCACCCCATATTTCGAAAGGCGCCAGATTGAAAAGTCTGGCGCCTTTTTTGTTTCGGCGGCCGCAAGTTCCGGGTCGCAGGGGCGGGGCGTTTCGTCGTATTTATGTTTCTCGATGATGCCGTCCTGTCCGCCGGTCCTGTGTGCGGGGCTGGCTGTCAGGGAGATGATTGGCGACCTCTTCTATATAGGAAGGGTCGGCGCAGAGCCCTGGCGTGATTGGTTGTATTTGCCATCGGGGCGAGGTGCACTCGTGCATTCGCCCCTATAAATTGCCTGCTGCTTTTTTACCCGTTTTCAGTAGGGTGACTTCTTGAGTTTGACCCACTAGAATGCATGCCCTTGATTCTGGGGTCGGAAACGGCCGGCTAACGTCTGTGCAACGAGGAATATCCATGCAAGTTTCTGTTGAAAATACTACTGCTCTTGAGCGCCGCATGAGCGTCACCGTGCCGGCTGAGCGCATCGAGAGCCAGGTCAACAAGCGTCTGCAGCAGACCGCCCAAAAGGCCAAGATTGCTGGCTTCCGTCCAGGCAAAGTGCCAATGAGCGAAATCAAGCGCCGTTTCGGTGCCGATGCTCGCCAGGAAGCTGTAGGCGACGTGATCCAGTCCTCCTTCTACGAAGCTGTGGTTGAGCAGAAGCTGAACCCGGCTGGTTCGCCATCGATCGAGCCAAAGTCCCTGGAAGCTGGCAAGGACCTGGAATACGTCGCTGTTTTCGAAGTGTTCCCTGAGTTCACTGTTGCCGGTTTTGACGGCATCACCGTCGAGCGTCTGAGCGCTGATGTGACTGACGCCGATCTGGACAAGATGCTGGAAATCCTGCGCAAGCAGAACACCCGTTTCGAAGTGGCCGATCGCGCTGCCCAGAACGAAGACCAGCTGAACATCGATTTCGTCGGCAAGGTCGACGGTGAAGTGTTCGCCGGCGGTTCCGCCAAGGGTACCCAGCTGGTCCTGGGTTCCGGCCGCATGATCCCTGGTTTCGAAGATGGCCTGGTTGGCGCCAAGGCCGGTGAAGAGCGCGTTCTGAACCTGACTTTCCCAGAGGACTATCAGAACCTGGACCTGGCTGGCAAAACCGCCGAGTTCACCGTGACTGTCAACACCGTTTCCGAGCCAAAGCTGCCAGAACTGACTGAAGAGTTCTTCGCTCAGTTCGGCATCAAGGAAACCGGTCTGGAAGGCTTCCGTGCCGAAGTTCGCAAGAACATGGAGCGCGAGCTGCGTCAGGCGATCAAATCCAAGGTCAAGAATCAGGTAATGGACGGTCTGCTGGCCACCAACCCGATCGAAGTGCCAAAGGCTCTGCTGTCCAACGAAGTTGACCGTCTGCGCGTGCAGGCTGTCCAGCAGTTCGGCGGCAACATCAAGCCTGACCAGCTGCCGGCCGAGCTGTTCGAAGAGCAAGCCAAGCGCCGCGTAGTGCTGGGCCTGATCGTGGCTGAAGTGGTCAAGCAGTTCGACCTCAAGCCAGACGAAACCCGCGTTCGCGAGATGATTCAGGAAATGGCTTCGGCCTATCAGGAGCCTGAGCAAGTTGTGTCCTGGTACTACAAAAACGACCAGCAACTGAACGAAGTTCGTTCGGTTGTGCTGGAAGAGCAAGTTGTGGATACTGTTCTGCAGAAAGCTAGCGTGACCGACAAATCGGTCTCTTACGAAGAAGCGGTCAAGCCGGTAGAAGCACCACAAGCCGACTGATCACTTTTGCGGTAAGAAGCAAACACCATAAGCCAGCCTTCGTGCTGGCTTATGCGTATTCAAGACATAACTATTTGGGAGTGACTGCAGAGCATGTTCCGTAATTCGTATATTCAGCAGAACTCTGATATCCAGGCCGCAGGCGGCCTGGTCCCGATGGTTGTCGAGCAGTCCGCTCGTGGCGAGCGCGCCTACGACATCTACTCGCGCCTGCTCAAGGAGCGAGTGATCTTTCTGGTTGGCCCGGTAGAGGACTACATGGCCAACCTGATCTGTGCGCAATTGCTGTTCCTTGAAGCGGAAAACCCGGACAAGGACATCCATCTCTATATCAACTCCCCGGGCGGTTCGGTGACGGCGGGCATGTCGATCTACGACACCATGCAGTTCATCAAGCCCAATGTGTCGACCACCTGTATCGGTCAGGCGTGCAGCATGGGCGCATTCCTGCTGACGGCCGGTGCCCAGGGCAAGCGTTACTGCCTGCCCAACTCGCGTGTGATGATTCACCAGCCACTGGGCGGTTTCCAGGGCCAGGCGTCGGATATCGAAATCCACGCCAAGGAAATCCTCTTCATTCGTGAGCGTCTCAACACGCTGATGGCCAAGCACAGCGGGCGCACGCTTGAAGAAATCGAGCGTGATACCAACCGCGATAATTTCATGAGTGCGGACGCTGCGCGTGAGTACGGGTTGATCGACGAAGTGATCAGTCAGCGCCCTGCTTAAAATAAGCAGCTCAAAATAAGGTTGGTCGGCGGGTCCGACACCTGCGGGCTTGAAAAAGCCCGCAATAGCCTTCATCTTGTGTTGCAAGCCTATCGGATTTGGATCGAACGAATGACTGACACCCGCAACGGCGAGGACAACGGCAAGCTGCTCTATTGCTCCTTCTGTGGCAAAAGCCAGCATGAAGTACGCAAATTGATTGCCGGCCCCTCGGTCTTTATCTGCGACGAGTGCGTCGACCTGTGCAATGACATCATCCGCGAGGAGGTGCAGGAAGCACAGGCCGAAAGCAGCGCGCATAAATTGCCTTCGCCTAAAGAAATCAGCGGCATCCTTGATCAGTATGTGATTGGTCAGGAGCGTGCGAAAAAGGTTCTGGCCGTAGCGGTGTACAACCACTACAAGCGCCTGAATCAGCGTGACAAAAAGAATGACGACGTCGAACTCGGCAAGAGCAACATCCTGCTGATCGGCCCGACAGGCTCGGGTAAGACCCTGCTTGCCGAAACCCTGGCCCGCTTGCTGAACGTTCCGTTCACCATCGCCGACGCAACCACCCTCACCGAGGCGGGTTACGTGGGTGAAGATGTCGAGAACATCATTCAGAAGCTGCTGCAGAAATGTGATTACGACGTGGAAAAAGCCCAGATGGGTATTGTCTACATCGATGAAATCGACAAGATTTCGCGCAAATCCGACAACCCGTCGATCACCCGGGACGTTTCCGGTGAAGGCGTGCAGCAGGCCCTGCTCAAGTTGATCGAAGGCACGGTCGCTTCCGTTCCGCCTCAAGGTGGTCGCAAGCATCCACAGCAGGAATTCCTTCAGGTCGACACCCGTAACATCCTGTTCATCTGCGGCGGTGCGTTCTCCGGTCTGGAAAAGGTTATTCAAAACCGTTCCACCAAGGGCGGTATCGGTTTCAACGCGGAAGTGCGCAGCAAGGAAGAAGGCAAGAAAGTCGGTGAGTCCCTGCGTGAAGTCGAGCCTGACGATCTGGTCAAGTTCGGTCTGATCCCGGAATTCGTCGGTCGTCTGCCGGTACTCGCGACGCTGGACGAGCTGGACGAGGCTGCGTTGATGCAGATCCTCACCGAGCCGAAAAATGCTCTGACCAAGCAGTATGCCAAGTTGTTCGAGATGGAAGGCGTTGATCTGGAATTCCGTTCCGACGCTCTGAAATCGGTCGCCAAACGTGCCCTGGAGCGTAAAACCGGTGCCCGTGGCCTGCGTTCGATTCTCGAAGGTGTATTGCTCGACACTATGTATGAAATCCCCTCGCAATCCGAGGTGAGCAAGGTAGTGATCGATGAAAGCGTGATAGAAGGCAAGTCCAAGCCACTGTATATCTATGAAAACAGTGAGCCGACCGCCAAGGCCGCGCCAGACGCTTAAGCGTCACGCAGCTTGAACAAAGAAGGGGCCTTCGGGCCCCTTTTCTTTTGTGGGAGCGTGGCTTGCCCGCGAAGACGGCCTTGCAATCGACTATTTTCTGAAGCTGCCACAGATTGCGGGCCGCAATCGGACAATCTTTTAAGTGGTACTTTTTATCCGCTTGTTTTTTTCCAAACTAGCCCCCATCTTGGTTTCAAGCTTACTTCCATCTGTTTACGGCCTTACGGCCGCCGTAGAGGCGAAATCATGAAGACCACCATCGAATTGCCTCTCCTGCCATTGCGTGATGTCGTGGTTTATCCGCACATGGTTATCCCGCTGTTCGTGGGGCGCGAGAAATCCATCGAAGCCCTCGAGGCTGCGATGACGGGTGACAAGCAGATTCTTCTGCTGGCCCAGAGAAACCCGGCTGACGACGATCCCGGTGAAGAGGCTCTGTACCGCGTTGGTACGATTGCCACCGTTCTGCAGCTGCTGAAGCTGCCTGACGGCACGGTCAAGGTCCTGGTCGAAGGTGAGCAGCGGGGCGCCGTTGAGCGCTTCAGCGAAGTGGACGGCCACTGCCGTGCTGAAGTCTCCCTGATCGACGAAGTTGATGCACCAGAGCGCGAGTCGGAAGTGTTCGTTCGCAGCCTGCTGTCCCAGTTCGAGCAATACGTGCAGTTGGGCAAGAAAGTCCCGGCTGAAGTCCTCTCGTCGCTCAACAGCATCGATGAGCCAGGCCGCCTGGTGGACACCATGGCTGCGCACATGGCCCTGAAGATCGAGCAGAAGCAGGAAATCCTCGAAATCATCGATCTGTCGGCCCGGGTCGAGCACGTTCTGGCGTTGCTCGATGCCGAGATCGATCTGCTGCAAGTCGAAAAACGCATTCGCGGCCGCGTCAAGAAGCAAATGGAGCGCAGTCAGCGCGAGTACTACCTGAACGAGCAGATGAAGGCCATTCAGAAAGAGCTCGGTGACAGCGACGAAGGTCATAACGAAGTCGAAGAGCTGAAAAAGCGTATCGACGCCGCCGGCCTGCCGAAAGACGCGCTGGCCAAGGCGACGGCCGAACTGAACAAGCTCAAGCAGATGTCACCGATGTCCGCGGAAGCAACCGTGGTGCGTTCGTACATCGACTGGCTGGTTCAGGTGCCGTGGAAGGCCCAGAGCAAGGTGCGCCTGGATCTGGCGCGTGCCGAAGACATTCTGGATGCCGACCACTATGGCCTCGAAGAAGTCAAGGAGCGCATCCTCGAATACCTCGCCGTGCAAAAACGCGTGAAGAAGATTCGTGGTCCGGTGCTGTGCCTGGTCGGTCCTCCCGGGGTGGGTAAAACGTCCCTGGCGGAGTCGATTGCTCATGCCACCAACCGCAAGTTCGTGCGCATGGCCCTCGGTGGCGTGCGTGACGAGGCGGAAATTCGTGGGCATCGCCGTACTTACATCGGTTCGATGCCAGGAAGATTGATTCAAAAGATGACAAAAGTGGGCGTGCGCAACCCGCTGTTCCTGCTCGATGAAATCGACAAAATGGGCAGCGACATGCGCGGCGATCCGGCATCGGCGTTGCTGGAAGTGCTCGATCCCGAGCAGAACCACAACTTCAATGATCACTATCTGGAAGTCGATTACGACCTGTCCGATGTGATGTTCCTGTGCACCTCCAACTCGATGAACATTCCGCCGGCGCTGCTGGACCGGATGGAAGTGATCCGTCTGCCGGGCTACACCGAAGACGAGAAGATCAACATCGCCGTGAAGTACCTTTCGCCGAAGCAGATCACTGCCAACGGATTGAAAAAAGGCGAGCTGGAATTCGACGCCGAAGCGATTCGCGACATCATCCGCTACTACACCCGTGAAGCCGGTGTGCGTGGCCTTGAGCGGCAGATTGCCAAGGTTTGCCGCAAGGCCGTCAAGGAGCATGCGCTGGAAAAACGCTTCTCGGTGAAGGTCACCGCAGACATGCTGGAGCACTTCCTGGGCGTGCGTAAATTCCGTTATGGCCTGGCCGAGCAGCAGGATCAGATCGGCCAGGTGACCGGGCTGGCGTGGACTCAGGTGGGTGGCGAACTGCTGACCATCGAAGCCGCTGTGGTACCGGGCAAGGGCCAGTTGATCAAGACCGGTTCCCTGGGTGATGTGATGGTCGAGTCGATCACGGCCGCGTTGACCGTTGTTCGCAGTCGGGCGAAGAGCCTGGGCATTCCCCTGGACTTCCATGAGAAGCGCGACACGCATATCCATATGCCTGAAGGGGCAACCCCGAAAGACGGTCCTAGCGCTGGCGTGGGCATGTGTACGGCCCTGGTTTCGGCATTGACCGGCATTCCGGTACGCGCGGATGTCGCCATGACCGGCGAAATCACTTTGCGTGGCCAGGTGCTGGCCATTGGCGGCTTGAAAGAAAAACTGCTGGCTGCCCATCGTGGCGGGATCAAGACCGTGATCATTCCTGAAGAGAATGTGCGCGATCTCAAAGAGATTCCGGACAATATCAAGCAGGATCTACAGATTAAACCGGTTAAATGGATTGACGAGGTCCTGCAAATTGCGTTGCAATACGCGCCGGAGCCCTTGCCGGACGTGGCTCCGGAGATAGTCGCGAAGGATGAGAAACGCGACGCGGATTCTAAGGAAAGAATTAGCACGCATTAGTACGTATTTGCCTGGGGGGCTTCCTTGACAGTTTTTTAGAGCCCTTGTTATAAAGCGGCTCTTAAGTGTCTGTAGGCCATTCAGCACTCGTTTTTGCTTTCACCAAAAAAACTTAGAATCATACTCAAATAGATATAAGGGGACTTAGAGTGAACAAGTCGGAACTGATTGATGCTATCGCTGCATCCGCTGATATCCCGAAAGCTGCTGCTGGCCGTGCGCTGGACGCTGTAATCGAATCCGTCACTGGCGCTCTCAAGGCTGGCGACTCTGTTGTTCTGGTAGGTTTCGGTACTTTCTCCGTAACCGATCGTCCAGCTCGCATTGGTCGTAACCCACAGACCGGTAAGACGCTGGAAATCGCAGCAGCCAAAAAACCAGGTTTCAAAGCCGGTAAAGCACTGAAAGAAGCTGTCAACTAAGTTCGCTTCAGGTTTTTACCCATCCGGGTCGGGGTCATGCCTGACTTGGCAGCGGAGCGGCAGTCCTGACTGCAGGTCGCCGGTTCAAGACACCAAGGGTCGCCAGTTCGAGCCTTTGATCCGCTCCGCCAGTTACGAGAAGGCGCATCCTCGGATGCGCCTTTCTTCTATCCGGATTCTACCCACGCTCCACGGTTGCCTAATTTTGAAGTTCAACCGTTTCTGGGGGACGCATGCTGCAGAATATCAGGGACAATTCACAAGGCTGGATTGCCAAGACTATTATCGGGGTCATCGTTGCACTGATGGCCTTGACCGGTTTCGACGCCATTTTTCAGGCCACGACGAGCAAGAATGAAGCGGCGAAGGTCAATGGTGAAGAAATCAGCCAGAACGAGCTGAGCCAGGCGGTCGATATGCAACGCCGCCAGCTCATGCAACAGCTGGGCAAGGATTTCGATGCTTCCTTGCTGGATGAAAAAATGTTGCGCGAATCGGCTCTCAAGGGCCTGATCGATCGCAAGCTGCTGTTGCAAGGCGCAGAACAATCGAAGTTTGCCTTTTCCGAAGCGGCACTTGATCAGGTCATCCTGCAAACACCGGAATTTCAGGTTGATGGCAAGTTCAGCTCCGAGCGTTTCGACCAGGTGATTCGCCAGCTCGGCTATAGCCGCATGCAATTCCGCCAGATGCTGGCTCAGGAAATGCTGATTGGCCAGCTGCGTGCCGGTCTGGCCGGTAGCGGCTTCGTGACCGATGCGCAGGTGCTGGCATTTGCCCGTCTGGAAAAACAGACCCGCGATTTCGCTTCGCTGAACATCAAGGCTGACCCGTCGGCTGTGAAGCTGACCGACGAAGAGGTCAAGGCCTATTACGACGAGCACGCCAAGGAATTCATGACGCCGGATCAGGTGGTCATCGATTACCTCGAGTTGAAGAAGGCTTCCTTCTTCGACCAGGTCAGCGTCAGCGACGAAGACCTGCAAGCGGCCTATCAGAAAGAAATCGCGAACCTGTCCGAGCAACGCCGGGCTGCGCACATTCTGATTGAAGTGAACGACAAGACCACCGAGGCGCAAGCCAAGGCGAAGATCGAAGAGATCCAGGCCCGTCTGGCCAAGGGTGAGCAGTTCGAGGTGCTGGCCAAGGAGTTCTCCCAGGATCCGGGTTCGGCGAACAACGGCGGTGACCTGGGTTATGCCGGTCCTGGCGTCTACGACCCGGCGTTCGAAAAAGCCTTGTATTCGTTGGCCAAGGACCAGGTTTCGACGCCGGTTCGCACCGACTTCGGTTTCCACCTGATCAAGCTGTTGGGTGTGGAAGCGCCTGAAGTGCCAACTTTCGCCAGCCTGAAAGACAAGCTGACCCGCGCGCTGAAAACCCAGCAGGTCGAGCAGCGTTTCGTTGAGGCGAGCAAGCAGCTGGAAGACGCCTCGTTCGAAGCGTCCGATCTGGCTCAGCCGGCGCAGGACCTGAAACTGACCGTGCAGACGACCAAGCCGTTCGGCCGCGAAGGCGGAGAGGGTGTTGCAGCCAACCGCGCCGTGATCACTGCCGCGTTCAGCCCGGAAGTCCTGGATGAGGGTGCAAACAGCACCGCCATCGAGCTCGATCCGGAAACCGTGATCGTGTTGCGTGCCAAGGAGCACCTGAAGCCTTCGCAGCTGCCGCTGGAAAGTGTTTCTGCTGCGATCCGGGTACAGTTGGCCAAGGAGCACGCCAGCGCCGATGCCAAGACCAAGGCTGAAGCCTTGATTGCCAGCCTGCGCGATGGCAAGACCCCGCTGGATCAGGCAGTCGACGGCCAGGCCTGGAAAGTCACCGAAGCGGCGACTCGCGCTCAGGAAGGGGTCGACCCTGCTGTGCTGCAAGCGCTGTTCCGCATGGCGAAGCCTGTGGCCAAGGACAAGCCGACCTTCACGAGCGTGACGCTGGCGGATGGTAGCCTGATGATCGTGCGCCTCAATGGCGTGAACGAAGCAGCGGCACCGACCGAAGAAGAGAAAGCGCAGTATCGTCGCTACCTCGCTTCGCGCATCGGCCAGCAAGACTTTGCGGCGTATCGCAAGCAGCTGGAAAGCCAGGCAGACATCAAGAAATACTGATGCCTTTGCAGGTTTAGCGCTACACAGAAGACCCCGGCCGAAACGCCGGGGTCTTTTTGTTGTGCCGTACGTCATTTGCCGCGGTGACTTTTGTGCAAAACCGGGGTCAATCAGCCTGTAACCGTTTTAAGACACAATCGATACTCCGCTAAGCATCGATCTGTTGCACAATATGCCCCGAACCGTTTTCCTCAGGATGTTCAATGTTTAAATCATTTCCCATGCGGATTGTCGGCGTGGTTGCCGTGCTGGCCGTTGCAGCCGGTTGTTCATCGAACAAGGCTGCCATCTACGAGCATGAGAACTTCGACGATTCCGGCACCTTTTCCCGAAACTATCCGGTCACCGATATCCAGACCTGTGAAGCCGCCCGCCGCGCCTTGCTCAGCCAGGGTTACATCATCACCAGCAACGATCCGAAGCTGGTCAGCGGACACAAGAGCTTCCAGCAGACCGGCGAGAACCACATGGAGATCAGCTTCAATGTGGTGTGTGCCGATGACGGTAGTGAAGGGCACCACGCGACCGTGTTCGCCAATGCCCTGCAGGATCGTTATGCGCTGAAGAAAACCAACAACTCCGCCAGTCTTGGTGTGGGAGTGCTGGGCTCGGTGTCGATGCCGATCGGTTCTTCTGACGACTCGATGGTCAAGGTCGCCAGCGAAACCGTCTCGTCTGCCAAGTTCTACGAGCGTTTCTTTGCACTGGTCGAACTGTTCCTGCCGCCAGAAGCGAAAAAGGCTGCACACATCCCCGAAAAACCGAAAACAGATCTGGGGATGCCTGAAGCCAAGGCAGTACCGGCTCCCCTGGCGCCTGCAGCGACCACTGCACCGACCGCAGAGCCAACCCCGGTGATCTCGGCGCCGGCTCCAGTGGAACCCGCTCCAGCGGCCTCTGAGCCGGTCATGCCGCCGCCTGAAGCGACACCGATTACCCCGGTGCAGAGCATGGATCCGGCACCGTCGGTAGAAACCATCACGCCACCGACAAATCCGACAGACATGCCGCCGCCGAGCGAGGCAATTCCGGCGATGCCTGTCACCGGCCAGTGATTGTTCGCGTTACGGGATCGGCCAACGAGTCACGATCCCGTAGCGAGCGCATGGATTGATCCGCGTCAAGCAAGGCCGCTGTCCTGCGGCCTCCCGCGAAAAAAACCAATGATAAATTCCTGACCAGCTGCTACGTTTTATTCAGTAGCGACGGAGTGTCGTGTCCGCGTCATTTTTCTTTCATGCGGACACCTTATGCTCAAGGCATTGGTCATTTGTTCTGACGTTTTTCAATACGGGTTGGGGGGATTCAAAGATGGACGATTATCAAGAAGAACTGCTCGAGTACCAGGCTTTCGAACTGGACCCGCTGGAGCCCGCAGAAGACGCCACCGAGCTTTAAGGTCCCAACTTGTCGCTTGCAGCTAAAGGCTTCAGGCTGTTTTTCTATGACTGCGGCGAAACTCGCCGGGTGTCTGCCCGTTCCAGCGTTTGAATGCGCGTTGAAACGCTTCGGCTGAGGCAAAGCCCAGCAGATAGGCGATTTCCCCGAACGCCAGTTCGGTGTCGCGTATGTAGGTCATGGCCAGATCGCGACGGGTTTCATTGAGGATTGCGCGAAATTGCGTGCCTTCCTCGGCAAGTTTGCGGCGCAGGGTCCAGGTGGGCAGCTTCAGGCGTGCCGCCACTTCTTCCAGGTCGGGTTCCCGGCCACCATTGAGCAAGGGGCCCAGCAGCGCGATGATGCGTTCTCGCAGGCTGCGGGTGCGTGTCAGTTGTTCCAGCTCCTGCTCACACAGTTGCAGCAAATGCCGCCAGGTGCTCGGGCAATGCTCGGGGTTGCGCTGGGCGAGGCTTGCCAGGTTCAAGCGCAGTTGATTGCGTTCGCTGCCAAACTGGATCGGACAGTCACCCAGGACGTCATAGGCCGTGCGGTAACCGGGTTCGTCGAATTCGATCTCGATACGTTCGGCGCGCAGCGGGATGGGGCTGACACTGGATAATTGCTGCAACCAGCCCGCAATGATCGAATCCACCACGAAGCGGTTGTAGGCGTTGTAGGGGCTGATCGAATAGAAGCGCAGCCAGGCACCCTGGGCGTCTTCGTGGAAGCTTGATTGGCCGCGATAATTGGAACCATACAAGGCTTCGAAGCGGATCAGGCAGCGTGCGGCTTCACGTACTGTGGGTGCCTGGGCAGCGGTGACCCCTGCGAGGCCGATCTGGCTCAGGCGACTGAGTTGACCCATGCGCAAGCCAAGGGCCG
Source organism: Pseudomonas sp. ACN5 (assembly GCF_002303975.1). Classification (NCBI taxonomy): domain Bacteria; kingdom Pseudomonadati; phylum Pseudomonadota; class Gammaproteobacteria; order Pseudomonadales; family Pseudomonadaceae; genus Pseudomonas; species Pseudomonas sp. ACN5. The sequence continues at coordinate 27,433 of NZ_MRCP01000017.1, read as the reverse complement.
GGTTGTCGGTGAGTTGAATGGCGCCGTGGCCCAGGCGCATGTAGCGCGGTATTGACAGGCGGGCACCGGCCTCGCTCAGTCGCGCTGCATCGAGGCCGTATTGATCGAGCAGTGGCTGCGGATCGACGCCATGGCTGCGCACGGCATCGGCCAGGCTATGAACAAAGCCCACCGACAGATCGCCGAGGCGCATCGGCTGTGGTTTCATGGCTTACAACCAGAGGTTCAGCAAACGCGCACCCTGGGCGTTGCCGTCGGCAAACTGCTGGCCGTTGCGACTGAGGAAACTGTGCCCGGCGCTGCCCTGATCCCAGAACTGACCCCGCAGGAACACACTCATGCCAGCGACAGCCTGGCTGGCCGGTACCCGGGTCGTGAGGGTCAGACGCTGCCAGGCCTGGCCTTCGCTGACTTCTCCGGGCTTGAGGTTGACCGACGCCGGCTCCGATGCCCCCCTGTAGCCACGCCACGGCTGCTCCCAGGTGCCGCGGCCGGGAACAAAGGCCGGTACCGCAACCAGCTGTACGCTCTGGTCGTTGAGCTTGAGGTAGTTTTCCGGGTACCAGCTGTCGTGGCCGATCAATACGCCCAGCTTTCCTGCGGGGGTATCAACGACGTTGAGCGAGTGGTCGGCGTTCGCCTTGATCCCGTTCTGTTCTGCGAAGAACGGGTGCATCTGGCGCTGGGGCTGGCCGATCGGCAGGCCATCGTTGTTGAACACCACGCTGCTGTTGTACAGCGCGCCGCGACCGATTTTCAAGGTGCCGTCGATGATGCTCGGTTCGGGCAGCACGATGGAGCCGGCGACCAGCGTCACGTGGAATTCCCTGGCCAATCCTCCGAACAACGCCTGGTAGTCTCTGGCCATCGCCTTGGCTTTCATGCGCAGGTGGGCATCGTCCAGGCGGTTGCCACCCTCGGCGCTGATCAGCGCTCTGGCGAACTTGAGGGGATTGCTCACCGCCAGCCAGTTCATGGCCTCCTTGAGGGTGCTGGCCTGATACAACTCATCTTTTTCGCCGCTGACCATCAGCCAGGTACCGACGTGTTCCGGCAACACGACGACGGTCTTGCCGTTCAACAAACCCTGGTCCCGGGCTGCTTGCAAATAGGCCGCGAGCTTGCGGTGCAAACGCTCGGGGCTTTGATAATCGGTAGGAAACAGTTCGGGCTGAATACCCAGCAGATTGCCACGATCGGCAGGCGTACCCTGGTCGACAGCCAGGTTGATCCGCAGGTCCGAAAGGTAGTGACCCACCGGCCGGTCCGCGGCCCACATCGCGTAGGTCGTGAGGGCGGCGAGCAACGCCATGGAGAATGTCAGGTACAAAAGTTTGCGCATGGGGACACAGTTTACAGCCTGGAGCCGGGCGTGGCTTTTCATTTGGAACCGGATTAAGCATAAAGGGAATCAAGGGCTTGGTGGGCAAATTTCACGCTGACGGTTTTATGCGGTCGGCGGCCTTTCTGCATCGAGATGCAGCAATGAATGACCGGGTTAAACGCGAGGGGAATTGAGGGGGAGGGGGGGCACCGGTCAGCCACCATTTTGCTCGACCGGCCGGCACGAGAACGTTAGTTGGTGACCAGCAGTTCCGGGCCGAGGTAGTCGTTGATCTGGTCGATATCGTCGTCGCCCAGGCTGCCCACCGAAGAAGCCAGGCGCAGACGCGACATCAAATAGCGCAACTTGGCATCGAACAGGTCGTGACGCGCAACGAAGAGCAGTTCTTCGGCATTGAGGACGTCCGAGTTGGTGCTGGTGCCGCCTTCCTTGAAGCCCTTGCGTGTCGATGCCAGTGAGCGTTCGTTGGACGCTACTGCCTTCTCCAGGGCGCGAATGCGTTTGGCGCCGCTGAGTATGCCTTGATACTCACGGGTGGTTCCGGTGATGACTTCCTGACGCGCGGCATCAAGCTCATTCAGGGCCTTGTCGCTATTGGCGCTGGCCTGGCGCGTCAGTGCGCTGACGCCGCCACCGCTGTACAGCGGGATATTGACTTCCAGCCCGATCGAGCCGTAGTGGTTGCGTTGGTTCAGCTCGGAGAGCGATTGGCTCTCACCCGCGGTGTAGCCGGCGATGAAATCCAGTGTTGGCCAGTGGCCGGCGCTGGCGCGCTTCACTTCTTCTGCGGCAAGGTCGCGGCTATAGCGGCGCGCATGGATCAGCGGGCTGTCGGTCTGGGCTTTGACCAGCCAGTCCTGCAGGTTGCTCGGCAGCAGCGGCGGTGTGTCGAAGCTCGGACGCAAGGTGGTCAGCGATTCGGGCGTTTCACCGATATATTCCTCAAGCTTGGCACGCGCGTTGACCAGATTGTCCTGCGCTTCGATCACTTCGGCTTCGGCGAGGTCGCGGCGGGCGGCCGACTCGTCGATGTCGGTGATGGTGCCGGCCCCCAACTCCATACGCCGTTTCGCCGAGGCGAGTTGCTCGTCGAATGCGTTCAGCTTGGACTTGGCCAGGGTGATGGTTTCGCTGGCCAGGAGCACGTCGAAATAGCTTTCGGCCAGGCGCACCGCGGCGTCCTGGCTCTTGGCATCGAATACCGCGTTGCTGTAGTCGGCACGCTGCTGACCCTGGCGGTACTCAGCCATCTTCTGTTTGTTGAACAACGGCTGGCGCAGGCGCACGTTGGCGCCCTTGGAGTCGTAGTGCAGATCCCTCTCGATGCCGCTCTGGCTTTGGGAGCCGTTGACCTTGTTGTTGTAGGCCGAGGCGTTGATCTGCGGCAGCAGGCCGGCCTTGCCGATGGCGCGGTTTTCGCCGCCGGCTTGTTTTTCATGCACGGCGGCCTGGTAGATAGGGCCCTGGTACTGCAACAGATCCCAGGCTTGCTTGAGGTCCATGGCGTCAGCCGGCAGGGCCAACCCCAACAAGCAGAAGAGCAGGCAATGACGTTCCATTTCATTGTTCCTTGAATGAGCTGTCCACGCGTTCGAGCATTGGTTTAAGAAGATAGCTCAACATGTTGCGTTCGCCGGTCTTGATGGTGACGGTGGCGGGCATGCCGGGGCGAATGTGATTGGTGCCGAGCAGGTTCATGCCGTCGGGCGTGACTTCCACCTGGGCCAGATAGAAGGGTTGTTTGCTTTCTTCGTCCATCAGGCGGTCGGCGGAGATGGTCAGCACGCGCCCCGGGATGTTTGGCGTCTGGGCATGGTTGAAGGCCGGGAAGGAAATGTCCACGGGCAAGTCGGGGACCATCTTGTCGATCGCTTGCACGGGAATCATCGCGTCGACTTGCAACGGTTCGTTGAGCGGAACGATTTCCATGATCTTGAAGCCGGGCTGAATGACCCCGCCGACGGTGGCAATGCTCAGGCCCTGGACCATGCCATCGATTGGCGAGCGAATCACCGTGTGGGTCACTTCATAGTCGAGTGCGCGCAAGCGGTCGGCCAGGGTGGTGTTTTCCTTGGCGGTTTCAGTCAACTGCGATTCGACTTCCTTGAGGTAATCGTGCTGGCGCTGGAGGATGCGCAGCTTGATTTCGGTGGTCTGGCTACGCACGCGGGCGATGTTGTTGAGGTTCTCGGCCTGGCCGGCAGCGAGGTCGGCGTTGCTGCGTTCCAGCTCGAGCAGGCGGTTGCGCGGCACATAGCCTTCAGCCGACAGCACGCGGGTGCCCTGCAGTTCCTGATTGAGGAAACCGATCTGCGAGGCGCGGGCGCTGTAGACCTGCTGCAAGCCCTTGAGCTGCACTGCCGACGCTGCCAGGTTCTCCTGCAGGATGCTGATTTCGCCAGCGAGTCCCGCGCGGCGGGTGTCCAGCAGGCGCTGCTGCAGGTCCATGGCGGCCTCCAGGCGGTAGTCACCCTTGAAGCGCTTGAGCAGCTCGGGATCGTAGGTCACTACATCGCGACCGTCCCGTTCCGCTTCCAGGCGGTTTTCCACGGTCTTGCTGACGATGTACTGGGCGCTGATCGCACCCTCTTCGGCAGCGGCCCGCAACGAGTCGAGGCGGACCACTTCCTGTCCTTTTTTCACCAAATCGCCTTCGCGAACGAGAATGGCCTCCACGGTACCGCCGGTGAGGTGCTGTACGGCTTTGCGATTGTTGGTGACTTTGACCGTGCCGGTCGCGACCACGCCGGCATCCAGTGGTGCCAGCCAGGACCACAGGAGGAAGCCGCCGAAACCGGCGAGCACCAGCCACACGCCCCATCGCGCGGGTCTGCCGACGTCCAGGTCTACCACGCTGCGGGGATCGGCAGGAATCATCTCGGTGTGTTGGCTCATTTGCATGATCGGTCACTCCCGTGCTTTGACGGAGGCCAGCGGGGTCGACGCGCCTGCCGGCATCACACTGGCCTTGCGCAGCGCTGCGAATACTTCATCGCGCGTGCCGAGCATCTGCACGCCGCCGTCACGCAGCATCAGCACCTTGTCGACGGCGCAGAGTACGTTGGGACGGTGGGAAATCAGGACGACGGTGGCGCCACGGCCCTTGAGTTCGGCCAGCGCATCGACCAGGGCCTTTTCGCCGACGTCATCGAGGTTGGCGTTCGGCTCATCCAGCACGATCAGATTGGGCTCGCCATACAGTGCGCGGGCCAAGGCAATGCGCTGCTTCTGGCCGCCGGAAAGCGGGCTGCCATCGGTGCCCAGGCGGGTGTCATAACCCTGCGGAAAACGCAGGATCATCTCGTGCACGCCGGTGCTCTTGGCGGCGCGGATGACCGCTTCACTGTCCACTTCGCCAAAACGCGCAATATTGTCGGCGATGTTGCCCTCGAACAGCTCCACGTCCTGTGGCAGATAACCGAGCCAGGGGCCGAGTTCGCCCTTGTTCCAGGTGAATATGTCCGCGCCGTCCAGGCGCACCTTGCCGGCCTGCGCCGGCCAGACCCCGACCAGCAGGCGGGCGAGGGTGGATTTGCCCGAGGCGGACGGGCCGATGATGCCAAGGCTTTCACCGGGGACCAGGCTGAAGCCCACGCCGCGCAGAATCGTGTTGTTGGTACCAGGGGCACCGGCATACACATTCTCCACTGCCAGCATGCCCTGCGGCCGCTGCAGCGACATGCTCGGTGGTCGGCGTGGATAGTCTTGCAGCATCTCGTTGAGCCGGCCCCAGGCCGAACGGCAGCCGAGCAGTTGCTTCCACGATGCGATGACCTGTTCCACCGGGCCCAGTGCACGGCCGGTGAGGATCGAGCAGGCAATCATCATCCCCGGGGTGATCTTGCCTTCGATCGCCAGCAGCGCGCCGGCACCGAGGATCAGTGACTGCAGCGTGATACGCACGAAGCGTCCGGTGCTGCTGATCAAGGCGGCGCGGTCGGAGGCCAGGGTCTGCATTTCCAGGATGCGCAAATGGCTATTGAACCAGCGCTTGCTGATCGACGGCAGCATGCCCATGGCCTCGATGACCTCGGCATTGCGCAGGTTGTTGTTGGCGTATTGGGCTGAGGACATGGCGGCCTGATTGGCTTCGGCCAGCGGCTTCTGCGTCGACTTTTCTGTGAGATAAGCCAGGCCTATCAGAATCAGGGAACCGATCAGCGTGATCAGTCCGAGTATCGGGTGGATCAGATAGGCGACCAACAGGTAGATCGGCGTCCACGGTGCATCGAAGAAGGCGAACAGGGAGTTGCCGGTGACGAACTGACGAACCTGGGAGAGGTCTTGCAGGGCCTGGGCCGGATTACCTCCGGCGCGGTTCAGGTTGCGTTCGAAGGCAGCGTTGAAAACGCGTCGGTTGAGGTCCATGTCGAGGCAGTTGCCGACCCGGATCAGCACCTTGGTGCGGACCATTTCCAGCGTGGACATCAACAGGAAAAGACCCACCACCAGCACCGTCAGCATCGTCAGCGTCGTAACGTTGCGACTGACCAGGGCTCGATCATAGACCTGCAGCATATAAATAGCTGGCGTCAACATCATGACGTTTATGACGCCGCTGAACGCTGCCAGCGAATAAAAGCTGCGCCGCAGGCGAAACAGCGCGTCGGCCAGTTCGGAACGGATGCTCGACTGCTTGGGCATGGTGATCCTCCCACTTCGAAAAGGCGGTTGCCCTTGGGGCGCAACAGCTAACAGTAAATGTAGTCCGTTAAACGACTTATGCACGCGCAGGCTGGTCGCTCTGTGAATGGCGAGTCTTCCGAAATCTCTGCGTTGCTCCTTATGCAGGAGCGTAGGTCGCGCTGAAACAGTTCGAAATAACGTTTCGCTCTATACCTGCACTCAACTTTCTATATGTCGTTTAAAAACAGCTAGTTGTGATGGCTAGAGCCGGTCGTCTGTTTTAATGACGGAGTATTGACAAAGATATGCTATGGAACTTTAGTCTTAGTTATCGGGGGGCCGCCCGCCTGAAGCTTGCCATCACTTTGGCAACGCAAGGCACGGTGAATCTCCTGAGAGGAAGCGAATCATGTCGATCATTTCGTTCTTTTTCAGACGGAAGGGGTTGTTCAGGACGTTCGCCTTCACTTCCAGATTCCATGGCCCGCCCATGGCTCGAATTCGCTGTGCCTGATCGCCCGGCGAGCAATTCATTTCGCGAATTCCAGGCGCGTATCCCGGGTCCCGGGTAACGCCAGAGCTCTCGCAAAAAAAACATGACCAACAAACTGCGCAAGCCAGCACTTGACTTGGCGCGGGAGGGTTTTCTCGTCCCGTGCCTTTACCCAGACAGATCGAGGGCAATCCAAAATGGCCAATTTCAACAAGTCGGACCTGGAGTTCATTCTCCAGCAGATTTTCATCGCGGAAGCGGATACTGCCGGCCAGTCGCTCGCCAGCCTGATACCGAACCCGGAATTTGCTTTTGGTCTGCGCACGGTCGACGGGACGTTTAACAACCTGAGATTCGGTCAGAGCGAGTTCGGCGCAGCCGACAACATTTTCCCGCGCATGACCACTCCAGTCTTCCGTCCGGCTGAGGCGGGCACCTCTTACACCCAGACCAGCGGCCTGGTGATCGACTCGCAGCCACGCACCATCAGCAACCTGATCGTCGACAATACCGCCAACAACCCGGCGGCGGTCGCAGCCACGTTCGATCCCGGTCTGGATGGCATCCTCGGCACGGTTGACGATGTCTTGAAGGACGGTGCGCAGGTCGTTACTGGAACCCGTACCGACGGCACGATCTTCCAGACCTTTTTCATTCCTAACCAGTCGCCGGACGTGGGTCTGTCTGCACCGTTCAATCCCTGGATGACCTTCTTCGGTCAGTTCTTCGATCATGGCCTCGATCTGGTGACCAAGGGCGGCAGCGGCACGGTGTTCATCCCGCTGCAGCCGGACGATCCGCTGTTCGTCCCGGGCAGCCCGACCAACTTCATGGTGTTGACGCGGGCCACCAACCTGCCCGGGCCCGATGGCATCCTGGGCACCGCCGACGACATCCACGAGGCTTCAAACACCACCACGCCATTCGTCGATCAGAACCAGACCTACAGCTCGCATCCCTCGCACCAGGTGTTCCTGCGTGCCTATGAACTCGATGCCGCCGGCAAGCCGGTGGCGACCGGCAAGCTGATCACCAATCGTGACCTGGGCGCCGATGGCCTGTTCGGTACTGCCGACGACGTCGAAATCGGCGGGATGGCCACCTGGAAAGTGGTGAAGGCGCAGGCGCGCGACATGCTTGGCATTGATCTCGACGATCTCGACGTCCTCGACCTGCCGCTGTTGGCGACCGACGCGTACGGCAACTTCATTCGGGGGGCGAACGGCTTTGCGCAGATCGTGACCGCGACCGGCCTGGTTGAGGGCAATCCGCTGGCGCCGATCGACGCATCGCTGGCGATCCGCACCGGTCACCAGTTCCTCATCGACATCGCGCACAATGCCAGCCCGGTGGACAGCCAGACCGGTGCGCCACTGACGGCCGATGCTGACCTCGTTGCCGGCGGCCCGGTGGCCGCAGGCTCCTACGACAACGAGCTGCTCGACGCGCACTACATCGCCGGCGACGGTCGGGTCAACGAGAACATCGGCCTGACCACCGTCCACGCGATTTTCCACTCGGAGCACAACCGGCTGGTCCAGCAGACCAAGGACACGGTCCTCGCCTCAGCGGCCGCCGGCGACCTGACGTTCCTGAATCAGTGGCTGCTGACGCCCGTCACGGCTGTTCCTGCTGATCTGTCTACCTTGAACTGGAACGGTGAGCGCCTGTTCCAGGCGGCGAAATTCGGCACCGAAATGCAGTATCAGCACCTGGTGTTCGAAGAGTTCGCGCGCACCATTCAACCGCAGGTCGATGCCTTCCTTGACTTCGATGACACAATCAATCCGTCGATCGTCGCCGAGTTCGCGCACACGGTCTTTCGCTTCGGCCACTCGATGCTGACCGAGACCATTGACCGGTTGGACCCCAACTTCACCTCGAGCGAGATCGGCCTGATTCAGGCCTTCCTCAATCCGCTGGCGTTTGCGGCCAGCGGCCCGACCCCGGAACAGGCGGCCGGCGCCATCGTGCGCGGCTTGACGCGCCAGGTCGGCAACGAGATCGATGAGTTCGTCACCGAAGCGGTGCGCAACAACTTGCTGGGCCTGCCGCTCGACCTGCCCGCCCTCAACATCGCGCGCGGCCGCGATACCGGCATCCCGTCCTTGAACGCGGCGCGCCGTGAATTCTACGCCGGCACCGGCGACAGCCAGCTGAAGCCCTACACCAGCTGGGTCGATTTGGTGCAACACCTGAAGCACCCGGAATCGCTGATCAACTTCATCGCCGCCTACGGCACGCACGCCTCCATTACCAGCGCCACCACGCTCGACGCGAAACGCGCAGCGGCCACGCTCCTGGTGTTGGGCGGCGTCGGTGAGCCGGTGGATCGCCTGGACTTCCTCCACAGCACCGGTGTCTGGGCGAACAACGCCGGGGCGGACGGTATTCCGAACACCGCAGACGACTTCACCATCTCCGGCGTTGATGCCATCGACTTCTGGATCGGCGGCCTGGCCGAGGAAAAAATGCCGTTCGGCGGCATGCTCGGCTCGACTTTCAACTTCGTCTTCGAGGACCAACTCGAGAAGCTGCAAAGCGGCGACCGGCTCTACTACCTGCACCGCACCCAGGGACTCAACTTCCTGAGCGAGCTCGAGAACAACTCGTTCGCCAAGATGGTGATGCTCAACACCGACGCGACCCATCTCCCGGGCCTAATCTTCTCGACCCCGACCTGGACGCTCGAGGTCGATCCGACCCTGCAGCACACGGGGCTCGGCGTCGATGGCCGTGCCGATCCCACTGGCGGCATGATGATCAACGGGGTCGAGATCACACCGCTTGTCATTCGCGACAACCCCGCGACGATCGGTCCCGATACCAACTACCTGCAGTACACCGGCGAAGACCATGTCGTGCTCGGCGGTACCGCCGGCAATGACATTCTCGTCTCTGGCGACGGCGACGACACGCTCTGGGGCGACGCCGGTAATGATCGCCTCGAAGGCGGCTACGGCAATGACGAGATCGAGGGTGGCGATGGCGATGACATCATCACCGACATGGGCGGCGACGACGTCATCCACGGCGGGGCCGGCAACGACGTCATCCACGGCGGCAACGGCATCAATATCATCCTCGGCGGCGCCGGCAACGATTTCATCGTCACCGGCGAGGACTTTTCGGAGGTCTTCGGCGGCGCCGGCGATGACTTCATGCTCGGCAGCCGGCTGAACGGACAAATGATGGGCGGCGATGGCGACGACTGGATCGAGGTCGGGACCCAGGACGGCTCCCCCGGCGACAATTTCGCCGGTAACCTGCCACTGGCTTTGCTGGAAGAGTTGACCGGCGGCAACGACGTCTTCAGCGGTGACGGCGGCTTCGATGAAATGATCGGTGAAGGCGGCGATGACATCTTCATCGGCAGTGAGGGCCCGGACAAGATGTTGGGCATGTCCGGTTTCGACTGGGCCACCTACAAGGATGATCGTTTCGGCGTGACTGTGGACATGACCCGCATCGCCTTCGAACAATCGGCCCTGTCGCCCTCGGTTGCAGGCGTGCATACCAAGTTCCCCGAGGTGGAAGGACTGTCGGGGTCGGCGTTCAGCGACATGCTGACCGGCGATGATGCCGACGCGCTCGCGATCGCCGCTGCCGGTGTCCCAGGCAGCGTGCTCACCAATATTGACCTCGTCAACGGTCTGCGGGCGTTTCTTGGCGCGGCTGCAGCCGGCCCGGACGGTATCGTGGGCACGGCAGACGATCAGTTCGGCGCGGGCAACATCCTCCTCGGCGGTGGTGGCAGCGACATCATCGAAGGCCGCGGCGGTGACGACCTGGTCGACGGCGACATGTGGCTGAATGTGCGCATCAGCGTGCGCCAGAACCTTGACGGAACCGGGCCGGAGATTGCCACCTTCGACAGCATGGAGCCCATGATCCCGTTCATGCTCGATGGCACATTCAACCCCGGTCAGTTGGTCATCGTCCGCGAGATCCTGACGGATGCCCCCGCCTTCGATACGGCCTTGTTCACTGGCAACCAGCTCGACTATACCGTCACCACTGTGGGCGGCGTGACCACCGTGGTCGACAGCGTCGTCGGTCGCGACGGCACCGACCGCCTGACCAATATCGAGCGGCTGCAGTTCAACGATCAGTCGCTCACCCTGCCTGGCGGGGTCGGGCTTAACAACGACCCGCTGGGCTTGCTGACCATCCTCGACGCTGCCAGCAACACCCCGGACGCTACGCCGACCACGGGTCAACTGCTGAGGGTATCGGCTGCCGACGTGACCGATGCCGACAACGCCGGCGGTGCCATCACTGGACCGATCGCCTTCTACTGGCAGTTCGAAGCAGTCCCGGGTACGGGCGTCTTTCAGGACATCACCCGTCTTGCGGACGGGGGCGCAGCATTGGCGCACGTAACCGGGCCGACCTTCAGGGTGACCCCGGATCTCGCCGGGCTGGAATTGCGCGTCAGGGCCGTCTACAAGGATCAAAATGGTGTGCTTGAGACTGCGTTCTCTGCTCCAACCGCAGCGGTCGTAGCCGGCGTTGCTCCGCCACCGGCAGCCCCGCTGCCGGCCGAGACTCCGGTCGCCAGCACGGGTGTGCACTATATCCGGGCCGATCTGCAGTTCATTCTCGACCAGATTCTGATCTCGGAAAGGAATGCGGCCGGTGAGGATCTCCTCAGCATGCTGCCGAATGCACGGTTGCCTTTGGGCCTGCGCACGGTCGACGGGTCGTTCAACAACCTGGTGGCGGGTCAGAACGAGTTCGGTGCAGCCAACACGGTCTTCCCGCGACTGGTTCCGGCGCAGTTCGATACGGCGGAAGCGGGAACCTCTTACGCTCAGACCAGCGGCCTGGTGACTGACTCGCAGCCACGGACCATCAGCAATCTGATCGCCGACAACACCGCCAGCAACCCGGCAGCGGTCGCGGCCACGTTCGATCCCGGTCTGGATGGCATCCTCGGCACGGTTGACGATGTCTTGAAGGACGGTGCGCAGGTCATTACTGGAACCCGTACCGACGGCACGACCTTCCAGACCTTTTTCATGCCTAACCAGTCGCCGGACGTGGGTCTGTCCGCGCCGTTCAACCCGTGGATGACCTTCTTCGGTCAGTTCTTCGACCACGGCCTCGACCTGGTGACCAAGGGCGGCAGCGGCACGGTGTTCATCCCGTTGCAGCCGGACGATCCGCTGTTCGTTCCGGGCAGCCCGACCAACTTCATGGTGCTGACGCGGGCCACCAACCTGCCAGGGCCTGATGGCATCCTCGGCACCGCCGACGACATCCACGAGGCTTCAAACACCACCACGCCGTTCGTCGACCAGAACCAGACCTATACCTCGCACCCTTCGCACCAGGTGTTCCTGCGCGCCTACGAGTTTAATGCCGCCGGCGATCCGGTGGCGACCGGCAGGCTGATCACCAATCGTGACCTGGGCGCCGATGGCCTGTTCGGCACTGCGGACGACGTCGAAATCGGTGGGATGGCCACCTGGAAAGTGGTGAAGGCGCAGGCGCGCGATCTGCTTGGCATTAATCTTACCGATGCCGACTTCGACAACGTGCCGCTGCTCGCCACCGACGCCTACGGCAATTTCATCAAGGGCCCGAACGGCTTCCCGATGGTCATGATGAGGGGCCCGGATGGTATTGCTGATACCGCCGATGATGTTCTCGTCGAGGGTAATCCTGCTGCGCCGATCAGCCTGGTCAATGCCGTGCGCACCGGCCACCAGTTCCTCATCGATATCGCCCACAGCGCCGTTCCGGTGGACAGCCAGACCGGTGCGCCACTGACGGCCGATGCCGACCTCGTTGCCGGCGGACCGGTAGCCGCAGGCTTCTACGACAACGAACTGCTCGACGCGCACTACATCGCCGGTGACGGCCGGGTCAACGAGAACATCGGCCTGACCACCGTCCACGCGATTTTCCACTCGGAGCACAACCGTCTGGTCCAGCACACCAAGGATGTGGCCATCGCCTCCAACGATGTCAACTTCCTGAACCAGTGGCTGATGCCTGATGCCCAATTGTTGGTGTTGCCAACAACCGCGGCTGAGATCGCTGCCCTGCACTGGAACGGAGAGCGCCTGTTCCAGGCGGCGAGATTCGGTACCGAGATGCAGTACCAGCACCTGGTGTTCGAAGAGTTCGCGCGTACCATTCAGCCGAACATCGATCCCTTCCTTGGCGAACACCAGAATTATCAAACCGAGATCGACCCGGCGATCGTCGCCGAGTTCGCGCACGCGGTCTACCGACTCGGCCACTCGATGCTGACCGAGACCATCGACCGGCTGGACCCCAACTTCGCCTCCAGCGAGATCGGCCTGATTCAGGCCTTCCTCAATCCGCTGGCGTTTGCGGCCAGCGGCCCGACCCCGGAGCAGGCGGCCGGTGCCATCGTCCGCGGCTTGACGCGCCAGGTCGGCAACGAGATCGATGAGTTCGTCACTGAAGCGGTGCGCAACAACTTGCTGGGCCTGCCGCTCGACCTGCCCGCCATCAACATCGCGCGCGGCCGTGATACCGGGATTCCGACCCTGAACGAGGCGCGTCGTGAGTTCTACACCGCGACCGGCGACAGCAACCTGAAGCCCTACATCAGCTGGGCCGATTTGGTGCAACACCTGAAGCACCCGGAATCGCTGATCAACTTCATCGCCGCCTATGGCACGCACGCCTCCATTACCAGCGCCACCACGCTCGACGGGAAGCGCGCCGCGGCCTCGCTCCTGGTGTTGGGCGGCGCCGGCGAGCCGGCGGACCGGCTGGACTTCCTCAATAGCACCGGCGCCTGGGCGAGTGGCCCGACCGGCGTCACCATTACCGGTCTGGACAACATCGACCTCTGGATCGGCGGCCTCGCCGAGGAAAAAATGCCGTTTGGCGGCATGCTCGGCTCGACCTTCAACTTCGTGTTCGAGACCCAGATGGAGAAGCTGCAGAACGCCGACCGCTTCTACTACCTGGAACGCAACGCGGGGCTGAACTTCGTCACCGAGTTGGAGAACAACTCGTTCGCGAGACTGGTGATGGCCAACACCGATGCGACCCACCTCCCAGCTGTCATGTTCTTGACTCCGGCCTTTACCCTGGAGGTCGACCCGGCCAGGCAGTTCAACGAGAGTGTGATTGCCGGTCCGGACGGCATCGTGGGCACCATCGACGACCTGCCCGGTAATACCGATCCTGTCGGCGGCATCCTCCTCACGCCGCTGGTCATTCGGGACAACCCTGCGACGGTCGGCCCTGATACCAACTACCTGCAGTACACCGGCGAAGACCATGTGGTGCTCGGTGGCTCGGCCGTCAATGACATTCTCGTTTCCGGCGACGGCGACGACACGCTCTATGGCGACGGTGCCAATGACCGCCTCGAAGGTGGCTACGGCAACGACTTCATGGTCGGGGGCGACGGCGATGACATCATCACCGACATGGGCGGCGACGACACCATTCATGGCGGCGACGGCAACGACGTCATCCACAGTGGCAGCGGCGTGAATCTGAACCTTGGCGGCTTAGGCAAGGACTTCATCGTCACCGGCGAGGACTCCTCGGAGGTCTTCGGCGGCGCGGGCGACGACTTCATCATGGGCAGTCTCGCCGACGAACAACTGATGGGTAACGAAGGTGACGACTGGATCGAGAGGGGAACCGCCGATGGTGCTCCCGGCGACAATTTCGACCCGAACGGGCTCGACTTGATACGCGGTAACGACATCTTCATCGGCACCGGCGCGCCCGACAGATTCATGGCTGAAGGTGGCGACGATATCATGTTCGGCAACGGCGGCGCGGGGGACCGCTACCTGGGTGGCTCCGGTTACGACTGGGCCGGCTTCAAGGACGACCCGTTCGGCGTGTCCGTCGACCTGAGCCTCGCCGAGATCGCTATCGCGCCGCCACTGCCGGAGTTGGCCGCAACCGTGGCTCGGTTCCAACTGGTGGAAGGTCTGACGGGATCGCACTTCAGCGACATCCTGCGTGGCGATGATGCCGATGCCACCGTGATCGCGGCTGCCGGTGCTCAGGGCAGCGTGCTCACCAACTTCGACCTGGTCAGCGGCCTGCGCTCGTTCGTCGGCACCGCAGCAGCCGGCCCGGACGGCATTGTGGGCACGGCAGACGATCAGTTCGGCGCCGGCAACATCGTCCTCGGCGGCGGCGGCAGCGACATCATCGAAGGTGGTGGTGGCGATGACCTGGTCGACGGTGACAAGTGGCTCAACGTACGTATCAGCGTGCGGCAGAACATTGATGGCACAGGTCCGGAGATCGCAACGTTCGACAGCATGCTCCAGTTGGAGCCGTTCATGCTCAGCGGCACTTACAACCCCGGCCAACTCGTTGCCGTCCGTGAGATCCTGACGGATGCGCCTGACCCCCTTAACCCTGGCCATTCCTTCGACACGGCCCTGTACACCGGCCTTCTGGCCGACTACACCGTCATCGAGAACGCCGACGGCACGATCACCGTGGCCGACAGCGTCGTCGGTCGGGACGGTACTGACAGGCTCAGCAGTATCGAGCGGCTGCAGTTCGCCGATCAGTCGGTGGTTCTCGTCAATGGCTTGAACGCCGAGCCGGTGGGCTTGCTGAGGATCAGCGATGGCACGCCGGCCGTTGGCCAAGTGTTGACGGTGTTGGCCGACACCGTCAGCGATGCGGACAATGTCACTGCAGGCGGTACGATCACCGGTCCCATTGCCTTCGTATGGCAGGTCGAAACGAACCCAGGCACCGGTATCTTCGACGACATTGGTATTGCGCTCGGAGGTGGACTAGGAACCGCGACCGGCTCGACCTTCACGGTGACTGCGGCTGAGTTGGGACTGGCGCTGCGCGTCAGGGCCATCTATCAGGACGGCCACGGCGTGCTGGAAAGCATTTTCTCGGCCCCGACCGCGCCAACTGCGCCGCTCGGCGGCAGCCCCGTCAACCTCCTGCCGGTTGGCACGGTGCTGATCAGCGATACGAGCCCGACGGAAGGCTCGGCCTTGACCGCCACGGATGCGTTCACCGACGCCAACGGAGTAGGGGTGGTCACGCATCAGTGGCAAGTAGGGGGTATCGGCGTGCCCTTCACGGACATTGCCGGCGCGACGGGCTTGACCTTCACGCCGACCCAGGCGCAGGTCGGATTGAGCCTTCGCGTTGTCGCGAGTTTCACCGATGGCCTCGGCACGCTGGAGCAGGTCTTCTCAGCGCCAACGACTGTGGTCGGCGATGTGATTGTCGGTACCGCCGGTGCCGACATATTGACCGGCACGGCAGGCGACGACGTGATCAGCGGAGGTGATGGCAACGACATCCTGAACGGCCTGGGCGGCAACGACATCCTCAATGGTGACGCGGGCAATGACGTGCTCATCGGCGGTCTTGGTGCCGACACGATGGTCGGCGGTGCTGGCAACGATATCTACGAAGTCACCGACGCTGGGGACGTGGTGACCGAGCTCGCTGGTGGCGGCATTGACGAGGTCTGGACCTCGCTCACGAGGTACACCCTGAGTGCCGACGTCGAGAATCTGTTTTTCGGCGGCAGCGGCAACTTCGCGGGCAGCGGCAACGTGCTCGACAACACGATCGTGGGCGGTGCGGGTAACGACATCCTCATCGGTGCCGCAGGTGCCGACATAATGGTCGGCGGTGGTGGCAACGATATCTACGAAGTCACCGACCTTGGGGACCAGGTGATCGAGTTCGCCGGTGGTGGTGGCGACACGGTCTGGACCTCGCTCGCGAGCTACAGCCTGGGTGCCAACGTCGAAAATCTGTTTTTCGGCGGCAGCGGCAACTTCGCGGGCAACGGTAACGAGCTCGCCAACACGATCGCGGGCGGAGCGGGTAACGACGTCCTCGTCGGTGGCGCAGGTGCCGACATGATGGTCGGCGGTGGCGGCAGCGATATCTATGAAGTCACCGACCTTGGGGACCAGGCGGTCGAACTCGCCGGTGCCGGCATCGACACGGTCTGGACCTCGCTCGCGAGCTACACCCTGAGTGCCAACGTCGAGAATCTGTTTTTCGGCGGCAGCGGCAACTTCGTGGGCACCGGCAACGAGCTGGCCAACATGCTCGTGAGCGCTGCGGGTAACGACGTCCTCATCGGCAACGGCGGTGCCGACACGATGGTCGGCGGTGCCGGCAGCGATGTCTACGAAGTCACCGACCTCGGGGACGTGGTAGGCGAGAACGCCGGTGGCGGCAACGACACGATCTGGACCTCACTCGCGAGCTACACCCTGGATGCCAACGTCGAGAATCTGTTTTTCGGCGGCAACGGCAACTTTGTGGGCACTGGCAACGGGCTGGCCAACACGATCGTGGGTGGTGCAGGTAACGACTTCATCGTCGGCGCTGGGGGTAACGACGTGATGAGTGGTGGCGTGGCCGGCAACGATACGTTCGTGTTTGGTGCCGCGGGTTTCGGCAACGACACGATCCTGAACTTCTCAGCCAATCCGGCCGCAGGACAGGACTTGCTCGATCTCAGGCCGATGGGGATCACCAGCGCGACGTTCGCTCCCAGCCTGACCATAACGGCTAACGGGGCGGACACGGTGGTCGGGATCGGAGCGGACTCCATCCGCCTTGTGGGTGTCAACAGCGCGACCGTTGATCAGACGGACTTCATTCTGGCCACTTGAGGTACTGGTCAGTACTGTCGCAGGGAACGTGGAAAACGGAGGGGAGGGCAATGGATGCCCTCCCGTTCTCCTTCCACTCAATTGCCTCATGAATGCGTTCGATGTGGGAATTCAGGGAGGGCTGAATCGACCAGGGTTTTGCCGCGATAGCGATGATCTGGCGTTGCGAACTGCTCTCGCGCTTTGCGGGTCGAGGCAATGATTTCCTTTCGAGTTCGTTCTTTCTCGACTGCCCGGGACAGGACTAGCGCTCCCATACATTGAGCGATGACGGCCCATGCAGCATCAGGGCTGCCGAGACGATCGGCCCAGGCTTTCTGTATTTGCTTCAGGCCTTTTTCGACGGCCACCCGTACCTCCGGTTCGGCGCGCGCAATCTCTCCACCCAAGGCTGGAAGGACATGAAAGGTACTTAGGCAGTTACGTGCTGCGACGTTATTCCTTTGTTATTTGCACACCGGCAGTTAGAAATAACATTTCGCTCTATACCTGCACTCAGAATTACATATGTCGTTTAAAAACAGCTAGTTGTGCGATCTAACACCGGTCGTCTGTTTTAACGACGTAAAATTGACAAAGTTTTGCTATGGAACTTTAGTCTTAGTTATCGGGGGGCCCGCCCGCCTGAAGCTTGTCATCGTTTTGGCAACGCAAGGCGCGGTGATTTCCCGGAAGGAGCAGAGCATGTCGATCATTGCGTTCTTTTGCAGAGTGAAGGGGCTTTCCAGCAAGTTTGCCTTTACCTCCTGTTTCCATGGCCCGCCCAAGGGTCGTACTTGCTCTGCCTGACCGTTCGGCGAGCCATTCACTACGCGAATTCCAGGCGCGTATCCCGGGTTCCGGGTAACGCCAGCTCTCGCAAAAAAACATGACCAACACACTGCGCAAGCCAGCACTTGACTTGGCGCGGGAGGATTTTCTCGTCCCGCGCCTTTACCCAGACAGATCGAGGGCAATCCAAAATGGCCAATTTCACCCAAGCGGACCTGGAGTTCATCCTCAAGCAAATCTTTATCGCCGAAGCGAATGCCGCCGGCACCAGCCTCATTGATTTGCTTCCCAACACTCAGGTGCCATTCGGTCTGCGTACCGTCGATGGCAGCTTTAACAACCTGGTCACTGGCCAGACTGATTTCGGCGCGGCGGACGCTGATTTTCCGCGCCTGCTTGATCCTTCCTTTCTATCGGCGCAATACGCAGGAACCGGGACGGTGATCGATCCGCAACCACGGATTATCAGTAACCTGATCGTCGACCAGACTGCCAACAACCCGGCCGCGGTAGCGGCGAACGGCGGCGCCACTCCGGTGATCAGCCCTGGCCTGGATGGCGTGTTCGGCACGGCCGATGACAAGGAAGTGTTCTTCATTCCCAACGAGTCACCGGACGTCGGCCTGACCGCCGGCTTCAACTCGTGGATGACTTTCTTCGGCCAGTTCTTCGACCACGGTCTCGACCTGGTCACCAAGAGCGCTACCGAGATTGTGTTCATTCCGCTGCAGCCGGACGATCCGTTGTTCGTAACGGGCGGCCCCAACTTCATGGTGCTGTCACGTGCCGTGCGTACCGCTGGTGCGGACGGCGTAGTCGGCACGGCTGATGATGGCCAGGCCAACACCACCTCGCCGTTCGTCGACCAAAGCCAGACCTACAGCTCGCACCCCTCGCATCAGGTGTTCCTGCGTGAGTACGTCCTCAACGCGGCAGGTGACCCTGTTGCCACGGGGCGCTTGATTACCGGCGGCGAAAATGGCGGCATGGCGACCTGGGCAGTGGTCAAGGCGCAGGCCCGTGACATGCTCGGCATCGATCTGACCGATGCCGATGTACACAACGTGCCGTTGCTGGCAACCGATGCTTACGGCAACTTCATTCGCGGGCCTGGCGGCATGCCGCAGGTGGTGATTCGCATCAGTAACGGTGCCGACGGCATCGCCGGGACAGCGGATGACGTCACGCAACTGGTTGAAGGCAACCGGGCTGCTCCGATCAGTCTGACCAA
The DNA here is from genome assembly GCF_002303975.1 of Pseudomonas sp. ACN5. Lineage (NCBI taxonomy): Bacteria > Pseudomonadati > Pseudomonadota > Gammaproteobacteria > Pseudomonadales > Pseudomonadaceae > Pseudomonas > Pseudomonas sp. ACN5. The sequence goes on along the minus strand of NZ_MRCP01000017.1, from coordinate 8,330 downwards.
CGCCGTGAGTACCGGGCATGCCTTCCTCGATGACATTGCCCACAATGCTGCACCCGTCGTCGTCGGTGGCGTTCTGCAGGCGGATGGCGACACCCTTGTCGGCAATGCGCAGCCCGTTGGCCCGACCGGCAACAACCTGACCTATGACAACGAACTGCTCGACGCCCACTATATTGCCGGCGACGGCCGGGTAAACGAGAACATCGGCCTGACCGCCGTGCACCATGTGTTTCACTCCGAGCACAACCGTCTGGTCCAGCAGTCCAAGGACACTATCCTTGCCTCCGGTAACCTGGCCTTCCTCAATGAGTGGCTGGCTGACGACGTGGCTGCGATACCGACTACACCCGCCGGGATCGCGGCACTGGTGTGGGATGGTGAACGCCTGTTCCAGGCCGCCAAGTTCGGTACTGAAATGCAGTACCAACACCTGGTGTTCGAGGAATTCGGGCGTACCGTTCAGCCACAGATCGACGAGTTCCTTGCGCCCAGCGGGTATGACACCTCGATCAATCCGGCAATCCTCGCCGAGTTCGCCCACGTGGTGTACCGCTTCGGTCACTCGATGTTGACCGAGACCGTCGATCGCTTCGACCCTGCGTTCAATCCGCTGCTCACTGATCCGAACAATCCGGACTCGCAGCTGGGTCTGATCGCGGCCTTCCTCAACCCGCTGGCGTTCGCCGGCAGCGGAGCGACCGCGGACGAAGCGGCAGGGGCGATCATTCGAGGTGTGACCCGCCAGGTCGGCAACGAGATCGATGAGTTCGTCACCGAAGCCTTGCGCAACAACCTGCTCGGTCTGCCGCTCGATTTGCCGGCTCTGAACCTGGCGCGTGGTCGCGACACTGGCATCCCTACCTTGAATGAAGCGCGTCGTGAGATGTACGCATCGACCGGCGACAGCCAACTGAGGCCGTACATTAGTTGGGCTGACCTGGCGGACCACCTAAAGCACCCCGAGTCGCTGGTCAACTTCATCGCGGCCTTCGGTACCCACGGGGCATTGACGGCAGCCGATGTTGATACGATGGCCGAGATGCGTGCGGTCGCTGCTGCCCTGGTGTTTGGCGGTAGCGCGGTGATCAATGCTGGCACGGCCAATGCGCGTACCTTTACCGCCGATTTAGCGGATCGCGTGGCATTCCTTAACAGTTCGGGCATCTACGCCATGGTCAATGGCGTCACCACTACCGGTGTGGACGACATCGACTTCTGGGTCGGTGGCCTCGCCGAACAGAAGATGCCGTTCGGCGGCATGCTCGGCTCGACCTTCAACTTCGTGTTTGAAACCCAGATGGAGGCATTGCAGAACGGCGACCGCTTTTACTACCTGGCGCGTACCGCGGGCCTGGACTTCGGCACCGAGTTGGAAAACAACTCCTTTGCCAAGCTGATCATGCTCAACTCCGATGTCACCCACCTGTCGAACACTGTGTTCCTGACACCGACGTTCACCCTCGAGGTGGATCAGACCGCTCAGTTCACCGGCCTTGGCGCGGACGGCCGAGCCGACCCGACGGGCGGCATCCTGATCAACGGCGTCGAAGTCGTGTCGCTGGTGATTCGCGACAACCCAGACACCGTGGGTCCAGACACCAATTACCTGCAATACACCGGTGAAGACCATATCGTCATGGGCGGCACCGCCGGCAATGACATCCTCATTTCCGGCGAGGGTGATGACACCCTTTACGGCGACGGCGGCAACGACCGTCTCGAAGGTGGCGCCGGGAACGACGCGGTACTGGGTGGCGCGGGTGATGACATCATCAGCGACTCGTTCGGTGACAACCGTCTGGAAGGTAATGACGGTAACGATGTGATCGTGGCCGGCAGCATGCTGGCGGGTGGAAACCTGATCCTGGGTGGCGATGGCCAGGATTTCATCATCACCACAGAAGACATCTCCCTTACCTTCGGCGGCCGGGGTGATGACTTCATTCTCGGTGCCAAGACCAACCTGCCACCTACCGGTGGCGAAGGTGATGACTGGATCGAGATGGGCACCCAAGACGGTGCGCCTGGCGATAACGCCTCGCCGTTGCTCAATGACGACGTGATAGGCAACGACATCTTTATCGGTGGTCCCGGCTTCGACGAAATGATCGGCGAGGGTGGCGATGACATCTTCACCGGCAGCGACGCTCAGGACAAGATGGACGGCATGTCCGGTTTCGACTGGGTGACCTACAAGAATGACAGGACCGGCGTGACCGCCGACCTGACCATGGCCGCGCTGGCACAGCCACACGGCAATGCGCCAAACCAGAACACCGGTGTGTTCAATCCGGTCGGGGCCTCGCCGGCCTCGATTCTCGACCGTTTTGCCGAGGTCGAGGGCTTGTCCGGTTCGAGCTTCGGCGATGTGCTCAAAGGCGATAATGTCAATGCCGACACCATCATCAACCACGGCGGTACCACAGGCAGTGCGCTGACCAATGTGGCGTTGATCCGCGGGCTGGAGCAGTTCCTGGCCGATGCCGGATTGCCGACCACCGGTTTTGCCACTGGCAACATCATCCTCGGCGGCGATGGCAGTGACCTGATCGAGGGTCGCGGTGGCGATGACCTGATCGACGGTGACAAATGGATCAACGTCAGGATTGCCGTTTATGATCCGGCTGACGTCAACCATACCGGTCCCGAAATCGCCTCCTTCGACAGCATGATCGATATGATTCCGCTCATGCTGGACGGCACCATCAACCCTGGTCAGCTCCAGGCCGTGCGGGAAATCATGCCCGGCACCTCGACTGACGGGGAGGCCTTCGACACCGCCATTTTCTCCGGGCTTCAGGACGAGTATACGGTGACCGTCGACGACCGCGGTACCGACGATCTGGAGGACGACGTCTATACGGTGACAGACAGCGTAGCGGGCCGTGACGGCACCGATACCCTGCTGCATATCGAACGCCTGCAATTCGCCGATAACCAGCTGGTGCTGGTGGATGGACTCAATGCCGAACCGACTGGCAGTCCGACTGTCACGGATGGCAACGGCGGCGCGATAGTCGTGGGCGATATACTGACTGTCAGCGTGGCCGGGGTGCGCGATGGCGACAACGTCACGGCGGGTAATCCGCAGGGCTTGATCAACGGTTCGGTGTCCTACTTCTGGCAATTCGAAGCAGACCCAGGCAGCGGCGTTTTCGAGGACATCGTCCTGTTGCCGGCTGGCGATCTGGCGTTCCAGAGTGCCGACGGCACCACCTTCAAGGTATCTCCCGACCTTGCCGGATTGTCGTTGCGGGTCAAGGCGATCTACCAGGACGGTCATGGCACGACTGAAGTGTTGTTCTCGCAACCCACTTCAGTGGTGGCTCCCGGCGCGCCGGTCGTGCCAACGGCGCAGACCCCGGTTGTCGATGCCACCGCGGGTGGCGCGGGCCTGCACATGGTCCGCTCCGACCTCAACTTCATTCTTGACCAGATCAAGATTGCCGAGGCTGAAGCGTCTGGTCAGGACATCCTCTCGCTGATCCCGAACATCCGCGCGCCGTTGGGCCTACGTACGGTCGACGGGTCGAACAACAACCTGTTGAACCTCAACGGCACCAACAACACCGAGTTCGGCGCCGCCGATAACCTCTTTCCGCGGGTGACCGATCCGGTCTTCAATCCGGCGGAAGGTGCTCCTGCCGGCTTCTTTGGTCCCGGCTCGCCGGCCGGCCCGGGAACGACGTATCAGCAGACCACTGGCGCTGTGTTTGACTCGCAGCCGCGCACCATCAGTAACCTGATCGTCGACCAGACGTCGAACAACCCGGCGGCCTATGCCACGGCTTTCGACCCGGGCGCCAATGGTCATCTCGACTTCGGCGTGGTGGGTTCGCTTAATGACGACGTACTCAAGGATGGCGTACGGATAGTCGCCAGCCCAGGGCTGGATGGTCAGTTCGGTACTGGCGATGATCACGATGTGTACCTGTTCGAGAACACCACGGCGGATGCGGGATTGTCCGCGCCGTTCAACGCCTGGATGACCTTTTTCGGGCAGTTCTTCGATCATGGTCTGGACCTGGTCACCAAAGGCGGTTCGGGCACCATCTTCATCCCGCTGAAAGAGGATGATCCGCTGTTTGTGCCAGGCGGCAACACCAACTTCATGGTACTGAGCCGTGCGACCAACCAGCCAGGGGAGGATGGCATTCTCGGCACGCCCGACGACATCCATGAGCACACCAATACCACCTCGCCGTTCGTGGACCAGAACCAGACCTATAGCTCGCACCCTTCGCACCAGGTGTTCCTGCGTGCCTATGAGCTCAACGCCGCCGGCGATCCGGTCGCCACCGGCAAGCTGATCGAGAATCGGACTGCTGGTGTAGACGGCATCCTGTTTACCGATGACGACATTTCGGGCGGCATGGCCACCTGGGCAATCGTCAAGGCCCAGGCCCGTGATCTGCTCGGCATCAACTTGACTGATGCGGACGTGTTCAACGTACCGCTGCTGGCGACCGATGCTTACGGCAACTTCATCAAGGGGCCTAACGGCCTCCCACAAGTCGTGATGGTGGGCGCGGATGGCCTTCCCGGTACGGACGATGACGTGCTCGTCGAGGGTAACCGGGCCGCGCCGATCAGCCTGACGGACGCCGTGCGCACCGGCCATGCCTTCCTCAACGACATCGCGCACAGCGCCGATCCGACCGGCGGCCTGACGCCTGACGCGGACACCGCCATTGGCGGCCCGCAATTAGCCGGCACCTACGACAACGAGCTGCTCGACAAGCACTACATCGCCGGCGACGGCCGGGTCAACGAGAACATCGGCCTGACCGCGGTGCATGCGATCTTCCACTCCGAGCACAACCGCCTGGTCCAGCAAACCAAGGACACCGTGCTCGATTCGGGTGACGTGGCCTTCCTCAACGAGTGGCTGCTCACTCCGGTGGTCTCGTTGCCAACCACTCAGCCTGAGTTCGATGCGCTGCAGTGGAATGGCGAGCGCCTGTTCCAGGCGGCCAAGTTCGGCACCGAGATGCAGTATCAACACCTGGTGTTCGAGGAGTTTGCGCGGACCATCCAGCCCAACATCGACCTGTTCTTCGCACCGACCCAGGTCTATGACGTCGACCTCGATCCCTCGATCGTCGCCGAGTTCGCCCACACCGTGTACCGGTTTGGCCACTCGATGCTGACCGAAACTGTCGATCGCTACGATATCGACTTCAACGTGGTGGGCGATCCGAGCAGCGCCAATCCCGATCAGCAACTGGGCCTGATCGCGGCGTTCCTCAACCCGTTGGCGTACGCTGCCAGTGGCGTGTCGGCAGAGGATGCGACCAGTGCGATCATACGTGGGGTGACTCGGCAAGCCGGTAACGAAATCGACGAATTCGTCACCGAGGCGCTGCGCAATAACCTGCTCGGTCTGCCGCTCGACCTGCCGGCGATCAACATTGCCCGTGGCCGCGATGTGGGGATTCCCTCACTCAACGCGATCCGCCGCGATATCTACAGCCAAACCGGTGACACCCAACTCAAGCCGTACAACAGTTGGGTCGACCTGGTGCAGCACCTCAAGCATCCGGAGTCGTTGATCAACTTCATCGCCGCCTATGGCACGCATGACACGATCACCGGGGTGGCCACGCTGGAGGGCAAACGCGCTGCGGCGATGTTGCTGGTGTTTGGTGGTGCGGGGGCGCCGGCTGATCGCCTGGACTTCCTCAACAGCACCGGTGACTTTGCCAACGTGACGCTGCCCGGCAGGGATAATATCGCGGGCACTGCCGATGACCTGAGAAATGTCACGATCACGGGCGTCGATGCCATCGACCTGTGGATCGGCGGCCTGGCCGAACAGAAAACTCCGTTCGGCGGCATGCTCGGCTCGACCTTCAACTTCGTGTTCGAGAACCAGCTGGAAAAACTGCAGGATGGCGATCGCTTCTACTACCTGGAGCGTACCTCTGGCCTGTCGATGAATGCCGAACTTGAAAGCAACTCGTTTGCCAAGCTGATCATGGCCAACACTTCGGCCACTCACTTGCCGGGCCTGGTGTTCTCGACCCCGGGACTCTACCTGGAAGTGGACCCGGGCAGGCAGTTCAACGAAGGCCTGGCCGCCGCCGATCCGCTCGGCCCGAATGGCGAGCAGGTGGTGTTCCGCGACAACCCTCTGACCTCGGGGGCGGACACCAACTACATCAAGTACACAGGTGACGAGCACATCGTGCTGGGCGGTACCGACGACGCAGACATCCTCATCTCCAGTGAAGGCGACGACACTGTCTGGGGCGATGGCGGCAACGATCGCATCGAAGGCGGTGACGGCAACGACCAGCTGCGCGGTGGCGCCGGCGACGACATCATTACCGACACTGGCGGCGATGATAACCTCCAGGGTGGCGACGGTAATGACGTGCTGCACGGAGGCAACGGCGTCAACCTGATCATTGGCGGGTTCGGCAACGACTTCATCATTACCGGTGAGGACGCCTCCGAAGCCATTGGTGGCCAGGGCAACGACTTCATCCTGGGCAGCAAGGCCAACGAGCAGGACATGGGTAACGAAGGCGACGACTGGATCGAGAAGGGCACTTCGGACGGTGCACCTGGCGACAACTTCGACCCGCTCGGCAACGACCCTGTGATCGGCCACGATGTATACGTCGGCGGCAACGAGAACGATAAGTTCAACGGCGAAGGCGGCGACGACATCATGGTCGGCAGTCTCGGCTTTGGTGACCGCTATATCGGCGGCTCGGGCTATGACTGGGCGACCTTCAAGGGGCTCGCCCAAGGCGTGAGCATCGATTTCAGCGACCGCTTCTTCGATGTACCTCCGATGCCGGGATCGGGAGCGTCGACGCTGGTGCGTTTCGACGCCATGGAAGGTCTGTCGGGTTCGTCCCACGGTGATTACCTGCGCGGCGATAGCACAGATGCGACAACGCTACCTACTGCGGGTGCAACCGGCAGTGTGCTGACCAACATCAGCCTGATCAACGGCCTGTCCGATCTGCTGGCAGCGGGAGCTACGTTCTTCGACGGCGGCAACATCATCCTCGGTGGCAGCGGCAGCGACCTCATCGAAGGTCGCGGTGGTGACGACATCATCGACGGTGACAAGTGGCTGAACGTACGCATCAGCGTACGGGCAAACGCTGATGGCACCGGCGCGGAAATCGCTACGTTCGACAGCATGGAGCCGTTGGTGCCGTTCATGCTCAACGGTACCTACAACCCGGGCCAACTGGTCATCGTGCGGGAGATTCTGACCGGCACTGACAACTTCGATACTGCGTTGTATTCCGGTAACGCGTCGGAGTACACGGTCGCTGTCGAAGGCAACGCCGTCATCGTGACCGACCTGGTGGCCGGGCGTGATGGCGTCGATCGCCTGACCGGCATCGAGCGCTTGCAGTTCGCTGACCAGGCGCAGGCCTCCGGTGTTGGCACCGCCTCGAACAGCGCTCCTGTGGGGCGTCTGGCGATCCTCGATGCTACCACTGGTGCGCGTGTCGATGCGCCTGTCGCCGGCCAACTGCTGCGCGTCAGCGGTCAGTCGATACGCGACGCCAACAGCGTGGGTGCGGCCAATCCGACCGGTGCGGTTACCGGACCGGTGGCTTACTATTGGCAGGTCGAAACCATTGCCGGTTCGGGCATCTATGATGACATCACCGTTATCGCCGCAGGCGAGGCTTCGCGAGTGACAGGCGCGACCTATCTGGTGGCGGACGATGTCGCCGGGCTGAACATCCGCGTTCGGGCGGTGTATCAGGATGGCAATGGTACGCTGGAGATCGTCGACTCGTCGGCGAACAACGCACCGACCGCAGGGCCGGGCATCCTCGGGTTTGCGTTTCTGAACCAGGTGTTGACCGCCGACCTGTCGACCATCGTCGACGTCGATGGCCTCAGCAATCCGCAGTTCACCTTCCAGTGGCAGGAGACCAACGGGGTCACCTTCGTTGACATCGTCGGAGCCACCACTAGCACATTCACGCTTGGCCAGGATCAGGTCGGCGATCAGGTGCGCGTGGTGGTCAATTTCGTCGATGACTTCGGTGTGGCCGAAAGCATTGCGTCCGACGCCACGGCCCCGGTGACCCTCGGTGCAGTGTTTGTCGGTACCGCCGGTGCCGACATTTTTATCGGCACGCCAGGCGACGACGTGGCCAGCGGAGGTGATGGCAACGACATCCTGAACGGCCTGGGTGGCAACGACATCCTCAATGGTGACGCGGGCAATGACGTGCTCATCGGCGGTGGTGGTGCCGATACGATGGCCGGCGGTGACGGCAGCGATATCTATGAAGTCACCGAGCTCGGGGACGTGGTGAGCGAACTCGCCGGTGCCGGCAGCGACA